>CAYYAP010000007.1:0-34541 GCA_964469575.1 uncultured Thiohalobacter sp.
GCCAGCGACAAGCTGGACACGGTAGCCGGCGTGGCGTGCCGCAGGCTGGGGTCCGTGGCCGGGAACATACCACGCTTCAGCGCCTGGCCCATCAGGAAACCAGGGCTGCCCAGTTTGCCGGCAACGGCACGTACCTGTTGGCTGCGAATAACCTGGAAGGCATGTTCCGGCAGGGCCGGACTCAATTCGTTGTCGGCCAATAATTCGACGCCACGATTGAACTGCGGAGCCAGCACTGTCAAAGAGAAGTTGGTTCCGGCCGATTCGTTGGCGCCGATCTGGTCCAGTGCCTTCTGGAAGGCAACGCGATCCAGGTGCTTAGAGCCATAATTGAACAATCGATCCAGTACCTGGTCGACGCCTGCTTGGCCTTTCGGCTCTTCCACGTCAGGACGATTATGGATGCGCCCGTATAGGTTGATTGTGTTGCTGATAGTCTCCGGTTGCACGATGAGCTTCAAGCCATTGGGAAACACTTTGACAACCGGGTTTATGGCCGAAGCCGGGACATTCAATTTCCCCAAGGCCCGGCGAGCCCAATCCGGTAAGGACACCGGTTTGGTCTTGCCCGGAGTGAATGACTCCTTGCCGCCGAATCCCTGCGATGCGCGGGCCTTTCCTGAACTCTGCGGAGTCAGGGTGACACGCACGACCTTGGCGGTGTCCAGATAGCGTTTGGCCGCTCGATTCACATCGGCTACAGTTATCCGTTCGATGGCTGCCAGGTCGTCGGCCGGCGTTTGCCGATGCTCTACGGCGAGCGCTTGGGAATAGACCGACGCTAGACCAGGGATCGAGTTCTTCTTGACCTCGAAATTAACCCGCCCCTGACGCTTGGCCGCAGCGACCATGTCGGGGTCCACTCCGTCACGAACGATCTTGGCCAGGGTTTTTTGCAATGCCTTCATCAAGGCATCACTGTCGGCGCCTTTGGTAAAAGCGGCGTAGGCGATGCCCATGCCCGCATGGGGCAGGGGGGCGTTTTCGAATCCGATCTCCAGCGCCTTGCCGTCGGTGACCAGATCGAACAGCCGACCGCGCGTGTTGTTCATTACGTCGGCCAATACCTGGCTTGCCATATAGTCTTTGCTGTCATAACCGGGCATGCGGTAGGCGATGGCGGTCAGCCCGTAAGGCGAGTCCGTTTTCATGTGTAGCCACTGCGGCTTCACCGGGCGAAGTTTCACTCTGGTGCGTGGCGGCAGCTTGCGCGCCGGGATCGGACCGTACAGCTGTTTGATCTTGGCCAGGGTTTCCTGCAGCTCGACGTGGCCCACCACAATCAGGATGGCATTGTTGGGCGTATACCAGGTTTCGTGAAATTGTTTGAGCATCTTGCCTGTGGTTTTGTCGAACGATGCCCGGGTCCCCAGCGCATCATGCTCATAGGGGGTTCCTTCAAACATGGCCGCCAACAAGCGGCTGTACATCACGTACTCCGGATTTGAAAGATCTCTCGCCACCTCCTGCTCGATAGCGCCGCGCTCCTTGTCCCACAGCGCTTCATTGTCCAGCACCCCGCTCATCCGCAAAGCACCGATGTGCAGTGCTGCGTTTAAGTCCTCCGAAGGCACCGTGAAAAAGTACTGGGTGACAGACTGCTGGGTATCGGCATCGAACTCACCGCCCATGGCGGCGGAGATGTTGGCAAGCTGCGCGGCAGAGAGCCCGGGACTGCCGCGGAACATCATGTGCTCCTGGGCATGGGCCATCCCCGGAAAGCCCTGCGGGGCCTCATCGGATCCAACCAGATAATTCAGCTCAGTGGTCACCACCGGTGCCAGGTCGTTGCGCACAATCACCACTCGCAGGCCGTTCGTCAAAGTCGCGCGAAGTTCATTGGGATTGTCGGATGCTGCGTGAGCCGCCGCTTGCAGCCAGAACAGCGTAGAGAGAACCAGGCTGCCGACAAGGTATTTTCCGATTCCGTAGAGTCTATTCATATTAGTTATGTCCACCTTGTTTTCTTTTCATTGTTGAGTGCTAGGACCGGTCGGAAGCCTTTAGGTTCAGTCGGAGATGTCCGTCAATCAGGGCGAAATCAAGCTCTCACCAATGATGTGCTGTGAGGGGCTGGCACCGGGACTGCTGGCGCCTGTTGGCAATGGCAGGTATAAAACCGGCCTTGTTTTTTTATGGATGACCTCTCGCTGTATTGCAAAAGCCTGGGCAACATACGGGAAGTCCAGGTATTCAATTAATCGTGTCGTCACCCAAAGTGTTCCGTGAATATGATCCGCCTAAAATCCCCTATCAGCGACTACTGGAGTCTGAACACATCTCTGAAGAGAGCAAAATTCATCTCCAAAAGCTTCACTTGTCCCTCCATCACTTTATACTCAAGAAAACCATTGAGAAGAGACTCAGATTCACCATCCTAAATGTCAAAGTTAGCTCTAATTTGAGGCAACGTATCTGACGGCTTCTTCCCTTCGGTTACCTTTTTTTATGAGACAACGCGCATAGACCACCGACAGGATGGCGATCACGCAAACAATGACCGCACCGGTCGGCAGGTCGAACAGTGCCGAGCATACCAGACCACCGGCATAGCCGCTGGCACCCAGTGCGTAGCCCGCCAGCAGGCGTTTGCGACGATGGCGCAGCACAGCGAGTGCCGGAATGATCAGGCTGGCAAACACCAGGTAGACGCCCACCAGTTGCACCGAGGCGGTGACGGTAATGGCAAACAACAGGTAAAACGCGACGCCGCTGAGTTGTCTGCCGAGGCTGAACCAGATGGCAAGCACTACGGCATACAGGATCGCAATCGGGATCAGTTGCACTGGTTGTACCCAGAGGATCTGGCCGACCAGCAGGTCCTTGAGGTATTCGCCACCGTGCGGGTTGTGACTGAGCAGGATAATCCCGACGCTGGCGGCGAGCACGAACAGGATGCCGATCAGGGCTTCCTGCGACTGCGGCCAGCGTTTCTCGGTCCAGGCCAGTAACAGGGCACCGGCGACTGCCGTCCCGGTAGCAACCAGTTGTACGCTGATGCCGTGCAGGGGCAGGCCGAGTGCATCGGCAGCAATGATGCCGACACCTGCCACCTGTGCAATGGCCAGGTCGATGAAGACGATGCCGCGTTCCAGCACCTTGATACCCATCGGCACGTGTGTCGACAACACCAGTAAGCCGGCCAGGAAAGCCGGCCCGAGAATGCTCATTTCCAGTCCATCGAAATGCATGGCTTATGGCTCCTGCGTGGTTTTTTCACCAGACTTGCCGGCCGCTGCAAGCAGGCGCTTGAGGGTGTCGTCATAGAGTCCGAACAGATCCCTGGCGCCATCGGTGCCGCCCACGGTGAAGGGTAGTTCCACCGCCGGGATATGCGCCTGCTTCGCCAGCCATTCGGAAGCCCGCGGGTCCTGGTAGGCTGCGTAAATCACCATGGACACCGGCTGTTGTTTGAGTTTGGCGAGCAGTTGCGCCAGGTGCGACGTGGAAGGCGGCACACCGGGCACCGGCTCCAGCGCATCGACTTCGTCCAGCCCCAGCCAGTGGTTCATGTAGGTCCAGCCCTTGTGGTAGACGACGATGCGTACACCCCGGAGCGGCGTGGCCTGTTTTGACCAGCGCGCCAGGGCGGCTGTCCAGCGTTGGGAAAAATCGTCGTAGCGCGACTGGTAGGCCGCGGCATGTTTCGGATCGATTTGCTGAAGCCGTTTCACCAGCACGGCGGCAACGCGAGCAATGTTACGCGGGTCGGTCTGTATGTGCGGGTTGCCCGCCGGGTGGATATCGCCCAGTGCCCGGTCCACGCGTACGGGTACGTCCAGCTTATGCACCAGGTCGGCGGCAGCGAGGTACCCCGGCTGGCCGCGTTGCACGCGGGAGTTGGAAGCTTGTCGCAATAGTACCGGCAGCCAGCCGATCTCCAGTTGGGCGCCGGTGGCAATGAGCATATCGGCGCGGCGCATGCGGGCGATCAGGCTGGGACGTGCCTGGATATGATGAGGGTCCTGTCTGGCCTGGGTCGCGGTGTAGACAGAGACATCGTCGCCACCCAGGGCTGTGGCCAGTGCGCCCCATTCCGGTTCGCAGGCGAAGATGCGCAGTTTTGCCATGGCAGGTTGTGACAGTGCGACAAGGCACACGGCCAGTAAGGCGGTAAAAGAAAATGTTTTCATCGTGTTCTCCTAGAACTGGTGTGCGCCATGCGCACCGAGCAACATCAGATATTGCAGGGAAAGCTGGTAGTCGGGTTTTGATTGCGACGCGTCACGCGCCAGCTGCATACGGATGCGGGAAAATTCGCTGTTGGAGAAACCCAGCACCAGGCTGTCACGGTGCGGATTGTGCCGGTCGTCGAGCAGGCTGCCCGGGGTGACGGCTGTGCCGTGGTTGTCCGCGTACAGTTCCGCGTGTCTGAGTCCGAACTTCCAGCGCGGGGCAAACTGGTAAACGCCTTCCGCGTACCAGCCAACCTGTCGACCATCGTAAAGCGATGCGGGGCTGATGAACTGGCCGTGTTCACTGCGATAGAACGCCTCGCTCTGGAAGCGGAAATTACGATTGACAGGATTGCCGCCAGGCGCCCATTTCCACACGAAGTCTGCCAGCCACAGGCGGCTGTCGCCGGTGAAGCTCGTGAGCGTGTTGTCCTGGTTGTCAAAAGCATCGCGACGCCGTGCGCGCGTCTGAAGATAGGAGACACCGGCTTTCCAGCTGTGACTGATACCTACATCGCCACCGGTATGCGCAAACAGGCTCCAGGTGCCGGCACCACGATGGGCGGCGCCACCAGCGGGGAAGTTATCGCCACGCATGACTTCTCCGCCAAGTTCCACAAAGGTGTCAGTGGGCGCCAGCCATTTGAGTTGCAGACCATCATCGCCATATTGCGTATTCAGGAAGGCGCGATAGGGCAGTGGCCGATCAATAAAGTCATCGTGATGCGTGTGGAACTGATTGAGATAACCCACGCCGGAAAAGAACCGCCCGGCCTTGAGGGTGAGACCCAGCGGCATATCCAGCGTCTGTAAAAAAGCCTCTTCAACATCCGCCCCACCCGTAGACTGCAAGGAGAGGGTAAGACTGGCATAGAACAGGTTGTCTACATTAGAGGTAAAATCCAGCTCGGATTCACTGAGCGAAAGACCCCGATCATCCAGCCCGGCCGCATCGCCCAGTGGGAAACCGGGAATCGCAAAATTGTCGGGTGACCGGCTGAAGCCCTGGTATTTTCCGTTAAGTACGGCGCTGATCTCCGGGTTAAACGCATTGGGCGAAACTGAACCCCCGGGTGATGCCGAAGCGGCTACCTCGGCAACCGTCTCGGCTTGTTGCCTGACCGTCGCCCGGGTTTGTTCCTGTGCGTGCTGTTGTTCGTTTTGTTTCTGTTCCAGTTGCAGCAGGCGTTTTTGCATCGCTTCAAGCATTTGCCGGGTTTGCTGCAACTGTGCTTTCAGCGCTTTGATATCATCGGCGCTACCTGCCAGCGAAGGCATCGGGGAAACCAGACCGGCTACAACCAGCAGGCCCGTCCCGATGCGGGTACGGATTCGAGTCATAATAATCTCCTGAAGCACCCCGTCGTCCGGCTTTCGTCGCAGACAACAGGGCAAACCTGTGGTGCGTGCCCGGGGAGGGCGTGTACCACGAGAAAAACAGTGAATTTATTTCAGTGCGACAGGAGGGGCGCGGGACAGGAAGGGCAGTGAGGTAATGGAGATCAGGGAACGAACTGATACCAGTACGGCGGTAAAACCGGATACCGTGGTGGAAAAATGAAAGGGACTGGAAGGTATGCCGTTGCCGACATGCTGGGCATACAGGCACAGCGCGCAGTCATGCGATGCGGGACTGTCGAGTGCATGCCGATGCGCCAGCGCCAGTGTCTGGCTGAGCACCAACGCCAGGATCAACGCGCCGAAAAGTGCGCGGTAAGTGCGTTTACCCGGAGCGAGAATTAGCATGGCCGGATTGTACACCGATCAATCCCTGCAGCGCACCTGGAGGATCGTTCCATCAACATCCGTGACTTCTATCTGGGTGCCTGCGGGGCAATCTTCTCCGCGTATTTTCCAGGTGGAATCATCGACGCGGATTTTGCCGACGCCGTCCGCGACCGGTTCCTTGAGGGTGAACACGCGTCCAATGTACTGTTGGCCGCGCCGGTTCAGATTTGGCTGATCCGTATCCGCGGGTTTGATGTGGAAGTATTTTCGCCATAGCACGATACTGATGACCGACAGCACCGAGAACAGCAATAACTGGTACTCCCAGCCCATCCCCGGGACAACATACACCACGCCACCGACCACGATGGAAGCGATCCCCAGCCAGAGGAAAAATGCGCCTGGCGCAAAGACTTCGAGGATGATCAGCGCGGCGGCAAGTATCCACCAGTGCCAGTGGCCGATTGTCACCATTATGCGGATGTTCCTTTCTGTTTGGCCATGGCGTTTTTGGCCAGTTCGGTAATGCCACCGATGGCACCGATAACACTGGCGGCTTCCAGTGGCATCAGAACCAGTTTCTCATTGGGTGACATGGCGATTGCTTTCAGGGCATCAACATATTTCGTGGCGACAAAGTAGTTAATGGCGTTGATGTCGCCACTGGCGATGGCTTCGGAAACTACCTTCGTTGCCCTGGCTTCGGCTTCGGCCGAGCGTTCCCGGGCCTCGGCATCGAGAAAGGCCGCCTGACGGTTGCCTTCCGCGTCCAGGATGGCGCCCTGCTTTTCGCCTTCGGCCTTGAGAATCTCAGCTTGCCGGAAACCTTCCGCCTCAAGAATGTTGGCGCGTTTCTCACGTTCGGCTTTCATCTGTCGGGCCATGGCATCGACCAGGTCGCGCGGGGGAGTGATGTCCTTGATCTCGATGCGCGTCACTTTCACACCCCAGGGGGTGGTGGCGTCATCGACTACGTGTAGCAGTTGCGCGTTGATGGTGTCGCGCTGTGACAGTAACTGGTCGAGATCCATGGAGCCCATGACGGTACGGATATTGGTCATGGTCAGGTTGAGGATGGCGAGTTCCAGCTGGTTGACCTCGTAGGCCGCCTTGGCCGCATCGAGTATCTGGAAGAACACTACGCCATCCACGGTGACCATGGCGTTATCTTTTGTGATCACCTCCTGGGAGGGCACGTCCATGACGCGTTCCATCATGTTCAGCTTTGCACCGATGCGGTCCATGACCGGGACAATGAGGTTAAGGCCCGGACGCAGGGTACGTGTATAGCGGCCAAAGCGTTCGACCGTGTATTCTGAACCCTGGGGGATGGACTTGACGCCCATGATGACCAGCGCAACGGCCAGTACCAGAATAAGAATGGCAAATTCCTGAAACCCGAACATAAATCTCTCCTTTTATTATTTAACTAAATCCGCTTTAATCCAGATGCTTTCGCTGTGTCTGTCCTGTGTTGAATAACTTTTCCCTATCCGCGTCGATGAGCGTTTCGCCTGCTCAGTCGTTCCACCCAACGGAATCCATTCTCCCAGCCGGCCACTGATCGTCGTGGTGGCGCGGCGGATGTTCACCGCACCACCGTGAGACGAATTGAGTGAGTTACGCTGGGGGGAAATGTCGAGTATAACCCGGTCACCAGTCAGGCGGGGGCGCACGTAGAAGCCACTGGTGACATCTTTGTACGTAACGCTGGATTCGACAATCTGTTGGCCACTGTTCTGGTAGACCTGGCCGGAAAAATAGGGAATGGATTTCCCGGTCTCGATATAGCCTTCGCTGCCTTCGGTAACACGCAGGTGATACACCGGCTTGTCTCGCAATCGGGCACGTGTACCGTAGGCTTTGCCGGTAATCTGTGCGTGGTTGCCGCGCAGGGTGATTTCCGCACCTCTGCCGGCGCCAGCATCATTGCCGATATGGCTGTCGGTATTGTTATCCTGGTAGTCCACGCCTGCCTCGATACCGAGTGTTTCCAGGTCGCGCTGGCTGCCCTGGAAGACCGAGATCATCAGCTGTGCGGCGGCGCGGTCAAGTTTTCTCACCAGTTCCCGGATCTGTGCCTGGCGAGCGGCATCTGCCTTGAGTATCAGCTGAAATCCCCGCCCGCTTATTGACTCACCGCTATCCAGCAGGGGTTTGATCAGCGGTACGATTTCTTCCGCAGGGCGGTTGTGCAGTTCAATGATGTCCAGTTGGCTGGCGGCCACGGAGATGCTCTGAAACAGGAACAGTAGCAGGATGGCAAGAATACGCATGGGTGCTAGAGGTAGAGCCTGCGGAATTCAGGATTGACTTCGCTGCGTTCCCAGACTTCAGTGAAGAAATCGGTTTTGCGCCGGGCTTCAACCGGCGAATAGAAATTGGCAGTACCTTCATAGCGGTCGGGAAATTTTCGATAGATCAGTCCGCAGCCATCCGCAACCAGGAAAGCCTCGTTATGCTGGCGGTAGTCCGGGTGGGGTTGTCGTAGTTCGATGGAACTGCTGAGCTTGCGTGCCAGTTCGAGCAGACGCTGGCAATGTTTCACGGCTTCGGCAGGTTGTTGCACCAGGAAGCGGATGCGCGCCTTGCGGTTGCGCAGGCACAGGCGACTCAGGTTAGCGAGAAAATCACTTTGTTCGTAGAGGCCGGGATCGAGATTCCGTGAGAATATGTCCAGGGTATCCTGTGACTGCTCTGTCATCAGGTTAGTGGCATGTCTGGCTTCGGTCCGGGTAGAGAGTTCAATTTCCAGGTCGGACAATCCCAGCCGGAGCTTGACGAAACGATGAAAGTTTTCTTCATTCTCCATGCTCCAAGACTACTGCGATGACGAGCCAGAGTACAGTCATGAGCCGTTCCGGGTAGTTGAGGCACATCAGTCTGGTGCAAATCAGCTAAGCCTTTCTCATTGCGTGCCGTTATCAGGGTAAGCACTTGCGCGAAGTTATCAAGGATAGATCGCAAGTCATCGTATTATAAGGAAAATCTGGATTACCGGGCTATTCGGTCCGGTGCTTTCTATTTTTTGGTATCCCGGGCATAAAGGTTTGCGCCATGCCTGTCGGGCGCGTGTCTGTGTGCCGGGATGGGGGAATACAATGAAGCGTATTGAAGCCTCGACCGCTACGTCGCAGGGGCGCTTGCCCATACGTGCATGGTTGCTGATTCTGTTGGCTGGCTCAGTAATCTGGTTGATATTCGATGTTCTCTTTCAGGGCATGATGCGGGGGCAGCGAACAGGATTAGTGGTGACCTTTGGTGGGCTGCTCGCGATGGGTTCGCTCTGGTACGAGATGCGTATCGAACAGATCCATCATACGGTTGAGCGCTATGCAAAGCGCCTGGGTATCCCGTTGCCTGAATTCAGTGATTGCAACGTGGTTGAAGGGCTGCACAAACGCCTTGAGCGCTTGAGTGAAGAGGTCGTCGCGGAAAACTATGTGCTGGAATATCAGGCAAGACACGATAGTCTGACCAACCTGCCCAACCGGGCACTTTTCATGCAGCGCTTTGATGCCGAATTGCAGACAGCACATCTCGCCGGCGAATCACTGGCGCTGTTTATTATGGATCTTGACCGGTTCAAGGAAGTGAACGATACACTGGGACATCATATCGGTGACCGCCTTTTGCAGGAGGTTGGACGGCGACTGGTCTCGGTGTTGAGGCGAACGGATACCGTAGCACGCCTTGGCGGGGATGAGTTTGCCGTTCTGTTACCAGGCGCTGATCGTCAGCACGCCAAAGTGATTTGCCGCAAGATTGCGGCAGAACTTGAGAAACCGATAAAAATCGAGAATCTCCGTTTACGCGCCGGTATCAGTATTGGTGTTGCACAGTGCCCGCAGCATGGGCAGGACACAAACCTGTTAATGCGTTTTGCCGATGTAGCCATGTACGAGGCCAAACGCAAGCACAAGGGGTTTGTGTTTTATTCGGCAGAGCGTGATGACAAGTCCATTAGCCGGCTCGGTCTGTCAGCTGAGCTCAAGGAAGCCATTGAACTGGATCAACTGACACTGGAGTATCAGCCAATGGTCGATATTGCCAGTGGAAAGATCTTTTGTGCCGAAGCGCTGGTACGCTGGAATCACCCGCAATATGGCCGGGTTCCACCGGAGGAATTCATTCCTTCCGCTGAACAGACCGGTGTTATCCGTCCCCTGACGCTGTGGGTGATAGACAAGGCGCTTGGGCAGGTGGCCAGCTGGGCAAGTATCGGTGTTGATCTCAATATCAGTATCAATCTTTCGGTGCGTAGTCTTCAGGACCGCCAACTGCCGGGCCAGGTTCAGAAGCTGGTTGAGCGGCACAGCTCGAATCCCTCGCGGGTGATCCTGGAAATTACCGAGAGTGCCATCATGTCGGACCCGCTGACGGCGCGCCGGGTCATGCGGCGCCTGTCGAACATGGGTTTCCAGCTATCGATCGATGACTTCGGAACCGGCTATTCCTCACTGTCTTACCTGAAACAGTTACCGGTTGATGAGATCAAGATCGACAAATCCTTTGTTACGCAGATGGACAGCGATGAAAATGATGCAGTTATCGTCCGTGCAACGATTGACCTGGCACACAACCTGGGCCTGAAGGTTGTCGCTGAAGGAGTGGAGAGCACCGATGTGTGGGACCTGCTGGAAATGCTGGGTTGCGATACGGCGCAGGGGTATTTTATCCGTCAGCCACAGAGTCCCGGTGAACTGGCCAACTGGATCTGCTCCCGTGAATGGACGCAGGAACACTGGGTAACCCCCCTGGCGATGGTTAAATAACCCTCGTGAATTCGTCATGCCGGCGCATGCCGGTATCCATGTCATTGAAACCACTGGATCCCGGCATGCGCCGGGATGACGGTAAAGAATTAGTCAGAGGCTCCTAGATCGATTTTGCCTGTTCTGCGGCATTGCCGATGTAGCTGCCCGGCGTAAGTTTGGTCAGTGCATCCTTTGCTTCCTGCGGAATTTCCAGTCCTTCGATAAAGCTTTTTAGCGATGCGGCATCTATGCCCTTGCCGCGCGTCAGTTCCTTGAGTTTCTCGTAAGGCTGTTCTACGCCGTAGCGGCGCATGACCGTCTGTACGGCTTCGGCCAGCACTTCCCAGGTGGCGTCCAGGTCTTCGCTCAGTCTTGCCGGGTTGGATTCCAGCTTGCCGATACCGCGCATCAGTGAATCGTAGCCGATTGCCGAGTGTGCGATACCGACACCGAGGTTGCGCAATACGGTAGAGTCACTGAGATCGCGCTGCCAGCGGGAGATCGGTAATTTCATGGACAGGTGATCAAAAATGGCATTGGCGATGCCGAAGTTGCCTTCTGCATTTTCAAAGTCAATGGGGTTAACCTTGTGCGGCATGGTCGATGAACCGACTTCGCCAGCGATGGTTTTCTGTTTGAAATACCCGAGCGAGATGTAACCCCATACATCGCGTGCAAAGTCGATCAGGATGACGTTGAAGCGTGCCACGGCATCGAACAGTTCGGCGATATAGTCGTGCGGCTCGACCTGGATGGTGTAGGGGTTCCAGTCGAGGCCAAGGCGGGTGACAAATTCGCGGGAAAATAGCGGCCAGTCGACTTCCGGGTAGGCCACCATGTGCGCGTTGTAGTTGCCAACGGCGCCATTGATCTTGCCAAGCATCGGTACGGCGGCAACCTGGTCGCGCTGGCGATGCAGGCGTGCCACCACGTTGGCCATTTCCTTACCCAGTGTGGTAGGCGTAGCGGGTTGGCCGTGGGTTCGCGACAGCATGGACAGTTCTGCATTGTCATGTGCCAGCGTGGATATGGCATGGATGATTTCATCAAGTTGCGGTAACAGCACCTGGCCCCGCGCCTCGCGCAGCATCAGCGCATGGGCGAGGTTGTTGATATCCTCGGAGGTGCAGGCGAAGTGGATGAACTCGCTGATGGCTTCCAGCTCATCATTGCCGGCGATTTTTTCCTTGAGGAAATATTCCACCGCCTTGACATCATGGTTGGTGGTGCGCTCGATGTTTTTGACCCGCTGCGCATCTTCCTCGCTGAAGTTGGCGGCGATGGCGTCGAGCAGCTTATGGGCATGTTCGCTGAGTACCGGAACTTCGGGAATACCGGCGTGTGCGGCCAGCGCCTGCAACCAGCGTACCTCGACCAGCACACGGTGATGGATCAGTCCGTACTCGCTGAAAATCGGGCGCAGCGCCTCTGTTTTGCGGCCGTATCGGCCATCAACAGGAGAAATTGCAGTCAGTGAAGTCAGTTCCATGCTCATATCAGGCTGCCAGTTGACGTAGTACGTAGTGCAGAATTCCGCCGTGCCGGTAGTACTCGACTTCCTGCGGGGTGTCGATCCGCACACGCACCGTAAAGGTTTTTTCGCTGCCGTCATCACTGACGGCACGGACAGTAAGCTGTTTCGCCGAGCCGTCGCCAAGGCCTTCGAAATGGAAAGTTTCCTTGCCGGTCAGACCGAGTGAGGCCGCCGTTTCACCTTGCTGGTATTGCAGGGGCAGGATGCCCATGCACACCAGGTTGGTACGATGAATGCGCTCATAGCTTTCCGCAATGACGGCTTGCACACCCAGCAGGCGCGGCCCCTTGGCCGCCCAGTCGCGCGACGAACCCGAGCCGTATTCCTTGCCGGCCAGTATGATCAGCGGCACGTTCTCTTCCTTGTAACGCATGGCGGCATCGTAGATGCTCATCTGTTCACCGTCGGGCAGGTGAACACTGACACCGCCTTCGGTACCGGGTGCGAGCTGGTTACGCAGGCGGATGTTGGCGAAGGTGCCGCGCATCATCACTTCGTGGTTACCGCGGCGGGAACCCAGAGAATTGAAGTCACCCGGTTGTACGCCCTGTTCCAGCAGGTACTTTCCGGCAGGGCTGTCGGGTTTGATGGCGCCGGCCGGGGAGATGTGGTCAGTGGTCACTGAATCACCGAGCATCGCCAGTGCACGCGCACCACGGATGTCGGAGATTTCGTCCACGTCCTTGCTCATGCCTTCGAAGTAGGGCGGGTTGCGGATGTAGGTGGAATCGTCCTGCCAGTCGAACAGTTGGCCTTCCGGGGATTCCAGTGCATTCCAGCGATTCTCGCCCTTGAAGACGTCTTCGTAGACGCGGGTGAATTCCTCGCGGTTGACGCTGCTACTGATCAATGCGCTGATCTCGGCCTGGGTGGGCCAGATGTCTTTCAGGAAGACATCGTTGCCGTCGGTATCCTGCCCGAGTGAGGTGTTGGCCAGGTCGATATCCAGGGTGCCGGCGATCGCATAGGCCACCACCAGTGGCGGTGAGGCGAGATAGTTCATACGCACTTCGGCGTGTATGCGGCCTTCAAAATTACGGTTGCCGGACAGCACAGAGCAGACCGACAGGTTGCCGTCCGCAATCGCCTTTGATACCGCTTCTGGTAACGGGCCGGAGTTACCGATGCAGGTTGCGCAGCCATAACCGACAACATTAAAACCCAGCTTCTCCAGGTCGCCCATCAGACCGGCCTGGTTGAGGTATTCGGTGACGACCTGTGAGCCGGGCGCCAGTGAGGTTTTGACCCAGGGTTTTACCTTGAGGCCTTTCTCCGCCGCCTTGCGCGCCACCAGTCCCGCACCGAGCATGACAGAAGGATTGGAGGTATTGGTGCAGGAGGTAATAGAGGCAATCACCACAGCGCCGTCGTTCAATTCGAAGTCCTCGCCATCGATCGTGCCGGATGCGGCATGGCTTTCCAGCTTGCGTTCGGTCTTCAGCGCATTCAGTGCCTCGTTAAACCGCTGTTTCGAGGCGCTGAGTGGTACCCGGTCCTGCGGGCGCCTGGGGCCGGCCAGACTGGGTACGACATCAGCTATATCCAGTTCAACCGTGCTGCTGTAGCGGGCGCCGGGCTGCCCCTTGACGCGGAACATCCCCTGCTCACGCGCATAGGCTTCGACCAGTGCGACCTGTTCTTCACTGCGTCCGGACAGGCGCAGGTAATTCAGGGTCTCGTCATCGACCGGGAAGATACCGCAGGTGGCGCCATATTCCGGCGCCATGTTGGCGAGCGTTGCACGGTCGGCCAATGACAGGTGGTCCAGCCCGTCACCGAAGAATTCGACAAACTTGCCGACCACGCCGTGTTGGCGCAGCATTTCCACCACCAGCAGCACCAGGTCGGTGGCGGTCGCGCCTTCAGGCAGTTCGCCGCTCAGTTTGAAGCCGACAACCTGCGGGATCAGCATGGAAACAGGCTGGCCAAGCATGGCGGCTTCCGCCTCGATACCGCCGACGCCCCAGCCCAGCACGCCGAGGCCGTTAACCATGGTGGTGTGCGAGTCGGTGCCGACCAGCGTATCGGGATAGGCCTGCAATACGCCGTTATTTTCCTGTGCGAACACCACGCGTGCCAGGTATTCGAGATTGACCTGGTGAACAATGCCGGTATCCGGCGGTACAACCTTGAAATTGGAGAAGCCTTTCTGGCCCCACTTCAGGAAGGCGTAACGTTCCTGGTTGCGCTGGTATTCAATTTTGGCGTTGAGGTCCATCGAGTCCTTGCGCCCGAAGCTGTCGATCTGCACCGAGTGGTCAATGACCAGTTCGGCGGGTTGCAGCGGATTGATCTTTTGCGGATCGCCACCCAGGGCTTTCATCGCATCACGCATGGCGGCCAGGTCGACCACGGCCGGTACGCCGGTGAAGTCCTGCATCAATACGCGCGCGGGGCGATAGGCGATTTCCTGGCTGGGTTCCGCACTGGGGTCCCAGTGAAGGAGCGCTTCAATATCATCACGGGTAACGGTCTTGTCATCTTCAAAGCGCAGCAGATTTTCCAGCAGTACCTTGAGTGAGTAGGGCAGGGTGGAAACATCCGTTTCCAGTGCTGGCAGGCGGTAGATCTCGTAGTCCTTGCCGTTGCAGTTTAAAGTGCTCCGTGTGGAAAAACTGTTGCTCATTCAAAGCTCCCGTGACCCGGTTTCAAGTAAGCGCGCCATTATGAGCTATTTGATTTACGCTGGGTAGAGCGGACGGACAAAACATGAATGAAACATCAATGTAGGAGCGGGCTTGCCCGCGAACCAAAGCTGGATCAAAAAAACTATATATAATTATGTTATTTACTAACAAGATAAAGAATATAGTTAAAGTCTTTTCACTTTTTCGCGCGCCAGCATCTCTGCTGTTCTCGCTAACCCTTGCAGCCTGCGCCACACCCTACCTTTACCCGCCAGCTAGCCACAGGGCGGGCGTTTCGCTGCACACGGATTATGCCCGCATGGACGATGGCTATCGATTACCCCTGTCTGTCTGGCCATCCACGCCGTCGGGCGACTGCCACGCCGTGCTGCTGGCGTTGCACGGACTCAACGATTACCGCCATGCCTTCGCCGATCTTGGACCCTATCTTGCCGGGCACGGTGTGACGGTTTATGCCTACGATCAGCGCGGTTTCGGCGAGTCGGCAGGCGCGGGGTACTGGCACGGCCGGGAGCGGCTGGTGGAAGATTTGCGCGGCATGATTGCCCTGCTGCACCGTGCTCATCCGGGCTGCCCCTTATATGTGCTGGGCGAAAGCATGGGTGGTGCAGTCGTTCTTGCGGCGCAACGCAATGCGCCATTGGCTGTCAGTGGTGAAGTCCTGGTCGCACCGGCGGTCTGGTCGCGTGACAGCATGCCCTGGTATCAACGCGCCGTACTTTGGCTCGGTGCGCATACGTTGCCGGGGAAACGGCTGACGGGAGAAGGGCTGGAACTTCACCCCTCCGACAATATCGCCATGTTGCGCGCACTGGGACGCGACCCGGAAGTGATCAAGGCGACACGCATCGACGTTTTGTATGGCGTGACCAACCTGATGGATGTCGCCGCCTCTGTGCAGGCGAGTCGGCTCGGGAAGACCTTGTTGCTGTATGGCATGCACGACGACATTATTCCACCGCGGCCGGCCTGCCGGTTTCTGGGGCGCCTTGAGCGGGGGTCTGATTCACCTGTGATCAAACTCTATCCGCAGGGCTACCACATGCTGACGCGCGACCTGAACGCTCACACCGTGTGGGAGGATATTATCCGCTGGTTAGACTCGCCGGGTAGCGTTACGTGGAGCCGTCAGGCGGTAGACCGGTTCTGTGGTGATGTGAATGAGGCACCACCCACCAGGACGGCCATGCCTCAGGCGTCTTCCACTGCGCAGGCCTTTCATCGTTAGGCCCGCTTATTTCGTGAGTACCCTGTGGCGGGTGAGGGTGGGGTAGACTTCCCAGTCCATTAGCCAGTCTTCAAACACCTCGGCCGCCACAGGTCTTGAAATGTAGTAGCCCTGTAATTTATCGCAGCGAAGAATTTCCAGCAGATCCCAGATTTCCTGGTCTTCCACGCCTTCGGCCACTACGGTCAGTCCAAGGTTATGTGACAGGTCAATGGTCGAACGCACGATAACGGCATCATGGTCGTTTTTGCACATATCGGTGACAAAGGACATGTCGATCTTGAGTTCATGAATGGGCAGTTTTTTCAGGTAAGACAGGGAGGAAAAGCCGGTACCGAAATCATCCACGGCCAGTTTGATATCCATTGCAGCCAGTTGATTCATGGTTTCAATGGCGTGTTTGGGGTCGGCCATCATGGCGCTTTCCGTGATTTCCAGTACCAGGTGT
This sequence comes from uncultured Thiohalobacter sp., assembly GCA_964469575.1. Classification (GTDB taxonomy): domain Bacteria; phylum Pseudomonadota; class Gammaproteobacteria; order DSM-19610; family DSM-19610; genus Thiogranum. The sequence goes on from CAYYAP010000007.1 coordinate 16,519, forward strand.
TGCGGGCTGATATCGTAATCGACAAACAGTTCCCTGATGTAGTCGGCAAGTCGCGGGTCCTGGAGATCCCACATCGACAGGTTGACGGCAATGCTGAGTTCCAGTCCCTGTTGTCTCCACCGGGTGCATTGCTGTATGGCGGTTTTCAGCACCCAGCGAGTGAGATCCTTGATCATCCCGGTTTGCTCGGCCAGCGGTATCAGTTCAGCCGGCGGGATAAAGCCGCGTTCGGGATGCTGCCAGCGCAACAGCGCCTCAACGCCGAACACCCGGCCAGACTGGACATCTACTTTGGGCTGGTAGTGCAGGCTGAGTCCATCACTGTCCAGCGCGTCGTGGAAATCACTGACCAGCGTGAGGCGGTCAATGTTGTTGGGATCGCAGGCCGGATCGTAGGTGACATAACCACACGCCAGCCGTTTACTGTCGTACATGGCGACATCGGCGCAGCGAATCAGTGTATCGGAATCTTCACCGTGCAGCGGATACAGGGCAATGCCGATGCTGCCACCGATGTGTAACTGGAAGCCGTCGATTCTCATCGGTTTCTGCAGCGTCTGCACAATCCGCTGAGCCGCTTCTTCAGCAAAATTGATCGTGGTCTCGGAGAGTATCAGGGCAAATTCATCCCCACCCAGACGGGCGACCATGTCATTTTGCCTGAGACAGGAGAGCAGACGTCTGGCAACTTCCTGCAAAACCTTGTCACCCAGCTGGTGGCCCAGGGTATCGTTGATTTCCTTGAAGCGATCCAGGTCCAGCAATAACAGTGCAATGGGCAACCTTCGTGACCGGACGCGGATAATTTCACTTTCAAGGCAATTTTTCAGCTGGATACGATTAGGGAGTCCGGTCAGGGCATCGTGGGTTGCCTGGTATTCCAGCTGACTCTGGCGCTCACGGATTTTCTGCGAAGTCTCGGTAAAGGCTACAATCAGGTCCCGGGTTTCATCCAGCTGTGCTGAAATCAGGTTCTCAATACCCGCGTCTTTTTCCCAGATCCTTGACCTGAGCGCCCGGGTAACGGTGCTGACCGGTTGAAGTATCCTGCGTTGCAGGATGGAGTAGCCGGCAAGTGTGGCCAACAGCAACAGAACCACCTGCCCCCAGAGTGTATAAATACTGATTCTGGCAACCTGCGACAGGTTATCCAGGTCTTTGGAAAACGACGTCTCAAGGTGCTGGTCAAGCACCAGCAGGTGACGCCAGATTTTGTCGTAAAGTGGCCTGATGGTATTTTTAATAAACGGGAGATCAGCGCGCCACTCGTTGGTTTCAAGCGTGGTTCTCATGCCCTGGTAGGCTGTCCACCAGTCGCCGGCGTAATGTTTCATGTCGGTAAGTGACTGACTGCCCTGTAACCCGAGTTGCCCCCGGTGCGTCCTGTCTTCCAGCAGCCCCAGGAGCTGCTGGATGTGCTGGTAGCGTATTTCTATGGTATTTGAGTGTGCCTTGAATCCGCTTTCCGGGTTACCAAAGATTCCCGTAAGGTTTAGCAGGGACAGGCGGAAAGTACTGATCATACGTAACCATTCACGCTGGCAGGACTCAAACAGTTTGTGTGTTTCGCGTACGTCAGGATCGGTGCTACTCTCGTTGAATTCGTTCAGGCCCAGGGTGGTGGCGGTATAGAATCCCTGGTTATCCGTAGACATAACATTCTGCAAAGTGGGGTTTGCCGGGAAAAGACGTTCAACATGGCTACGTATTCCGGCCAGTTCAGCGGATGCCTGTTTCAGTGTTTTGATGTCGGTGTGCAGTTGCCGGATACCGTTTTCAAGTTTCGTGCTGTGGACCCAGGCTGTTTTTTCCAGCGCCGAAGTACTGTGCAGGGCAGAATCGATAAAGGCGTTAAACGCTTGCTGGTATTTTTGCGACGGGGTTAACAGGAAGGCTTTTTGTGCATCCGCCGCCTGCCAGATGGCATTACGGACCTGGCGGCTGTATTCCGTCACCTCGTTCCGGTCCTTGAGGTTGATACGACTTTGGCCCTCGGTACGGGACAAGTAGAACTGCGCCGTCCAGGCGCTGCTGAGAATAACAAGCACCAGAATGCCGGCAGTCGCGAGATAACGACCGCGCAGTGAGTTCAGAAACCCGGAATCCGGTTTTATCTTCCCATCGGGGTATTCCACATGCTGTTCAACTCGTCGCCTGCATGAGCCATACGATTTTTTTATCGGCGAGACAAAACAATTCTTTATGAATAAAGCAGATAGGGTTTCCGGGGGACAGTGCGTACAGGCCGTTACTCAGGCGGAGTTTTCACCTCGGAGTAATGTGCCAGCGATGTCCACCATTGTCTTGCGCCCGAAAACCAGTCCAATCCGCGTCCCGCCACATTGACGCCACAGTACCGCAGCGCGCATGGCGGCGAGCAACAGGGCGCGTACCCGGTTAGCGACGCCGGGGTCTGACAGGCGTTCCGGCTGACCATTGACCATGATGCGTGGCTGCAGGGTACTTACGGTACGGGTGTAGAGGTCGGCGAGGCTGGCAACCAGGTTTTCGTGGACAACATCGAAGTGTTCCGCCTGTGCCTGCGCGCGCTCGATGCCAGCCCTCAGGCGGTCGAGCAGGTCAGAACGTTTGCTGAGTTTACGTTCAAGGTGAAGCAGCGTGACAAGATAACGGCTGAGTTCGGGTTCTGGTCTGCGGTTCTTGCCGATGAGTTGTGTTTGCAGCAGAAGCAGGCCAGGGCGCAGTTTATCGATTCCGCCGTATACTGCCTTCACCGAGGATGAATCGATTGTCAGGATACTGCCCAGGCTGGCTTGCATGGAGACCAGGTCGCAGGGTTTACCGTAAGCTGACTGCTGTACCAGTTGCAGCGCCTGCAGAATACCGGCAAAGGCCAGTGTCCGGTCTTCGGGGCTATGTTCACTCATGCCTGAATGGTACCGCCACCGAGGCAAATGTCACCCTGGTAAAATACTACCGCCTGTCCCGGTGCCACCGCGCGTTGCGGCGCATCGAATGTGACTTCGCAATGCCGGTCATCGAGTACGGTAATTTCGCAGCCCTGGTCCGCCTGTCGATAGCGGATATGCGCCTGGCAATGCAGCGGGATGTCCGGTGGACTGCCGGCGATCCAGTGCATGTCACTTGCCACCAGAGAAGATTGAAACAGGGCGGGGTGGTGTTTGCCCTGCGCCACGACAAGCCGGTTATTGTCGATATCTTTAGCGCAAACATACCAGGGTTCATTGCTGCCGCCCGGCATGCCGCCAATGCCCAGTCCCTGGCGCTGGCCAATGGTATGAAACATCAATCCATCGTGGCGGCCGATCACCTGTCCTTCGGTGTCCACAATATCACCGGGTTGCGCCGGAATGAAACGTTGCAGGAAGGCCTTGAATTTTCGTTCGCCGATAAAACAGATGCCGGTACTGTCTTTGCGGGCATAGTTCGGAAGACCTTCACGTTCCGCCAGCGCACGTACTTCAGGTTTACGTAACTCACCCAACGGGAACAGGGTGTGGTTCAGCGCGCGCTGACCGAGTCGGTAAAGAAAATAGCTCTGGTCCTTGTCGGGGTCCAGTCCTTTCAGTAGCCGGCGTACGTTGATCTCACCCGTCACGCGCGCGTAGTGACCAGTGGCTATCCCGTTTGCACCGAGACCCAGCGCATAGTCGAGGAAAGCGCGGAACTTGATTTCCTGGTTGCAGAGAATATCCGGGTTGGGTGTGCGGCCGGCGCGGTATTCGGCGAGGAAATATTCGAATACGCGATCCCAGTATTCGCTGGAAAAACTGACAGTGCGTAAGGGTATGCCCAGCTGTTCGGCAACCGCGCGTGCATCGATCAGATCCTGTTCCGCCGGGCAATGTCCTTCCTCATCATCCTCGTCCCAGTTCTTCATAAACACGGCTTCGACGTCGTAGCCCTGTTGCTGGAGAAGATGTGCAGCGACAGCGGAATCCACACCCCCGGACAGCCCGACGATTACCCGCCCTTTGTTCATGAGACATCGACAATCAGTTCGAGCGGATAGCGTTTGCCGGCAAGGTAGTCTTCCAGGGAATGCAGTACCAGCGGGCTGCGCAGGTCTGCCGCCCGCGCACGAATGTCATCCAGGGTCATCCAGTGCGCGGCGATGATGCCCTCATCCAGTGCCTGTTCGCTATCGAAATCGGTACACTCGCCGCAGAAGGTTGCGCGCAGGTAGGTATCGTTTTTTTTGTTATTCCGCCAGCGGTAAAGACCGACCAGCGCACGCGGCTGAAAGCGCCAGGCGGTTTCTTCCTGACACTCGCGAATCGCGGCGTCAACCAGGCTTTCATGGTCTTCGAGGTGCCCGGCAGGCTGATTAAAGCGGATTTTGCCGTGGACTTTTTCCTCAACTATAAGAAATTGTCCGTTTCTTTCACAGATAACGGCAACAGTCGCGCGTGGTTTCCAGATCATGGGGGTTTCAGAATGCCTCTGTAAGATTATGATTTAAAGTATAAACAACCAGTTATGAATTGTAATTATATTGAGGCATGAAAATAATTGATCGGCAGATGCGTCATAGACTTGACATTACCTCCCGGCAACATAAAGTAGCAACCATGACCGACGCCAATTTGCGCGGGTTCGCCTCCGGTTCCTCTGGAACGTCAGCAGGTTTACGAGCCCGGGGAACCGGCAAAGAGGTGAAGGCCATAATAATAATGCTGGAGTTGCACCGCGCAGATTCCCGCAGAAACCTTAGGAAAGCACTATCACGACAAAACGTGAGGAGGAGTCATCATGCTCAAAGTCGTAAAACAGTTAGTTATATCCGGCGCCCTGGTTGCGCTTACCTTCGGCAATGCCTTTGCCGATGAAGTCCTGAAACCATTTGTACTGGCGTACAAAACCACGGGTGATATCCAGGCGATTGCCGATCAAGTCAAGGGAAAGATTGAAGCCGCAGGTTTTGACGTTGTCGGTTCCTACTCCCCCTACGATGGCGCGATTGTTATTGCTATCACCAACGATGAACTGAAGCAAGCGGCTGCCAGCACCGAGTTCGGTGGTTATGAAGCCGGTCAACGCGTCACCCTGACCAAGGTCGGTGACGAGATTCAGGTGAGTTACACCAACCCGATGTATTATGCCGATGCCTACCGCATCAAGGATATGACAGGGCCGACCGATGCGCTGAAAACCCTTGAATCCACACTGGGCAAGACAGAAACATACGGTACTGGTGACAAGAAGCTGACGTCTAAAGATCTGCGTAAATACCACTACATGTTCGGTATGGAGTACTTCGATGACCCCAGCGAACTGGCCGAGTATGACAGCCATGACGAAGCCGTTGCTGCGGTTGAGAAGGGTCTGGCAGAAGGTCGTGGTGGTGCCACCAAGGTATATCGCATCGATATCCCCGGCCGCGATGAAACCGTGTTTGGTGTAGCGCTGAATGACAGTGGTTGCAGTGGCGACAAGTACATCATGAGCCGCGTTGACAAGGCGCCCATCCGTTCTACCGGTCATCTGCCTTACGAGATCCTGGTTTCTGACGGTGATGTCTACGCCCTGTATGCACGCTTCCGCATCGCGATCAGCTGGCCTAACCTGCCGATGATCCAGAGCGACACCGGCGCTACCTTCTTCAATATCATGTGCGCACCTAACGCCATTGAAGAAGCCCTGATTAACGCCGCTGGCGGCGAAATCTAAACGACAGCTCGACGTCGTCTGAAACCCCCGTAGCCTCTGGCTGCGGGGGTTTTTTTATTTGTGTCCGCCTCTGGTACAATCCCGCAGTCTTTTCAGTCTGCCAGGAATCCACATGGGATATCAGAGTATTACCGTGCCCGAACAGGGCGAGAAAATTACCGTTAACGCCGACCTGTCACTCAATGTGCCCGATCAGCCCATTGTGCCGTTTATCGAAGGTGACGGAATTGGTGTTGATATCACGCCGGTGATGCGTGAGGTTGTGGATGCGGCTGTTGACAAGGCCTTTGGCGGGAAGCGCAAAATCAGCTGGATGGAAGTGTACGCCGGAGAAAAATCCAATGCGGTCTATGGCGAAAATACCTGGTTGCCCACTGAAACCATGGACGCCATGCGTGAATTCAGTGTCGCCATCAAGGGGCCGCTGACGACACCGGTTGGTGGTGGGATACGTTCACTCAATGTTGCGTTGCGACAGGATCTTGACCTGTATGTCTGTCAGCGTCCGGTGCGCTATTTCGAAGGCACACCCAGCCCGCTCAAGGAACCGGAAAAGACCGATATGGTGATCATCCGTGAGAATTCGGAAGACATCTATGCCGGTATCGAGTGGGAGGCCGGTAGCGCCGAGGTTAAAAAACTGATCGCCTTTCTACAGAATGAAATGGGCGTCACTAAAATCCGTTTCCCGGACACCTCCGGTATTGGCATCAAGCCGGTATCGGAAGAGGGCACCAAACGCCTGGTGCGACGCGCGCTTCAGTACACCATCGATCAGGACCGTGATTCCCTGACGCTGGTGCACAAGGGCAACATCATGAAGTTCACCGAGGGCGCTTTCAAGAACTGGGGCTACGAGCTGGCAAAAGAGGAGTTCGGCGCAAAAGAAATCGACGCCGGTCCCTGGTGCAGTTTCAACAATCCGCAAACCGGCAAGGAGATTATCGTCAAGGATGTGATTGCGGATGCTTTCCTGCAACAGATTCTGCTGCGCCCGGCCGAGTACAGCGTGATTGCAACCCTGAACCTGAACGGCGATTACATTTCCGATGCGCTGGCCGCACAAGTGGGTGGTATCGGCATGGCGCCAGGCGCCAACCTTTCCGATACGGTGGCCCTGTTCGAGGCAACACATGGCACTGCACCGAAATATGCCGGCAAAGATCAGGTTAATCCCGCCTCGCTGATCCTGTCAGCCGAGATGATGTTGCGACACATGGGCTGGAATGAGGCGGCCGATCTCATCGTGAAAGGTATCTCCGGTGCGATTGCAGCGAAGACCGTTACCTATGATCTTGACCGTCTGATGGAAGGCGCAACAAAACTCAGTTGCTCCGGTTTCGGCAAGGCTATTATTAACAATATGTAGCGCGCGCAACTGCACGCCCGCTTCAAAGCGGGATTAATTCGTCATACCGGCGAATGCCGGTATCCAGTTCATTAAAACCCCTGGATTCTGGCATACGCCAGAATGACGGATAACGAATGAATCAGAGCGTCCCTGAAATTATTGGGCAGCAGCTGCGCCAGCCGCCAGCATGATCTTGCTGGCCTGCAAACCCTTCGGACCGTCGGCGACGTCAAATTCGACGTGCTGACCTTCCTTAAGGCTCTTGTAACCTTCCATTTCGATCGACGAGAAATGGGCAAAAATATCATCGCCGCCTTCGTCGGGTGAAATGAAACCGTAACCTTTCGCATTACTGAACCACTTAACAATACCTGTCGCCATGGCCTTTATCCTCGCTTCGTTCTGTCCGGCGGATAAACCGCCTGCTTTTTATGATAAACGTGCCGCTTCTATACCCCCCAGGCATGGAAAACGACTCCTCCTTTATCCCCTCGCGGGAACCTGCCAATTGTTAGTCTCCCGAGCAAATTAGTCAAGTATTGGCGAAATGAGACTTTTTCTTTACAAAACACGGGTCAGGCACGTGCTTTGCAGGGATAAGAAACGGGTGTATTGTGTTAAAAAAGCGTTGATATTCTGACGCCGGGAATGGTCTAATCAGTTAAACTTGCAGTCTATGGGAAAGGACACGCGACATTCCGGGGACCAGGGGCTTTCCGTACTGGAAGCCAGGCCCAAGCTCAAGCAGCCGCCAATGTACAAGGTCGTGTTGCACAACGATGATTACACGCCGATGGAGTTTGTGGTCGTGTTGCTGGAGCAGTTATTTGGCATGTCGAGAGAGAAGGCGACACAGGTGATGCTACACATACATACCCGGGGAAAGGGCGTATGTGGCGTATTCACACGGGAAGTTGCGGAAACAAAAGTTGCGCAAGCCAATGAATATGCGCGCCAGAATGAACACCCGTTACTTTGTGCCATGGAGGAGGCCTAGGGCGCAATGCAGTAGTCGAGGTAGTCAAGATGTTAAGCAAGGAACTGGAATTTACCCTTAATCTGGCATTTAAAGATGCACGGGAAAAACGTCACGAATTTATGACGGTCGAGCATTTGCTGCTTGCATTGCTGGATAACCCGGCCGCCGCCGAGGTGCTGCGATCCAGTGGCGCCGACATCGATGTTCTCAAGAAAGAGCTGGCGACCTTCCTTGAAGAAACCACCCCCTTGCTTCCACCCAACGATAATCGCGAGACACAGCCGACACTGGGATTCCAGCGCGTACTGCAACGCGCCGTGTTTCACGTTCAGTCGTCTGGCAAGAAGGAAGTGACCGGCGCCAATGTGCTGGTGGCGATTTTCAGCGAGCAGGAATCCCAGGCCGCCTATTTCCTCAACAAGCAGGATGTCACGCGCCTCGACGTGGTGAACTATATTTCCCACGGCATTTCAAAAGTTTCCGGTGATGCCGGCGAGGAAGAGGCTGCGCCCGAAACCGAGGCACCCGGTAATGGCGAGACCCAGCAGAAAAAACCGCTGGAAAATTTTGCCACCAACCTCAATGAAATGGCCATGAAGGGAAAAATCGACCCGCTGATCGGCCGTCGCAACGAAGTGGAACGCACCATCCAGATTCTTTGCCGCCGCCGCAAAAATAACCCGCTGTATGTGGGTGAGGCTGGTGTCGGCAAAACGGCGCTCGCCGAAGGGCTGGCCAAACTCATTGTCGATGGCGATGTCCCGGAAGTCCTGCTGAATGCCACGATTTATTCGCTGGATCTCGGCTCGCTGGTTGCCGGGACCAAGTATCGCGGCGATTTCGAAAAACGCCTGAAGAATGTCCTCAGTCAGTTACGCAAGGAAGACGGTTCGATTCTCTTTATTGACGAGATTCATACCATCATTGGCGCCGGCGCAGCCTCGGGTGGTGTAATGGATGCCTCCAACCTGATCAAGCCGATGCTGGCCTCCGGCGAACTCAAGTGTATTGGTTCGACAACCTACCAGGAGTATCGGGGCATCTTTGAAAAGGATCGTGCGCTTGCGCGTCGTTTCCAGAAAATTGATGTGCCGGAGCCGACCATTGATGAGACGGTCAGTATTCTCAAGGGCCTGAAATCGCGCTTTGAAGAGCACCACGACGTTAAGTATTCGTTGAAGGCATTGCGCACTGCGGTTGAATTATCCTCGCGCTACATTAATGACCGCTTTCTGCCGGACAAGGCCATCGATGTCATCGATGAAGCCGGTGCCAGTCAGCAATTGTTGCCACCGTCCCGGCGTAAAAAGACCATCGGCGTGAATGATATCGAAGCCATTGTTTCAAAGATTGCACGCATTCCACCGAAAACCGTGTCGGCTTCTGACAAGGATTCCCTGCGCACGCTTGAGCGTGACCTCAAGATGGTCGTGTACGGTCAGGATGAGGCTATCGAAACACTGGCGGGAGCGATCAAGATGTCGCGTTCCGGGCTGGGCAATGAAGACCGGCCGATCGGTTCCTTCCTGTTCGCCGGGCCGACGGGTGTTGGCAAGACCGAGGTAACGCGCCAGTTGTCGCTGATTCTCGGTATCGAGCTGATCCGCTTTGATATGTCTGAATACATGGAACGGCACACGGTATCACGCCTCATCGGCGCACCCCCGGGTTATGTGGGGTTTGACCAGGGTGGCTTGCTGACCGAGGCTGTCAACAAACATCCGCACGCTGTACTGTTGCTCGACGAAGTCGAGAAGGCGCACCCGGATGTCTTCAACCTGCTGCTACAGGTCATGGACCATGGCACGTTGACGGACAACAATGGCCGCAAGGCGGATTTCCGCAATGTGGTTATCGTCATGACCACCAATGCCGGCGCATCAGAGATGAGTCGCCCGTCTATCGGTTTCACGCACCAGGATCATTCCACCGATGGCATGGAAGCGATCAAGAAGCTGTTCAGCCCGGAATTCCGCAACCGCCTGGATGCCATTATCCAGTTCCGTTCACTCGACCCGGCCGTTATCACGCGTGTCGTGGACAAGTTTATCTATGAGCTGGAAGCGCAGTTACAGGACAAGGGCGTCACTATCGAGTTCGAGGACTCAGCCCGGGAGTGGCTGGCCGAGCACGGTTTCGATCCGAAGATGGGCGCACGCCCGATGGCGCGCATTATTCAGGAACACGTCAAGAAGCCGCTGGCGGAAGAGCTGTTGTTCGGCCGCCTGGCAAACGGCGGGCAACTGGTGGTCCGCGCCGAGGACGGCGAGCTGATTCACGATATCAAGGAAGAAGAAAAAGCGTGACAGCCGGCGGGAAGCCGGCTTGCCGAACGGGCCTAGCGTGCCCGGTAGGTGATTCGACCCTTGGTTAAATCGTAGGGTGTCAGCTGAACGGTGACCTTGTCGCCGGTCAGAATGCGGATGTAATGCTTGCGCATTTTGCCGGAAATATGTGCGGTTACGACGTGCCCGTTTTCGAGCTCGACCCGGAACATGGTATTGGGCAGCGTCTCGACGACCGTGCCTTCCATTTCGATATGATCTTCTTTTGCCACCTTTTCTCACTCGTACGCTGACTGAACCAGCCGGGAAGTATAACCGAATTCCGCGCGTGCGTGCGTATTTATCCCGTTGTTGTTGTGTAATCCACGTTCGGATCGAATTCCCGCCAGTGGCCACCACGGAATACCTGCAGCGGTTTGAAGCGGTTCTTGTAGGCCATTTTCCGGCTACCAGGTACCCAGTAGCCAAGGTACAACCAGTTAAGGCCCAGTTGCCGGGCCGTTTCAATCTGTGTCAGGACCGCCAGTGTGCCGGGGCTGCGCGCTTCGAAATCAGGGTCAAAAAAGGTATAAACCGCCGACAGGGCATCCGTCAGACAGTCGGTGACAGCAACACCCAATAGCGTGTCTTCGAGCCGAAATTCCAGGAACAGCGTGTCACTCCAGTCGCTGGCCAGAAAGTGCAGGTAGTCCTCCGGTGTCGGGTTTTCCATGCCACCGCCGGCGTGCCGCTGTGACAGGTAACGGGCGTAGAGTTCGAAATGATCCTGCCGGAATCCAGCATCCAGTGGCGTGCAGGTGACGTCCCGGTTACGCTGCCAGACACGTTGCTGGCTGCGACTACGACGGAAAGCCTCTACCTCAACCCGAACGGGAATGCACTGGCGGCAGGTCGTACAGGCCGGCAGATACAGGTCGCTGCCGCTACGGCGAAAACCCAGCGGTGCCAGTTGCTGGTAGATGTCAGTCGATAGCGTGGCTTCAGGATCTGCGAACACCGAGATGGCGCTACGATCCGGCAGATAGGCGCAGGGCCGTGGCGCCGTGGCATAGAAACGCAGGCTCTGTTGCCCGCCATCCTGCTGTTCGTCGCGACTCATGCCCGTGTCACCCGTTCAGTGAATCGAACGTCCCGGCCGTTCGCCAGGTTTCATTTGCCGGCGTCTGCTGACACAGTTCGTCGAGTAACTGCAAAAATTCTGCGCGGGGAATATTGCACGCGCCCAGGCTGGCAAGGTGTGGGGAATACACCTGGCAATCGACCAGGGCAAAGTTCCATTGCGCCAGTTGGCGGGCAAGCGTGACGAATGCCACTTTCGAGGCATCCGTCGCCCGGCTGAACATGGACTCGCCAAAAAATACCCGGCCAATCGACACGCCATACAGCCCACCAACCAACGCATTATTCTGCCAGCATTCGACAGAGTGTGCGTGCCCAAGGCGATGCAGCTCGGTATAAGCCTGCTTCATCGCCGCGGTAATCCAGGTGCCGGCCTCTTCCCGGCGCGGTTCGGCGCAAGCCCTGATCACCTGTTCAAAGGCGCGGTCATAGCTGAGTTCGAAACGTTGCTGCCGTAGCACCTTGCGCAGGCTGCGTGATATCTTCGGCTTCTCCGGGTACAACACCGTGCGCGGGTCCGGCGACCACCAGAGGATCGGCTGACCATCGCTGTACCAGGGAAAGATGCCGTTACGGTAGGCGTTTAAAAGCCGTTGCGGCGACAGGTCGCCACCGGCGGCGAGCAGGCCGTCGGGTTCGGTGAGGGCAAGGCTGGCATCGGGAAACTCCATTCCGGTATTACCGGCCGGCAGCCAGAACGGTCCCTGTTGATTCATGTCGCCGTATGCTCCCGAAACGGCGAGCGCTGGTCCAGTTCCGCCATGTATTCATGCATGGCCTGTGTTTCATGATCGAGAAAACGGGCGATCAATTCACGGAATTTCGCGTTGGCAATCCAGTGCGCGGACCATGTCGGTGTAGGTAAAAACCCCCGGCTGATTTTGTGTTCTCCCTGGGCACCCGGCTGGAACAGACTGAGTCCATTCTGGATACAGTACTCGATGCCCTGGTAGTAACAGGTTTCAAAATGCAGGCTATGATAATCCTCGTAGCAACCCCAGTGTCTGCCATACAGGGTATCGTCACCACGAAAACAGATGGCGCCGGCCACCATCTGGTGGTGTTTTTCGGCGATAAAAAACACCAGTTGATCACCCATGGTTTGTGCGATCTCGTGAAAAAACGCCAGTGTCAGCGTCGGGTAACCCCATTTCTTTTCAAAGGTGATGCGATAAAACTCGTACATCGTATGCAGTTGCCGTTCTGTGGCTTCGTGACCGTGTACGGTGATGATATGAATATCCTGTTCCTGAACATAGCGCCTTTCACGGTGTACCTTCTTGCGTTTACGGGCGTTGAAGGTCGACAGGTAAGCATCGAAATCGCTATACCCCTTGTTTTCCCAGTGGAACTGGCAACCGAGCCGCAACAGGAAACCCTGCTCGGCGAGCAGTCCGGTATCCGTCTCGTCGGTAAACAGCCAGTGTAATGAGGACAGCGCTTTGCTCTGTGACCAGCTGCGCGCCAGTTCAATCAATTGCGTGGATACGGTTTTACGGCAAGCCCCGGGATGAACCAGAATGCGCGGGCCGGGTGTCGGCGTATAGGGGATGGCAACGACGGATTTCGGGTAGTAGGGAAGGCCTGCCCGCTGGTAAGCCTCGGCCCAGGACCCGTCGAACACAAACTCGCCGTAGGAATTGTCCTTGAGATACATCGGCACGGCGCCGATCAGGGCGCCTTTATCGTCGAAGGCGGCCAGGTGATGGGGAATCCAGCCGTGTTGTTCCCCGACGCAGCCATTGTGTTCCAGTGCGGCCATGAATTCGTAGCGGAGGAAGGGATTGCCCGTACCGGATACGGCGTTCCACTGGTCTGCCGTAATGTCATCAATACCGTTGAGGATGGCCAGTTTCATACTGGCATTGTAACGGAGTTTTCAGGGGCAGGGTTTCGGATGTTTGGCTTAAAACCCCGTCATCCTGTGCCTGATTCCTGTAGGAGCGGGCTTGCCCGCGAACAGCCCACGATGCCACAGCAGGTTCGCGGGCAAGCCCGCTCCTACAGGTATGTGAGCTCAGGTATCGAGTTCATCCAGATAGCGTTCTGCATCCAATGCCGCCATACAACCGGAGCCGGCCGACGTGACCGCCTGGCGATAGATGTGATCGGCGACATCCCCCGCCGCGAAAACCCCTTCGATACTACAGGCGGTTGCGCCGCCCTTCAGGCCGCTTTTGACGGCAAGGTAACCGCCCTGGTGCATCTCCAGTTGTCCGGCAAAAAGGCCGGTATTGGGTTTGTGACCGATGGCAACGAAGACACCGTCCAGCGTAATGTCCTTTGTGCTGCCATCCTTAACGTTCTTGATGCGCATCCCGGTAACGCCACTGTCGTCACCCAGCACTTCATCCAGCACGTGGTCCCATTCAATGGTTACCTTGCCTTCCTTTTCGCGTGCGAACAGACGATCCTGCAGGATCTTTTCGGAACGCAGCGCATCCCGACGATGCACCAGTGTGACGTGCGAAGTAATATTGGCCAGGTACAGCGCTTCTTCGACAGCGGTGTTTCCGCCGCCGATTACCGCCACCGGTTTTTCGCGGTAGAAGAACCCGTCGCAGGTGGCGCAGGCGGATACGCCACGCCCCTTGAAGGTTTCTTCGGAAGGCAGGCCAAGGTATTGGGCGGAGGCGCCGGTACAGATGATCAGCGCGTCACAGGTGTAGGTTGCTGCATCGCCTTTCAGACTCATGGGCTTCTGTTTCAGATCGACTTCGTTAATGTGGTCGAAGACGATATCGGTATTGAAGCGCGCCGCGTGTTCACGCATTTCTTCCATCAGTGCAGGACCCTGCAGCCCTTCCGCACCGCCCGGCCAGTTTTCAACGTCGGTCGTGGTCATCAGCTGGCCGCCTTGTTCCATTCCAGTTACCAGTACCGGGTTCAGGTTGGCGCGCGCAGCGTAAATCGCGGCGGTGTAACCGGCCGGGCCTGAGCCGAGTATCAGAAGGCGGCTGTGTCTGGTTTCGCTCATGTATAATCACTCCGAACAACGAGGGCGTTTTATTCCAGGTCGGCGGGCAGAATAATCCTGTACACGGCGGCCTGATCAGGCGCGTATGGTACGGAATGCCCCGGACAGGGTAAAGGAGAAGCAATGCACATCGGGATTCCCCGTGAAATCAAACCGCTTGAAGGACGCGTTGGGCTGGTCCCGGATGCTTGCTCGGAACTGGTGGCGGCGGGCCACACGGTATTAGTGGAACGCGGGGCAGGGCAGTTGTCGGGTTACCCGGATACACAGTACCGCGCCGCTGGTGTGACCCTGTGCGAATCGGCCGCCGAGTTGTACAAGGCGGCCCGGCTGGTGGTGAAGGTCAAGGAACCGATCGAGGGGGATCTTGAACACCTGCGCAGCGACCATATCCTGTTCAGTTATCTTCACCTGGCGGCTGATCCGGCATTGACGCGACGGCTGCAGGCTATTGGCCTGACGGCCATCGCCTTTGAAACCGTACAGGATGAGGCAGGTTTTCTGCCCCTGTTGGCGCCGATGAGCGATATTGCCGGCCGCCTGGCCATACAGCTCGGCGCCGGTTTGCTGCATGCACCGTCCGGCGGCAAGGGCCTGTTGCTGGGGGGCGCCCCGGGCGCAGAGCGGGGCCACGTGGTAGTGATCGGCGCCGGGGTTGCCGGAAGCGCCGCCGTTTGTGTGGCATCGGCGCTGGGCGCACAGGTGACCGTCTTTGACCGCAAACGCGAACGGCTGGAAGTGATGCGTGAAATCGGTCATAACGTCACGGCGCTGTATGCCTGGCCGGACCGGGTCGAGGCTGCGGTTCTGGCGGCTGACATGGTGGTTGGCGCCGTGCTTATTCCTGGCGCGCGGGCGCCGCACGTGATTTCAGCCAGCCAGGTGTCGCGCATGTCGGCCGGCAGCGTCATTGTGGATATTTCTGTGGACCAGGGTGGCTGTATCGAAACCACGCGTCCCACCGACTACCGCACGCCAACCTACCGCGTGGACGATGTCGTACACCTCGCGGTCACCAACCTGCCCGGCGCCGTGCCCCAAACCGCTTCGCAGGCGCTTTCCGCCGCGCTGTCGCCATACCTGTTATCCTTGGCGAATGGTGAGCTGGACGCGTTGCCGACATTGCGACGGGGGATTAACGTCAGGGCGGGTGAAGTCTGCCATCCCGCCTTGCTATCTGCGCTCGGAATGAAGTAAAATAACCCTATCTTTTAATGTCTTAAATACAAAACTTAGCGAAACTTCTTACCTTGGCTCAAGCGCGTCGTAAAAAGGCGGAAACGCCGAAAATCAATCCCCAGGTCAGTAAGGGACTGCGGGAGGGCATGCTGTTTATGCTCTCCGCGCTTGCTGTTTATTTTTTCCTGTCGCTGGTGACCTATTACCCGGACGATCCCGGCTGGTCGCACCAGGGTCCGGGCCATGTGGTGCATAACTTCGGCGGGGTGGTCGGTGCATGGTTTGCCGATATCTTCCTGTACCTGTTCGGGGTGATGGCCTACCTGTTCCCGCTGATGGTGGGTTTCAGTGGCTGGCTGGTCTATCGTGGCCGTACGCCGACCGGTGGCATAGATGTCCATGTGTTGAGTATTCGCTGGGCGGGTTTCCTGCTGACGGTGGCTTCCGGTTGCGGACTGGCGACACTGCACTTTTACGCAGCGCCCGGCAGTTTGCCGCTGGATGCCGGCGGGGTGTTCGGCAACCTGGTCGGCCATGGTCTTGAGTCACTGTTTAGTTTCCTTGGGGCGACACTGTTCCTGCTGGCGCTGTTCCTGACGGGTATTACCCTGTTTACCGGCCTGTCCTGGCTCAGCCTGATGGACTGGACCGGTCGCGTGACCCTGACCTTCATCGCCTGGTTGATGGTGCAGCTTGCCCAACTCAGGACGCGACTCGAAATGCGCCGCGCAAGACAACAGCGCGAGGAACCTTCGGAAACAAAGCGCAAGAAGCAGAAAATCGCCAGACGCAAGGCGCCGCGCATCGAGCCGGTGATCAGGAAGGTCGAACCCAGCGAGCGTGTCGAACGCGAACGCCAGGTCAAACTGTTCGATGCGCCGCTCAATACCGAACTGCCACCGTTATCGCTGCTGGACGATGCACGGGAGAATGTCGATGGCTATTCAGAGTCTGCACTTGAAGCCCTGTCCAAACTGGTGGAGATGAAGCTCGCCGACTTTGGTATTGAAGTCGAGGTGGTGGCCGTGCAACCCGGTCCGGTCATTACGCGTTTCGAATTACTACCAGGCACGGGGGTCAAGGTGAGTCAGATTACCAATCTCGCCAAGGATATTGCCCGCGGCCTGTCGGCCATCAGTGTACGCGTTGTCGATGTCATCCCGGGTAAATCCGTCATCGGACTGGAGATTCCCAACGAAAGCCGCGAGATCGTGGCGCTGAGCGAAATTCTTTCCTCTACCGAGTACGACAAGGCCGCTTCGTCGTTGACGCTTGCATTGGGTAAAGACATCGGGGGCAAACCCGTTGTGGCAGACCTGGCGCGGATGCCGCATTTACTGGTAGCGGGCACGACCGGATCGGGCAAGTCGGTGGCCATTAATGCCATGATTCTGAGCCTGCTCTACAAGGCGCTGCCGAAAGATGTGCGGCTCATCATGATCGACCCGAAAATGCTGGAGTTATCCGTTTATGAGGGGATACCACACCTGCTGACGCCGGTCGTGACCGACATGAAGGAAGCGGCGAATGCGCTGCGCTGGTGTGTCGGTGAAATGGAACGGCGCTACAAGCTGATGGCGGCGCTGGGTGTGCGTAACATCAGCGGCTATAACAAGAAAGTCCAGGAGGCGATCGACAAGGGTGAGCCGATCCCGGACCCGTTGTTCAAGCCGGAAGAAGTGCTGGAAGAGAACCCGCAAGCGCCAACGCTCGAACCCCTGCCGTTTATCGTCATTATCATTGACGAGCTTGCCGACATGATGATGGTGGTCGGTAAGAAAGTGGAAGAACTGATTGCGCGGCTGGCGCAAAAGGCCCGCGCGGCCGGTGTGAACCTGATTCTCGCTACCCAGCGACCCTCAGTAGATGTGATTACCGGCCTGATCAAGGCCAACATCCCGACACGTATTGCCTTCCAGGTATCTTCAAAAATTGATTCGCGAACCATCCTGGACCAGGCCGGTGCGGAACAGTTGCTCGGGCATGGCGATATGCTCTATCTGCCACCCGGGACAGCGATCCCGACGCGCGTACACGGGGCTTTCGTGGACGATGCCGAAGTACACCGGGTGGTCGCTCACCTCAAGCGTACAGGCGAGCCGGACTATATTGATGACATTGTGCAAACCACAACAGACTTCCTGCCGGGCAGCGGCGGCATGGCAGACAGTGACGATGCCGAGAGTGACCCACTGTTTGATGAGGCGGTACGCATTGTGACTGAAACGCGCCGCGCCTCGATATCCGGTGTGCAGCGACGTCTGAAAATCGGCTACAACCGGGCCGCCCGTATGATCGAGCAGATGGAAAGTATCGGTATCGTCGGGCCGCAACAGTCCAACGGCAACCGCGAAGTGCTTGCGCCACCGCCGCCGGAGGTATGACATGATCGGGTTCACACCATGGCGGATTCTGGCGACCCTGGCTCTGTTGTTGCCCTTTGCCGTCAGCGCCGACCCGGTCAGCGACTACTTTACCGGG
>CAYYAP010000007.1:34641-38559 GCA_964469575.1 uncultured Thiohalobacter sp.
TCTGTTGTTGCCCTTTGCCGTCAGCGCCGACCCGGTCAGCGACTACTTTACCGGGATGGAAACCTTTGAAGCGAGCTTCACGCAGCATGTTGTCGATGTGGACGGTGAAGTATTGCAGGATTCCAGTGGTGAAGTCTGGATCAGCAAACCCGGGCGTTTCCGCTGGGATTACCGTAAACCCTATCAGCAGCTGATCGTTTCCGACGGTAAACAACTCTGGAACTATGATGCCGACCTCGAACAGGCCAGTGTCAGTCCCGTCAATGATACCCTGACGAGTACGCCGGCCATGTTGTTGAGTGGCCTTCGTCCATTAGCCGAGGTCATGAAAGTCCACGCTCTGGCTAAGGAGGACGGGCTCGACTGGTTCCAGCTGGAGCCGAAAGACCCGGATGCGGCCGTCGAGGCGGTCAGGATTGCTTTCCGCGATGGTGAGCTGGATAGCATTGAAGTACGCGACAGCTTTGACAACCGGACACGGATTCAGTTTAGCCACATCAAACTCAACCCGTCACTTGACCCGGCGTTGTTTCACCTTGAACTGCCGCCGGGCACGGATATTATCGGCAAACAGCCATGAGTGAAGCGCTGGCTGCATTCAGGCCGTTGGCGGATCGCATGCGGCCGGCCAGTCTGGACGACTTTATCGGCCAGGCGCACATACTCGGCACAGGCAAGCCCCTGCGCAGCGCCGTGGAGAGTGGTCAGCTGCACTCGATGATTTTCTGGGGGCCGCCCGGAACCGGCAAGACCACCCTGGCGCACCTGCTGGCTAACACCTCGGGTGCGGAATTTGTGGCGATTTCTGCGGTACTGGCTGGTGTCAAGGATGTACGACAGGCCGTTGAAGTCGCGAAGCAGCGCCAGGCGGTCGAGAAACGCCAGACACTCCTGTTCGTCGATGAGGTACACCGTTTTAACAAAGCCCAGCAGGATGCCTTCCTGCCGTTCGTCGAGGATGGCACGCTGTTATTTGTCGGCGCGACCACCGAGAACCCGTCGTTTGAATTGAACAACGCATTGCTGTCGCGTGCGCGCACCTATGTATTGCGCCGCCTGGAAGACGCGGATCTGCTCAAGGTATTACGACAGGCACTCACGGATCGCGAACGTGGCCTGGGCTCGCTGGGCCTGGTGCTGGAAGAGGCGCAGCTGGAACAACTGGCGCATGCAGCTGATGGTGATGCACGTCGCGCCCTGGGCCTGCTGGAAATTCTCAGCGACCTGGCCGGGGAGGGTGGTCGTATCGAAACCCCGGTACTGGCAGAAGTCATCGGTGGTGGCGTGCGCCGTTTTGACAAGGGCGGCGAGGCCTTCTACGACCAGATCTCGGCGCTGCATAAAGCGGTGCGTGGCTCGGCGCCGGACGCAGCCCTGTACTGGCTGGCGCGCATGATCGATGGCGGTTGTGATCCGTTGTATATCGCCCGGCGCGTGGTGCGCATGGCTTCCGAGGATATCGGCAATGCGGACCCGCGCGCGCTGGCGCTGGCGCTCGATGCCTGGGAGACGCAGGAACGGCTGGGCAGTCCGGAAGGCGAACTGGCGCTGGCCCAGGCGGTGGTCTATCTCGCCAGCGCCGCCAAGAGCAATGCGGTCTACCTGGCGTGGAAAGCGGCCCTGCACGATGCCAGTGAACAGGGTTCGCTCGACGTGCCTTTGCACCTGCGTAATGCACCGACCCGGTTAATGAAAGAACTGGGTTACGGCAAGACCTACCGTTATGCCCATGATGAACCCGATGCCTACGCCGCCAACGAGAATTATTTTCCCGACGCGCTGGCGGGCCGACGCTACTACCACCCGGTCGAGCGTGGACTGGAAATTAAAATTGCCGAAAAACTCGCCCGACTGCGCGAACGCGATCGCCGCGAGGCCGACAAATGAATGCGTACCGGCACGGCTTCCGGTATCCTTCGCGCCCATGAGTCAGGTACTTGCCATTGCCGGCGGAGGCGCGCTCGGCGCTGTCCTGCGTTACTGGATATCCACCGCCGTCTACGCCATGGCCGGGCGCGGCTTCCCCTATGGCACCCTGGCAGTGAATATACTGGGCAGCCTGTTGATGGGCTTCCTGTATATCTGGTTACTGGAACGTTCACTGGAAAGCGCCGCGGTCCGGGCTTTTCTGCTGGTCGGTCTGCTTGGTGCGTTCACCACCTTTTCGACCTTTTCCATCGAGACACTGTTACTCATGGAGGGCGGACAGCTTGTCCGCGCCCTGATGAATGTACTGATCAGCGTCGTGCTGTGCATTACCGCCGCGGGAATCGGCGTTATCTTAGCGAGGCAGTTATGAACTGGGAAACTGTGACATTCGTTCGTGTGTATCTTACCGAGGCGGACAAGACGCTGGAGCCGCTACTGAAGCGTCTTCATGATGAGGAAAAAGTACGCGGGGTGACTGTATTCCGCGCCGTCAGCGGCTTTGGCGGCAGTGGCCGGCTGCATACTTCATCGCTGGTCGATCTGTCGCTGAACCTGCCCGTGACCGTGGAATTTTTCGATACCCCTGAAAAGGTAGGGCGTATTCTGGAACACATTACCAATCTGATTGGTGTGGGCCACATCGTCCGCTGGCAAGCGGAAATGAACGACTGAACCCGAACAAGAGACACGCATGCTGGACCCGAAATATTTCCGCAATGAACTCGATGCCGTTGCCCGCCAACTCAGGCGACGCGGCTTCGTGCTGGACACACAAATCATCGAGACGCTGGAAACACGCCGCAAGGCGATCCAGGTTAAAACAGAATCCCTGCAGGCCGAACGCAACAGCCGTTCAAAAGCCATTGGCAAGGCCAAGGCGGCAGGCGATGATATCCAGCCGCTGCTGGACGAAGTCGCCGGACTCGGCGAACAACTCGATGCAGCACGCCGGGAACTCGAAAACGTCCAGCAGGAACTGGATGCCGTGCTGATGTCCGTACCCAATATACCGCACGAATCGGTGCCGGAAGGCAATGATGAGAGCGATAACCTGGAAGTTCGGCGCTGGGGTGAGCTGCCCGCGTTTGATTTCGAGGTAAAGGATCATGTCGATATCGGCGAAGCCCTGTGCGGGATGGAATTCGATTCAGCGGTCAAACTCTCGGGTTCGCGCTTTGTCGTACTGCGTGGTCCGGTGGCGCGCCTGCACCGTGCGCTGACCCAGTTCATGCTCGATACCCACACCGCTGAACACGGTTACCAGGAATGCTACGTCCCGTACCTGGTGAACGCCGACAGCCTGCGCGGTACCGGGCAATTACCGAAATTCGAGGAAGAACTTTTTGCCACGCGTGGCGAGGACCCGTTCTACCTGATCCCGACAGCGGAAGTCCCGGTCACCAACCTGGTGCGTGGTGAAATCCTCGAGGCCGACAGCATGCCGCTGCGCATGACGGCACACACACCGTGTTTTCGTTCCGAAGCCGGTTCCTACGGCAAGGATACTCGCGGGCTGATCCGGCAACACCAGTTCGAGAAGGTCGAAATGGTACAGGTGGTGTGTCCACAGGATTCCTACACGGCCCTGGAGCAACTCACCGGGCATGCCGAGACCATTCTGCAAAAGCTGGGGTTGCCTTATCGTGTTGTCGTGCTGTGTGGTGGTGACCTTGGGTTTTCCGCGGCTAAAACCTATGACCTTGAAGTCTGGTTACCCGGTCAGCAGGCTTACCGGGAGATATCTTCCTGCAGTAACTTTGAGGATTTTCAGGCGCGGCGTATGAAAGCTCGCTGGCGTAACCCGGAAACGGGGAAACCCGAGCTGGTGCATACGGTTAACGGCTCGGGCCTGGCGGTAGGACGTACCCTGGTGGCGGTGCTGGAGAACTACCAGCAGGCAGACGGTTCGGTTGTGGTGCCCGAGGTATTGCGGCCCTATATGGCGGGTACAGAACGTATTGCGCCGGTCAACTGAGAACCACCCTTATA
>CAYYAP010000008.1:0-12200 GCA_964469575.1 uncultured Thiohalobacter sp.
TCAGCGCCAACCTACGGGTTCGGAATGAATTAATCAGAGGCTTCCTAGCTGGTGTGCTGCCCGCCACCTTTCCGTTCACGATTTTCCTCGGTCACTGACCAGAGTTTTTCCAGCGCGTAGAATTCGCGGATACGCGGCTGCATGACGTGTACCACCACATCCCCAAGATCCACCAGCACCCATTCGCCCTCGCCCTGGCCTTCAACGCCAAGCGGCGCCACGCCGCCTTTTTTACACGCCATCACGACAGCGTCAGCAAGTGATTTTACATGCCGGTCGGAGGTGCCGCTGGCGATGATCATCACGTCGGTGACAGACGTCATTTCACGGACATCGAATTCAGTGATATCGACACCCTTGAGGTCTTCCAGTGCATCGATGGCGGTCTTTTTAAGGGCTTCAGTTTGCATACCAGTTCTCTTGTGTAATACGTTTCAATACAGCCTCCGGCAGGAGGTAACGTGCGTTTTCCCCTGCTGCCAGCCGCTTGCGAATAGCCGTCGAGGAGATATCCAGTTGTGTTACCGGCACGGCGACAACGCGACCGGCCGGTGCCTTATGCAAGGCGCCGATGTCATCCGTCAGCGCATCCCGCAACCAGTCCGCGACTTCGCCTTCAACCGGCCAGGCACTGTCGGGGCGTTGCATCACCACCAGGTGACATAAGCCGGTGAGATCCCGCCAGCGATGCCAGCCCGCCAGCCCGGCCAGTGCATCCATACCCAGCGCCAGGCACAGTGGTTCGTCGGCCCCCGTTTCATTGCGCAAGGATTGCAGCGTATCGACCATCCAGGATGGTCCGTCCCGTTCCAGCTCGCGCGTATCGACCTGTAACGCCGGCTCATCCTGCACCGCCAGTTGCAACAATTCCAGGCGCGCCGACGCCGGCAACTGCGGTTCCGGCCGGTGTGGCGGCATGCGGCAGGGCAACAGGCGAACCCGGGGAATGCCCAGCGCCTCACGAACATCCAGCGCAGTTCGCAAGTGCCCGAAATGGACCGGATCAAACGTGCCGCCAAAAATACAGATCATAACGTTCTGTAAAATCAGGTGCGGATGTGGCCATCGCCCAGCACGATGAACTTGAGTGTGGTCAGGCCTTCAAGGCCGACCGGGCCACGCGCGTGCAGCTTGTCGGTACTGATACCGATCTCGGCGCCAAGACCATATTCAAAACCGTCGGCAAAACGCGATGAGGCATTGACCATCACTGAACTGGAATCCACTTCGCGCAGGAAACGCCGTGCGCGGGTCACGTTCTCGGTGATGATGACGTCGGTATGTTGTGAGCCGTGGCGGTCAATATGGTCCATGGCGGCATCCATATCGGCGACAATACGGATCGACAGGATGGGGGCCAGGTATTCCTCGTCCCAGTCCGCCTCGGTTGCGGGCTTGATCCCTTCAAGTATCGCGCAGGTCTTTTCACAACCGCGCAGTTCCACACCTTCGTCCTGGTATAGCTTGCCCAGCACCGGCAATACGCGCCCGGCGATGCCTTCGGCCACCAGCAGGGTTTCCATGGTATTGCAGGTGCCGTAGCGCTGGGTCTTGGCGTTGAACGCGACTTTTACCGCCTTGTCGATATCGGCCTGATCATCGATGTAGGTATGACAGATGCCGTGCAGGTGCTTGATGACCGGGATGCGTGATTCATGCATCACGCGCTCGATGAGTCCCTTGCCGCCACGCGGTACGATCACGTCAACGCTGTCTTCCAGCCGCAGTAATTCACCCACCGCAGCGCGATCCGTGGTGGCCACCACCTGTACGGCTGTGGCCGGCAAGCCGGCCTGCTCCAGACCCTGCTCGATACAACGCGCAATCGCCTGGTTAGAATGCAGGGCTTCCGAGCCGCCACGTAAAATACAGGCATTGCCCGCTTTCAGGCACAGGGCGGCCGCGTCTGCCGTGACGTTCGGGCGAGACTCATAAATGATACCGATGACCCCCAGTGGTACGCGCATGCGCCCCACCTGGATACCACTCGGACGATAATCCAGATCACTGATGGCGCCGACCGGGTCGGGTAACGCGGCGACCTGGCGCAGCCCTTCGGCCATGGCGTCGATACGCGCATCGGTCAGTTCCAGTCGATCCAGCAAGGCGGCATCCAGCCCGTGCTTGCGAGCGGATTCCATATCTTTGTGATTTTCGCTTTTCAGTGTCTCACGCGCTGCCAGCACGGCGTCGGCAATGGCATTCAGCGCGGTATTCCTGGCGCCGGTTTCGGCACGGCTGAGCGCACGCGCGGCCACACGCGCCTGTGTGCCCAGCGTTTGCATGTAGCCACTGATATCAAAGTGTTCGGTTTGCGCAGTTTTACTCATAACCCGGAATCTCTGTGGCGCGGATCGGCGCACGACCCGCCAGTCGAAGTGTCAATTGTAACAGTTCATCCCAGGCACTGCCCGCCGCACGGCCCTTGATGATGCGGTCAATCAATGCGCAGCGTTGCAACATGGCCCACCACTGGCGACCACGGATACGTTGCAAAACCCCGCTGACCAGCGGTTTTCGCTTGTCCCACACGCGCCGCGCCGCCATGGCCTGACCCGGCGGCGTGCCGCCCTGGATATCACGCGCCAGACCGGCCAGCGAACGAATCTCCCGTGCCAGCGCCCACAACACCAGCACCGGGTCCACGCCCTCGGCGCGTAATCCACTGAGCATCCGCTGGGTGTGCGCCGCGTCGCCGGCCAGCGCGATGTCCACCAGTCCGTAGATATCGTAACGGGCGCTGTCGGTCACCAGGCGTTCGATATCGTCCTGTGAGACCTCGCCGGGGCCGTGCAGCAGGAACAGTTTTTCGATTTCCTGGTCCGCCGCCAGCAGGTTGCCTTCCACCCGGTCGGCGAGCAATTGCAGCGCCTCACGCCCGGCGCGCATGTCGTGGCGACGCAGGCGCGCATCGATCCAGCCCGGTAATTCGCGCAGACCCACCGGCCATACGGGGACGCTGACACCGGCCTTGTCCAGCGCCTGCACCCATTTGCTGCGACGCGCCGCCGCCTCCAGCTTGCCGGAGACAATCAACAGCACGGTATCTTCCGGTGGCCGTTCGACATAGTCGCGCAATACCTGCGCACCCACCTTGCCGGGCTTGCCGGTCGGCAGCCGCAGTTCCAGCAAGCGTTGTTCGGAAAACAGTGAAAGGCTGTCGGAGGCCGCCAGCAGGCTGTTCCAGTCAAAGCCGGTCTCGACACTGAATACCTGGCGGTCAGAAAAACCCTGCGCACGCGTGGCGGCACGCACCGTATCGGCGCACTCATTCACCAACAGGGCTTCATCACCGTAGATGAAATAGACCGGCGCCAGCCCTTTCGCGAGCTGCCCCTGCAGTTGCTCAGGGCGCAGCTGACTCATGCGCCTGCAGTCCTGTGAGAATACGGGTAATGACCTGACGCGCCAGCGCACGACGCATCTGCTCGCGTAGTTCATCGCTTTCCGATACCTTGCCGAGCAGCTGGTTCTCGTTGAACACCAGGTCACGGGTCAGGTTCAGGGTCTGCGGTTTGAGCAGCTCATGACCTTCCCTGTCATAGACCGTGAAGGTAACTTCCTCGAACAACTCGTATTCGCTGGCCGTACCGCCAGTTCCCACAGACAGCACGCGCCGCTGTGAGCGTTCGCCCGTCAATTTAAGAACGGCGGTGGCTTCATCGGACTTCGTTGTCACACGGGCGCCGGCAGATTCAAGCTCGATGCGCAGTGCCGCGGCAATACCTCCCCATAGGTCACTGGACTGCAACAGGGTCACTTTCAAAATCGGTGGCAATTCAACATTACCGCGCAGGTGGAAGCCACAGGCGGACAACAGGGCGGATAAAAGCACCACAATAGCCGGGGCGGCGGGTAACAGGCGTCTGGTCATCATCATGGCTAGCCTACCACCAGATTAACCAGGCGTCCCGGCACGACAATCTGCTTGCGCAGTGTCTTGCCCTCGATAAAACGCTGTACATTGGGTTCGGTCATGGCATCTGCGACAATGCTATCATTTTCTGCATCGGCTGCTACGCTGATTTTGCCGCGCACTTTACCGTTGACCTGGACAATCAACTGCACGCTGTCCTGCACCAGTGCGCTGGCGTCGGCCTCGGGCCAACGGGCATCAATAATGTCCTGCTCATGGCCCAGTGCCTGCCACAATACCTGGTTGATATGCGGCACGATGGGCGACAACATCAGCACTGAGGATTCCAGGGCTTCCTGTAACAGTGCGCGCCCGTTATCCGAGGTGTCAGAAAACTTTCCGACCTCGTTGAGCAGCTCCATGTTGGCTGCAATGGCGGTATTGAAGGTATAGCGTCTACCGACATCGTCGCTGACCTTTTTCAGGGTTTCATGCAACTTGAAACGGAATGCCTTCTGTTTGTCGTCCAGCGAGGGTATGTCGAGGGCGGGTGCAGGGCCGGCAGAGACATGTTTGTATACCGCCTTCCACAGGCGGTTGAGGAAGCGCGAGGCGCCCTCAACACCCGAGTCCGACCACTCCAGCGACTGTTCCGGCGGTGCCGCGAACATCATGAACAGACGCACGGTATCCGCACCATACTGGTCAATGAGCGACTGCGGATCGACCGTATTACCCTTTGACTTGGACATCTTGGAACCGTCCTTGTTGACCATGCCCTGGGTCAGCAGGCGGACAAACGGTTCGTCGTGTTTCAGCAGGCCAAGATCACGCATCAGCTTGTTGAAGAAACGCGCATAGAGCAAATGCAGCACAGCGTGTTCTATGCCACCCACATACTGATCGACCGGTGACCAGTGTTCCACGCGCGCATCCAGCATGCTGTGTTTCGCGTCCGGGCAGGTATAACGGGCGTAGTACCAGGAAGACTCAAAAAAGGTATCGAAGGTGTCGGTTTCGCGTTCGGCCTTGCCGCCACAGGCCGGACACGCCACGTCGATGAAATTGCGATCCGATTTCAACGGTGAACCACTGCCTTCGATCACCACGTCGCGCGGCAACTCAACCGGCAACTGGTCTTCCGGTACCGGTACCGAGCCACAGGTCGGGCAGTTGATCATGGGTATCGGGCAACCCCAGTAACGCTGCCGCGACACACCCCAGTCGCGCAGGCGGAAATTGACGGTCTTGCGGCCCTTGTCGTGTGCTTCCAGCCAGGCGGCAATGGCATCGAAGGCCTGCTCCGAGGTCAACCCATCGAATTCGCCCGAGTGCCGGAGCACGCCCTTTTCGGTAAACGCCGCCTGGCTGACATCCGCCTCGACACTGTTATCCTTCGGGTAAACCACCGGCTTCACCGGTAAGCCATACTGCTGGGCAAACTCCCAGTCACGCTGGTCGTGCGCCGGTACCGCCATCACCGCGCCGGAACCGTATTCCATCAACACAAAGTTGGCTGTCCACACCGGCACGCTCTCGCCGGTCACCGGGTGTACGGCTTTCAGGCCGGTATCCACGCCTTTCTTTTCCAGTGTAGCCATATCCGCCTCGGCCACCCTGGTATGCGCACATTCATCAATAAATGCCTGCAGGGCAGGATTGTGCTGTGCGGCTTTTTTCGCCAGGGGATGTTGTGCAGCGACCGCCACGTAACTCACGCCCATCAGGGTATCGGGGCGGGTGGTATACACCGTCAGCGGATCACTCTCCCCTGCGATGTCGAACTGCAACTCCACACCCTCGGAACGGCCGATCCAGTTGCGCTGCATGGTGCGCACCTGCTCCGGCCAGCCGTCCAGCTGGTCGAGGTCGTCGAGCAACTGCTGGGCATAGTCGGTGATTTTCAGGAACCACTGGGGGATTTCGCGACGTTCCACCGGTGCGCCGGAACGCCAGCCCTTGCCGTCGATGACCTGCTCGTTGGCCAGTACCGTCTGGTCGACCGGGTCCCAGTTGACCACGGCGGTTTTTTTGTACACCAGCCCCTTTTCGTAGAGTTTGGTGAAAAACCATTGCTCCCAGCGGTAATAGTCAGGGTCACAGGTCGCCAGTTCGCGGTCCCAGTCGTAAGCGAAACCCAGGCGCTTGAGCTGGCCACGCATGTAATCGATGTTCTCCAGCGTCCATTTGGCCGGCGGCACCTGGTTCTTGATCGCCGCATTCTCGGCCGGCAGGCCAAATGCGTCCCACCCCATCGGTTGCAGGACATTTTTGCCCTGCATGCGCTGGTAGCGGGAAATCACGTCGCCGATCGTGTAGTTACGCACATGCCCCATGTGCAGGCGGCCGCTGGGATAGGGGAACATGGACAGGCAATAGTATTTCTCCCGGGAATCGTCCTCCAGCGCGCGGAACGTGCTTTCCTGCTCCCAGCGCTGCTGGATTTGTGTCTCGATTTCCTGGGGGTTGTAACTTTCGTCCATCCTGTCGGCCTGTTTCAGGGTTCAAAGACGGGAAGAATACCGTACCGGGCCGTGACCGAACAACAACAGACCCGCCGGGGGGAGTACCTGAGTCCCGATCCGGGGGATTAAAGCCAATTGACCGGGGTTTTCAGGTCAAGGCGTTGCCCGCTGACAGGATAAGCAGGCTAAACTCAGGTTATGAGGTTCCAGTATCAAACCGAGGCAAACCGAGATGACTGACAAAACCGGCGAGAAACTTATCCAGGGCTATAACCGCATGATGGCCCGCGCCCGCGAAACCATCGAACAGGCCGAGTCGAAGGCCCTGCCGGTGCTGCGGGAGAGTATCGAAAAAGCCCGGCATACGGCGGTAGAGCTGGAAGAACTCAGTCACGACGAGGCGCAGAAAATTGCCGCCTGGCTGAAACGCGACCTGCAGGATGCCGGCCGGCACCTGGCGGAAACCCGCGAAGAGCTGGCCAAGTGGCTGCGCTTTGACCTGGACCGGATCGAGGATTCCCTGCTGGAAGTGTTCAGTCACGTTGCCGACCGCACCCGTATCGAATGGGCGCAGCTACAGGCAGAACTGGAACGCGACCCACCCTACCACACCGGAGAAGTGACCGGACCGGGAACACTGTATTGCGGCAGCTGCAATGAAGTGCTGCATTTTCACCATACGGCGCGGATCCCGCCCTGCCCGAAGTGCCGTGGCACCACCTTCCGGCGGTGGCCGGTGGAAACTACCGCCTAGTCAACCAGTTACGCACGGACAGCCGCATGACCGACACACTGCATAGTCTTGTCGAAGCCCTGCAACAACCTGAGCTGTTTCCTCATCCGGTAACACGTTTTGAGGTAATCGAAACCCATATCTCAATCGTTCTGCTGACCGGACACTATGCCTACAAATTCAAGAAACCGGTCAATTTCGGCTTCCTGGATTTTTCCACGCTGGCCCGGCGCAAACATTTCTGCGAAGAAGAATTACGACTCAATCACAGGCTGGCACCGGAGCTATACCTCGAAGTTGTGTCGATAAGTACAGGGCCAAAGCTGGGCGGTGACGGGGAGGTAATCGAATATGCTGTGCGCATGCGTGAGTTCGAACAGGCCTCGCAGTTCGACCGCATGCTCGACGCGGGCCGGCTTGGTCCTGCTCACATTGACGCGTCAGGATTACGTATTGCAAAATTTCATACAGCTGCAGCAGTAGCCGGACCGGATTCAACCTATGGCACGCCCTCGGCCATACAGGCACCGGTCGATGAAAATTTCAGCCAGATCCTGGGCTGCATAAGCGGAGCACCGGAACAACCGCAGCTGGAGTCGCTTCGGAACTGGACAGTCGAAACATTCCGGAAACTGCAATCTACGCTCCAGGCCCGCAAGGGCGACGGTTTTATTCGCGAATGTCACGGCGACCTGCACCTGCACAATATTGCACTGGTGGATGATGAACCCGTTGCCTTTGACTGCATCGAGTTCAACGATAACCTGCGCTGGATCGACATCATCAGTGAAGTCGCCTTTATGGTCATGGACCTCGACCACCGGGAGCAACCCGGTCTGGCAAGCCGCTTCCTGAATGTCTGGCTGGAACGGACCGGAGACTATGCAGGGATCTCGCTACTGCGCTATTACCTGGTGTACCGCGCTATGGTGCGCGCCAAGGTAGATTGCCTGCGCGCGCATCAGGCAGATATCGATGATGCAACACGCGAAGCCATATTAAAGGAATACCACGCCTACCTTGCGTTAGGCGAGCGCTACACCAAACCGCCGCCGCCCACACTGTTGTTAATGCACGGCCTGTCAGGTTCCGGCAAAACCCGCGTCAGCCAGTCACTGCTGGAACACCTGCCAGCCATTCGCCTGCGTTCCGATATCGAGCGCAAGCGTCTGCATGGACTGGCGGCAGACACACATAGCGTTTCAGGCATTGAGCAGGGCATCTATGACCGCACCGCCAGTGAACGCACCTACCAGCATCTGAAATCATTAACCGGTACGTTACTGGATGCCGGTCACAATGTAATTGTTGATGCAACCTTTCTTCAGCAGGCTCAACTTGTATCATTTATTGAACTGGCAGACGGCCATTCCTTTCGTTGTTTTATTATTGATTGCCAGGCGCCGGAGCCCGAACTGCGCAAACGCATTGCAGCACGTGAGCGCGAGCGACTCGACGCCTCAGAGGCAGGTATCGAAGTCCTGGAAAACCAGTTACATCACTACCAGCCGCTGGGCGCATCAGTCGCCGGGGCAGAAGTTCTTGCTACCCACAGTGATGTGTTGGCCATATCCAGACTGTTGGAATTATTAGTTTCAAAGGGGACAGATTTATTTGGCGGCTGACCTGGGCTGGTTACCCGGTCCACGGCGCTCTATCCTCCGACCAATTATCTGTTCAACCTGATCGATAAACCGGGTATCTCCGGTCAATTGCCCGCGTTGCAATGACGAGCGAATCAGCGTTATCTCATTATCGGCAATATCCTGCTCGACAAATCTCATATACTGGTCACGGCGTTCTTTTTCAGACTCACCCAGCGCCATATAACACCCATGCACATCGAGCCAGTCGTGCCCCGCCCCATACTTCCTTGCCCGAAAACTCGACCAATAATACTGATCAGGGTGCGCCACCATCCCTGCACGAACCGGATTCAGCTCGATATATCGACAGCAGGAGAGAAAATATTGTTCCGTTTGAACCGGGCTGGACTTGTAACGCCCCTCCCACAACGAGCCACTTCGGCCCTCCAATCGATTCACATAGCGCGTCTGGCGCCCTGCCAACCGCTTCATCAGACATCCAAGCGCGGCCACTTCATCCGGAGGTTCCAGTAAAAGATGAACATGATTTGTCATCAGACAATACGCGTAAACCCGAACGTCGAATTCGACCTTCCAGATACGTAGCGTCTCAAGGTAATAGCGATAGTCAGCATCCACAGCAAAAACTGCTTGCCGGTTGTGACCACGTTGAACAATGTGGTGAGGATAATTGGGTAGCAATACCCGGCCAGTCCTTGGCATCGAAAGCACCTCCTTGCACTCTTCGAGAGCCTGTAAAGCTACCACCTTCCGCCACTTAAATAAATCCGATCAAATAGATCAAATAAATCTGTCCCCTTTGAAGCGTAACAACACCAAAACCAGTAGCAGTGTTCCACTGACCACCGGCCAGTTCCCCCAGTGCACATAGGGCGTAGCCCCATGACGCGGCTCAATGTTTCCACTGACAGTTTCCGTTTCAAACTGCTGGCTACGCGCCTGCAGTGAACCGTCCGGTGCAATGATGGCGGATATACCCGTGTTGGTCGCTCGCAGCACATAGCGTTCCACTTCGCGCGCGCGCATGCGCGCCATTTCAAGGTGCTGGTGCGGCGCCAGCGAGTCGCCAAACCAGGCGTCGTTGCTGACGTTAACCAGCAGGGCCGCTTCGGGCAGTGCCTTGATCAGTTGTTCGCCAAAGGCGATTTCGTAACAGATGGAAACGCCGACCGGGAAACCGGCGGCCTTCAATGGCCGCTGGTTGGTGTTTCCGGCGCTGAAGTCAGCCTGCGGCACGGGCAGGAAACCCAGCAGCCCGGCCAGTAGTTTGCGCAACGGCAGGTATTCGCCAAACGGGACCAGGTGTTCCTTGTAATAGAAATGATCCAGATCATCCAGGCTGAGTACCGCGTTGTAGTATTTCCAGTTTTTACGATCCAGCACCGGGATACCGGTGATCAGTGACACATGATTCGCATGCAACTGTTCTGCCAGTGGCTTGATGAAACTGTCCGCCACGTCATCGTAAAACGCCGGGATGGCAGTTTCTGGCCACACAATCAGGTCACTGTCGTAGTGCGCGCGGGTCAGGTCAACATAGGTTTCCAGCGTGGCGGCCTGCTGTGCCGGTTTCCATTTCATATCCTGCGGGATGTTGCCCTGCACCAGCGTCACGCGCAGCGTGGCAGTTCCAAGATCCGTCCAGCTCAGCTGATTCAGCCCCCAGCCGGCGCCCCATACCAGGGCCAGTGCGGGTATCGTGGCGAAGCGCTGCCAACCCGGCGCACGCAACAGGGCCGCCAACAGGCCGGCTGACAAGGCCGTCATCCACCCCACTCCATAGACACCAACCAACGGCGCAAAGCCAAGCAGTGGACTGTCAATCTGGCTGTAACCGAGACTCAGCCACGGGAAACCGGTCAACAACCAGGAACGCAGCCATTCGGTCAGCACCCAGACGGCCGGGAACAGACCTGTATAGAAAATTACAGCCGACTTTGTACGCATACGCGACAGCAGCCATGCCATGAGCGCGGGATACAGGGCCAGAAACGCCACCAGCAATAACATCACCGCAATCGACAACAGCAGGCCGGCGTTACCGTAGAGGTAAATACTGATATATACCCAGGAGACACCGAAGCCGAACTGACCCAGGCCGAAGCACCAGCCGGCCAGTACCGCTTCACCGGGGCGCAACGGGTACAGCAACAGGGCAAGGGCGGCAAGCGCCAGCACCGGCACAACAAACCAGTCATATGGCGCAAAGCCCAGAGGCATCACCGCACCACACAGGAACGCGATTAGCGCGACCCGGAGTTTGACGGGTATCGCCATCAGTCGACGGAAGAGGCTGCGCCGATGGCGTTGGGATTCAGCAACAGGGTAACTTTCAGCAGGTTGATGCGACGGTTGTCGGCATTGGTCACCTGGAAGCTCTGTTTACCCAGGATGATGGTCTCGCCACGTTTGGGCAAATGCCCGAATTCATGGGTGATCAGACCGCCCATGGTGTCAAATTCCTCATCGCTGTAATCGGTGCCGAAGTATTCGTTGAAATCCTCGACCGGCGTCAGCGCCTTGACGGTAAAGCTGACATCGCTGTGCTTGCGAATGAAGGTATCTTCATCGATATCGTGCTCGTCCTCGATTTCACCGACGATCTGTTCCAGCACATCCTCGATCGTCACCATACCGGCCACGCTGCCATACTCATCGACGACTATCGCCAGGTGATTACGGCTGGCGCGAAACTCCTTGAGCAGGACGTTGAGTCGCTTGCTCTCCGGCACAAACACCGGCTTGCGCAGAATATCGCGGAGTGAGAACTGCTCGTAGCCATTCTTCGAGGAATAACGCAACAGGTCCTTGGCCAGCAGTACGCCGATAACGTCGTCACGATCGTCGCCGACCACCGGGAAACGCGAATGCCCGGACTCGATTGCCACCGGGATGATATCTTCCGGGCTATCGCTACGGTTGATGACCACCATTTGCGAACGCGGAATGAGAATATCGCGCACCTGCATGTCGGATACGGCCAGTACGCCTTCGATCATACTTTGCGCATCGACATCGTACAGACCCTGTGCCTGCGCTTCGCGCAGGAACTGTATCAACTGGTCGCGATCCCTGGGCCCGCCCTTCAGGGCCTGCTTCAGCCGTTCAACCAGGGAAAGACTGTGTCCGTTCGATGATTTTTCATTCATGGCTTATCCCTGCACTGCCCCGTCGATCTGCACGTAGGGATCGCTGATGCCCAGTCCCTGCAAAAGCTTTTTTTCATGTGACTCCATTAACGCTGCCTGTTCGTCCGTCTGGTGATCATAACCCCGTAGGTGTAACACGCCGTGTATGACAAGGTGCGCCAGGTGATCGCCCAATGACTTGCCCTGCTCCTGTGCCTCACGCACCACAACCGGCGCACAAATCACCAGGTCGCCAAGGTGGTGGCTTTCGATACCCGCAGGCGCCTCAAAGGGAAAAGACAGAACGTTGGTTGGTCGATCCTTGCCACGATAACGGTGATTCAGCTCACGGCCTTCGGTTTCATCCACGACACGGATCACCAGTTCAACGGGGCGCTCGACACCTTCCAG
>CAYYAP010000008.1:12300-26893 GCA_964469575.1 uncultured Thiohalobacter sp.
CGGTTTCATCCACGACACGGATCACCAGTTCAACGGGGCGCTCGACACCTTCCAGCGCAACCCGCACCCAGGGTTCGAAATCAGCCGCCTTTGACAGGGGTGACTGTCCGGTAGCCCACTGAACATCAAGCTCAAGGTCTCCCTCAGTCATTGCCGGACTCTTTTTCAAAGCGGTTGTAGGCATTCAGGATCTTCTGTACCAGCGGATGACGCACCACATCACGGGTATCAAAATGGGTAAAACCAATATCCACAACACCATCCAGCACTTTGCCGGCATGCATCAGGCCGGATTTCACATGAGCGGGCAGATCGATCTGCGTCACGTCACCGGTAATGACCGCCGTGGACCCAAAACCAATGCGCGTCAGGAACATTTTCATCTGCTGGGTGGTGGTGTTCTGCGCTTCGTCAAGAATCACAAACGCGTCATTGAGCGTACGTCCGCGCATGAAGGCCAGCGGGGCGATCTCGATAATATTGCGTTCAATGAGTTTCGCCACACGCTCGAAACCGAGCATTTCATACAGGGCGTCATATAAGGGACGCAGGTAGGGGTCAACCTTTTGCGTGAGATCGCCGGGCAGGAAACCGAGCCGTTCACCGGCCTCGACGGCCGGGCGCACCAGCACCAGCCGCCGCACGGATTCGTGCTCCAGCGCCTGCACGGCACAGGCCACGGCGAGATAGGTCTTGCCGGTACCCGCCGGACCAATACCGAAGTTCACGTCGTACCGGGAGATATTACGAATGTAATCCTGCTGGTGGCCGCCTCGTGGCTTGATAGTGCAGCGACGGGTATGGATCAGCAGATCCTGTTCCGTATCATCGACCGACGCATCCTGCACATCCAGCCCGGCCTGCTGCAGATAGAGGTGTACGCGTTCCGGCGTCAACGGCATTTCGCTGGTTGCATCGTAGAGGTCCTGCAACACATCGCCGGCGCGATGCGGCGCCTGGTCGGAACCGACAATCTGAAAACGGTTGCCACGGTTGCTGATCTCGACGTGCAAACGGCGTTCGAGCTGGCGCAGGTGCTCATCGAACTGGCCGCACAGTGAAGCCAGCCGACGGTTATCGGCAGGTTCGAGGGTGAGCGAATAAGAAGCGGGTTCGGGGTCCAAGATAGCTTGTATGTTGCGGGGCTTCAGCCCCAGTTAACCAGGTTATCGGCAGTCAGCGGATCATCCATCGCCACGAACTCGCCACGCAGCGAGTTCGGCAGGGCTTCCACGACACGCACCGTAACAAAACGACCGATCAACTCGCGGCCGGCGTCGAAGTTGACCACACGGTTGTTCTCGGTACGACCGGCCATCTGCGCAGGATTCTTGCGCGACGGACCTTCCACCAGAATACGTTGTTCACTACCCACCATGGAGGCACTGATGTCGGCCGCCATGCCGGCGATACGCGCCTGCAAACGCGCCAGGCGCTGTTTTTTCGCCGCATGCGGCACGTCGTCGGGGAACTCGGCAGCCAGTGTGCCGGGCCTGCGGCTGTAGATAAAACTGAATGAATGATCAAAACCGATTTCAGCAATAAGATTCATGGTGGCTTCAAAGTCGGCGTCACTTTCACCCGGGAAACCAATAATAAAGTCTGAGGACAGACTGATATTCGGGCGCACTTCACGCAAGCGGCGTATCTTCGACTTGTATTCCAGCGCCGTGTGGTTGCGCTTCATGGCAGCCAGCACCCGGTCGGAACCGCTTTGCACCGGCAGATGAAGGTGACTGACCAGCTCCGGCACTTCAGCGTACACGGCGATCAGGCTGTCGCTCATTTCCTGTGGATGCGAGGTGGTGTAGCGAATGCGGTCGATGCCTTCGATAGCGGCAATGTAGGTGATCAACAGCGCCAGGTCAGCCTGCGAACCATCGGCCATCGCGCCGCGATAGGCGTTGACGTTCTGGCCCAGCAGGTTGATTTCACGCACGCCTTTGGTGGCCAGTGCCACGGCCTCGGCAATGATGTCGTCGAGGGGGCGGCTGACTTCCTCACCCCGCGTATAGGGGACGACGCAGAAGGTACAGTACTTGCTGCAACCTTCCATCACGGACAGGAAGGCCGTCGGGCCGTCAACGCGCGGTTCGGGCAGGCTGTCGAACTTCTCGATTTCCGGGAAAGACACATCGACCACCGCGCCGTGCTTTGCGCGCACTTCGCTGATCATGGCCGGCAGGCGGTGCAGGGTTTGCGGACCGAACACCAGGTCGACAAACGGCGCGCGTTTGCGAATGGCCTCGCCTTCCTGGCTGGCAACGCAACCGCCGACACCAATCAACAGATCCGGTCGTTGTTCCTTGAGCTCGCGCCACTGGCCGAGCTGGGAAAAAACTTTCTCCTGCGCCTTCTCACGGATCGAGCAGGTATTGAGCAACAGCACGTCGGCCTCTTCGGCCGATTGCGCCAGTTCCAGTCCATGGGCGTCAGCCAGCACGTCCGCCATTTTCGCGGAGTCGTACTCGTTCATCTGGCACCCGTGGGTTTTGATAAAAACTTTTCCGCTCATACGCTCGTTACGTCAACACCAAAAAATTAATGAAGCCGGCCTGTAAGCCGGGTTCTGTCGAGAACAACCATTCATCTGGGTCACACGTCACCGTGCGCCTCAAGCGACCTACCCGGGAACGACGCGGGCCGCGCCAATGTTCCCCTATTTGGTCTTGCTCCGGGTGGGGTTTACCCTGCCACACCTGTTACCAGGTGCGCGGTGCGCTCTTACCGCACCTTTTCACCCTTGCCTGTGCCCGAAAGCCATCGGCGGTGTATTTTCTGCGGCACTTTCCGTAGGCTCGCGCCTCCCAGGCGTTACCTGGCACCCTGCCCTGTGGAGCCCGGACTTTCCTCCCTGGCGAAACGCCACAGCGGTTGTCCAGCCGGCTTCGAGGCAATTATAAGGGATAGCGACACAATGCGCAGGAAAACCGGGGATTTTGCCCGGAAACACTCACAGGATGCGGCCTGGGCCGGCATGACGACATTAATCAGCGTCCCTGACCACGCCGAGAACCCACGCCATTGGCGCGCCGGTAGGTCACTTTACCCAGCCACTTGTTGAGCGGGTTATTGCGGCCAAGAAAGATCAGGCAGGGCTGGCGGCGTACCCCCATATTTTTACGCAGCTTGAGCAATCCACGGTGATTCGCATTGATCGACAATCCACGTTTGAGCGCGGTACAGGCGCGCTTGCGATGACGAAACTTCAGTTCCGCCAACACCAGGTTCTGGAATACTGTCGCATCGATATTCTCGTTTGCTGCGGCATGACGACACAGGTTCAGCCCGCTGACATCACCGCTATATACCAGCGCCAGGCCATGCCAGGACGTATACAGCTGCAGATGCTCGTCGTCCCGGCTGCCCTTGTGTTGCGCCTGGGAAAAGTGCCGGGCGGCCGTGCGCCACTGCTTTTTCCGAAAAAAAGCAATCCCCACTTCATACTCGCTGCGCGCGTGACGTTTTCGATGGACTTGCACAGGTAATGTTTCCGACATGGAAAACCTCCTTGTTGTATTCTGATTCCGGCAATTCCTTCGCCGGTTTTATTTTGCTGCGGCTGACACGCAACCGACCCGTGTTAATCCTGCCCGCGTTTCAGGTAAAAATCCAGTAACCCGCGGGTGGAACTGTCGTGATGCGCCGCACTCTTGCCCGCATCCAGCTCTTTCTGCACCACCTGCGCCAGCTGCTTGCCCAGTTCCACCCCCCACTGGTCGAAGGAATTGATCCGCCAGATGATGCCCTGCACGAACACCTTGTGCTCATACATGGCAATCAGCATGCCCAGCACCTTCGGTGTCAGTTTGGGATAGATAATTGAATTGGTCGGCTCGTTACCGGGAAATACCTTGTGTGGCAACAAGCGGGTGATTTCATCTTCTGTCAGACCCTGCGCTTCCAGTTCGGCGCGCGCCTCGTCTTCGGTTCTGCCGCGCATCAGGGCTTCGGTCTGGGCGATAAAGTTGGAGAACAGGATCTTCTGCTGGTCATCGAGCGTGTGATGCGCTTTTACGCCAGTGAGAAAATCCGCCGGTACCAGCAAGGTACCCTGGTGGATCAACTGGAAAAACGCATGCTGACCGTTGGTGCCAGGCTCACCCCAGATAATCGGCCCGGTACGGTAATCCACCACTTCACCGTCACGCGTAATGCGCTTGCCGTTACTTTCCATATCACACTGTTGCAGGTAAGCCGTGAGACGGTGCAGGTGTTCGTCGTAGGGGAAGATAGCGTGACTGTCGGCATGAAAGAAGTTGTGGTACCAGATACCCAGCAGGGCGAGTATCACGGGGATATTCTCATGCAGGGGCGTATGCCTGAAGTGCCTGTCCATCTCGTGGGCACCGTCCAGCATCTCCTCGAAAGCATCCATACCCACATACAAGGCAATGGACAGGCCAATCGCCGACCAGAGCGAGTAGCGCCCGCCCACCCAGTCCCAGAACACAAACATATTCTGCACATCGATACCGAATGCCTCGACCTCTTTGGCATTGGTGGACAGGGCGACAAAGTGTTTCGCCACAGCGCTTTCATCCGCAGCACCGTCCAGCAACCAGCGGCGTGCCTGGTGTGCATTGGTGAGGGTTTCCTGGGTCGTGAAGGTCTTGGACGCCACCAGGAACAGTGTCGTTTCCGGGTCCAGATCCGCCAGCGTATCGCTGATCTGACTGCCATCGACATTAGACACGAAATGTACCTTGAGCGGGCCGCCGTAGGGTTTCAGTGCGCCGGTCGCCATCACCGGTCCCAGGTCGGAACCGCCAATACCGATATTCACCACATCGGTCATCGGCTTGCCGCTATAGCCTTTCCACTCGCCACCGCGTACCGATTCCGTAAAGCGGCGCATCTGTTCCAGCACCCGGTTTACCTCCGGCATCACATCCTTGCCATCGACCTCTACCGGCGTATT
The DNA here is from genome assembly GCA_964469575.1 of uncultured Thiohalobacter sp. Lineage (GTDB taxonomy): Bacteria > Pseudomonadota > Gammaproteobacteria > DSM-19610 > DSM-19610 > Thiogranum. Next base: position 17,222 of record CAYYAP010000008.1, read on the forward strand.
GGCCCGGTTGCGCAATGCCGTGTGCAACACGGCGCGGTTCTCGGTGAAGTTGATACGTTCACCGGTAAACATACGCTCGATCCATACCGGAAGTTCGCTTTCTTCCGCCAGGCGCATCAGCAGTTGCAGGGTTTCATCGGTAATACGGTTCTTGGAATAATCCACCAGTAAATCACCGCAACGCAGGGTGTAGCGTTCGAAGCGCCCGGGGTCCTCCTCGAACAGGCGGCGCATGTGCAACTCGCCAATGTCATCGAAATGTGCTTCCAGCGCTTTCCACGCCGGTTTTTCGGTCAGTTTTTTCATAAGAGTGTGCTTCTCGCTTCAGCCTCGCTCATCGTCACTGTCATCCAGCGTATTCCGCCAGTATTGATCCTGGCGCGGGAACAGCCGGCCGGCTTCTTTCGGCCCCCAGCTGCCGGCACTGTAACCGGTGATGTAGTCGCGTTCGACCGCCCATTCCTTCAGGACGGGGTCGACTACCTTCCAGGCCCAGCTCACTTCGTCGTAACGCAGGAAATGTGAGTGGTCCCCCTCGATCACGTCCAGCAACAGCGCCTCGTAGGCGTCGAGCTGGTTGGGGTTAATCCCGCAATAACTGGCATCGAGCCGGGTGGTTTCCGTGCGCATTTCCAGCCCGGTCTGCTTGACCTGCATCTCCATGCGGATACATTCATTCGGTTGCAGGTTCATGAGAATCCAGTTGGGCTCAAGACGCTGGATCTGTGTCTCGCGGAACAACTGCTGTGGCGGGTGCTTGAAACGGATCGCCACCATGGAGTTGCCCTTCGCCATGCGCTTGCCGGTACGCAGGAAGAACGGCACATTACGCCAGCGCCAGTTATCGATAAACAGTTTCAGTGCCGCGTAGGTCTCCGTCACGCTGTCGCCCGGTACACCGGGTTCGTCGAGATAGCCTGCGGCCTTTTCACCCTTGACCATGCCGGCCGTATATTGCGCACGCACCGCGTGGGCATTGACCGCACTTTGCGGAATCGGCCGGATCGAACGCAACACTTTCACCTTCTCGTCACGCAGCGACTCGGCATCCATACTGGCCGGCGGCTCCATCGCCACCAGCGTCAATACCTGCAACAGGTGACTCTGGATCATGTCGCGCAAGGCGCCTGCACCGTCGTAGTAACCGGCACGCCCCTCGGTGCCCAGTGATTCGGAATGGGTGATCTGTACATGATCGATGTAGTTACGGTTCCACAAGGGCTCCAGCATCAAATTGGCAAAACGAAATACCAGGAGGTTCTGTACCGTGCCCTTGCCAAGGTAGTGGTCGATACGGAAAATCTGTGATTCCCGGAAGTCACGGTTCAGGCTGTGGTTCAGGCTTTCCGCGCTTTCCAGGTCATAACCGAAAGGCTTTTCGATCACCAGCCGCCGCCAGCCACCATCCTCGGTCGCCAGGCCACATTTCCCGAGTCGACGGCTGACCTTGCCAAATTGCGCCGGGCTGATGGCCATGTAGAACACTATATTGGGCGAAAAACCGTCGCCATTCTGCAACAGGTTTTGCAGGGCCGGGAGTGCCGCTTCATCGGCCAGGTCACCCTGGAAGAAGTACAGGCGCTTGAGAAAACGCTCCAGCACCTCAGGCTGTGTCTCCCGCTCGGCCAGCCACTCACCGACCTGGGCGCGCCAGGTGTCGTCATCCCACTCGCGACGGCCAAAACCGACGATTCTCAGACCATCCGTCAAGCGCCCGGCGGCATCAAGATGGTACAGCGCCGGGATCAACTTGATACGCGACAGGTTGCCCGTGGCGCCGAAAATGACAAAGGTACAGTCTTCCATGTCCTGGTTTCCACCTTTTTCAGGCCCCGTATCGCAGGGCGGTTACTTTCAAATTACTCTCAATAATAGTCACTCTGACGACCGCATACCGTAACAACTGCCGAGCCGGTCGTCTTGCGCTAGAATACGACGCCCCGGCAAAAAGGCCAGAGCCGCATTCATGGATATTCTGTTCGCCAGCAGCGAAGCACACCCGTTAATCAAGACCGGCGGTCTCGCCGACGTGTCTGGCAGCCTGCCGCGCGCTATCCGTAATTTAAAGCAAGAAATACGCCTGATCATGCCGGCCTACCCTGCCGCCGTGAGAAACGCCGGCACAGTGAAAACCGTCGCTACACTGGATCTGCCCGGCGCCAGCCAACCGGTGCGACTGCTGCAGGGCCGTCTGCCACACACCCGGGTACGCCTGTACCTGGTCGACTGCCCGGCCTGTTTTGACCGCAAAGGCGGCCCCTACAGCAGACCGGACGGCACGGACTGGCCGGACAACGCCGACCGCTTCGCCCTGTTTGCACAGGCGGTGTTCGCTGTCGCCATGAATCACGCCGGACTGGACTGGCAACCGCAACTGGTACACTGCAACGACTGGCAGACCGGACTCGTGCCGGCTTTACTGGCGCAGGAAACCCGGCGCCCCGCTACCCTGTTCACCATCCACAATCTCGCCTACCAGGGGCTTTTTGACTGGCAGACCTTCCAGCGGCTGGGTCTGCCGGCCGACTGGTGGTCACTGGACAGGCTGGAATTTCACAACAAGCTGTCTTTTATCAAGGGCGGGCTGGTGTTCGCCGACTGGATCAGCACCGTCAGCCCCCGTTACGCGGAAGAAATCCGCACACCACAGTTTGGCTGCGGACTGGAGGGCCTGCTGCAACATCGCAAGGCGCAACTCAGCGGCATCCTCAACGGTGTGGATTACAGCACCTGGAGTCCGGGCCGCGACCCGCTGATCGCACGTCGCTACACCACGCGTACGCTGCGGCTGAAACTGGAAAACAAGCGCGCACTGCAAGCGGCTTTCGGCCTGCCCGATGACCCGTTTGTGCCACTGTTCGCCCACGTCGGACGACTGGTCGACCAGAAAGGGATCGACCTTATCCTGGATTTATTGCCGGAACTGCTGCAGCGTCACATACAGCTGGCCATCATGGGCACCGGCCAGCACACGCTGGAAGCCGCCTTGCGCAAGGCCGGTCAAAAATACCCTGAACACATCGGCGTACGTATCGAATATGACGAGGCGCTGTCTCATCAACTGGAAGCCGGTGCTGACGCCTTCCTGATGCCCTCGCGTTTTGAACCCTGCGGACTCAACCAGCTCTACAGCCTGCGTTACGGGTCTCCGCCCATTGTGAACAACACCGGCGGACTCGCTGACTCAGTGGTGGATGCCAGTGACGCCAATCTTGACGCCGGGGTTGCCACGGGCTTTGTGTTTAACCAGGCCAAAACAAAACCCCTGCTCGATGCCATCGACCGCGCACTGGCCCTCTACGCCGAGCCGGAGCGCTGGAAGCTACTGGTACAAACCGGTATGCACCAGGACTTTTCCTGGACACGCAGCGCGGCCGCCTACCTGGATTTGTATCACAAACTGGTTTCGCGTTTTAACACCAGCAGGCGGTAAGTCTTGTAACGCTCGAACACCGCCTGGGTGCGGTGACCGGAAAAGTATTTATATTTCTGTTTTTCAAGTTTCTTGCGAAACACGGCCCGGAACAGCGCACGGATCATCCGCCAGCTGGTGGCATAGTTTGTCGACAGGTAATGATTCAGCGTCTGCCCGGCCGGCAGCAGCTTGTGCATCAGGGTTTCATCCAGCAGACGGATATTCGGGCTGACCTGGCGGGTAATATCTACATCCTGCAACAAGCTAAACGGATGCCTTTCCAGCTCGGTGTAAAATGCCTGCATCTTGTGTCCGCCGCCAAAACTTCGATCACCGGGGCCACCGTCACCCGCGCGTTCAGTCTGGAAGAAATCGCAGATCACGACCCGTCCACCGGGCCTGACAATCTGCGCCAGGATCGGCAGGGAGGCCGACATGGGGATGTACTGGAAGCTCTCGCTGAACAGGGCTGCATCGTAATAGCCGGGATACTCCTGCACAGGAAACTGCTCGAAGGCGCACTCGAACAGGCGGGCCGGTTTTCTGCCATGATCTGTCGGATCCGCCGGATCAGCCTCTTCAGCCAGGCGACTGCGTACCTGCTCCGCCAGCTTCGGCGCCGGCACCAGGCCATCCGCAGCATAGCCCCGCGCCAGCAGTTGTGTCAGCAGGTGACCGGTGCCACAGCCGATATCGATAACTTTCACCCCACCTTCGTCCGGCGGCAACAAAGCTGCCAGAATCATGTTCGAATAACGCTGCTGCGCCTCGGCCAGGTTGGAGAAGGTCAGCGGCAGGTCGTCGTCCCACAGACCATAGTGCAGGTCGTCCACGCCCAAAAGCTGTTGCGCCAGCACCAGCCCCAGTTCCCGACTGGACATTTTTTCGTTGCTCAAAGCCCGGCTCCGCTACGTGTTTCCGTGCCCCCCATTCTGACACAGGCACGACGCCCCGGAAACAAGCTAAGCCACTGTTTTATATTAACTATCATCAGCACGCTCACGAAACAGTGGAACAGGGTATAATGGCGCGCCCTTTTCCGGGACCCACCCCGCCAAGGTAGATAAAATTCCTTATTTAACAAAGTAGTAATCCTATGCCAGCACTGTCAAAGATCACCCCCCCGCCGCGCGACAAGGAGCTGCGTTCCCGCGTCCGACTGTTCGGGAACCTGCTCGGCGAGGTGCTGGCCGCGCAGGCGGGGCAGGCTGTGCTTGGGGCGGTCGAGACCCTGCGCAAGGGCTATATCCGCTTGCGCAAGGAAGACAACCCGGTGTTGCGCGCCCGGCTGGCGAAAAAAATTGATCAGCTTGACCCTGACACGCTCAGCCACGTGGTGCGCGCGTTCAACCTGTACTTCAGCCTGGTCAATATTGCCGAGGAAGCCTTCCAGCACAAGGAGCGCCGCCGCCACGTCCGTCAGGGTGGGCCGTTATGGCGTGGATCGTTCGACCACACCCTGCGCGAATTCAGCGAACAGGACATCAGTGCCGAACAACTCCAGTCGTTGCTCGACCGTACACTTTACCTGCCGGTGTTTACGGCGCACCCGACGGAATCCAAGCGCCGTGCGGTCATGCACGCGCTACGCGGTATTTTCCTGACCGCGGAAAAACTCGATGGCCCGCGCATGGGCAAAATGGAACGCGAACAGGTCGTCAATGACCTGCGCAACCAGATCCAGGTGTTGTGGAAAACCGATGAAGTTCGTGTCCACAAACCGACCGTCGAGGATGAAATCCGTAACGGCCTGTTCTATTTCCGCGAGTGCCTGTTCAATGCCGTACCACGCGTCTATCGTTACCTCGACCAGTCGATACAACGGGTTTACGGCAGGAAAACCGATATACACCTTCCCAGCCTGCTGCAGTTCGGTTCCTGGATCGGCGGCGACCGCGACGGCAATCCTTTCGTCAAACCATCTACCACCGAATACGCGCTACGCCAGCACATGAGTGAAGTGTTATGCGAGTACCTGCGCCGGGTGGAAGACCTGCGTAGCAAACTCACCCACTCCAGCCTGCTGGTTGAACCCAGTCCAGCGTTCATTCGCAGTATCGAGGAGGATACAGCGCGCTGGCCGGGCATCTCCGGCGAGCACCCCAACCACTTTTCGCACGAGCCTTACCGGCGCAAACTGTTTGTCATACATAACCGCCTGCACCATAACCTTGAACTCACCCGCGCGCGCCTGGACAACCCGCAACAGGCCAATGAAAACGACTACCCCTGGCGTTACACCGACGAACAGGAATTTCTCGCCGACCTGCGCCTGATACGCGACTCGCTGGTTTCACACGGCGACGAGGCCATTGCCCGCGCAGATCTGCTGGACCTGATGCGCCTGGTGGAAACCTTTGGTTTCTTCCTGCTGCACCTCGATATCCGCCAGGAGTCGACCCGCCACAGCGAGGCGGTTGCCGAATTACTTTCAACGCTTGATGCGAACCTCGACTATGCCGCACTGGATGAAAACGCGCGCATCACTCACCTGTGCAAACGGATCAGCGAACCCGCCCCCGTCATCGAACGCAATACGCTCAGCGAAGCCACGCAGGAAACCCTGCAGGTGCTCGATGTCATGGTTAACATGCGCGATGAAGTCAGCGCCAGGGCCTTTGGCACCTACGTGATCTCCATGACGCATTGCGCCAGCCATGTGCTGGAACTGATGTGGCTGGCCGCGTTGTGCGGGCTGGCGGGCAGGCGCGATGGTGAGTGGTTTTGCCATATCGAAATCAGCCCGCTGTTCGAAACCATCGAGGATCTGACCCACATCGAAGACGTCATGACCCGCCTGCTCGACGAGCCGGTGTACGTCAATTTGTTAAAAGCCTCGGGCAACCGCCAGGAAATCATGCTGGGCTACTCCGACTCCTGCAAGGACGGCGGCATTCTCGCCTCCGGCTGGAGCCTGTACAAGGCACAGCAGAAGATCATCCGCATCGCCGACAGTCATGGTGTGGAATGCCGCCTGTTTCACGGCCGCGGCGGCACGCTGGGTCGTGGCGGCGGCCCGACCCACGAGGCCATACTGTCGCAACCGGCCGGCACGGTGTATGGCCAGGTCAAGTTTACCGAGCAGGGCGAGGTGCTCTCCTATAAATACAGTAACGAGGAAACAGCGATCTATGAACTGTCGATGGGGGTCACCGGCCTGCTCAAGGCCAGCCGCCACCTGGTGCAAACACAAAAGATCGACGACAGTGAATACGCCGGCATCATGTCGCAACTGGCGCGCTACGGGGAAGAGGCCTACCGCGGCCTGATCGACCACACCGGGGGACTGCTGGATTACTTCTACGAATGTACGCCAGTCACGGAAATCGGCCTGCTCAATATCGGTTCCCGCCCCAGCCATCGTAAACAACAGGACCGTTCCAAAAGCTCTATCCGCGCCATCCCCTGGGTATTTGGCTGGGCGCAGTCCCGCCATACCTTGCCGGCCTGGTACGGCATTGGCCATGCCCTGCACAGTTTTGCCGGCGGTGATGAAGCCAACCTGGAGAAACTCCGTGCGCTGTACCGCGACTGGCCCTACTTCCGCGCCATCCTCAGCAACACCCAGATGTCGCTGGCCAAGGCGGAAATGGATATCGCCAGGCAGTACGTGTCACTGAGCGAGCACCCGCAACAGGCACAGGCGATCTACCGGCAAATTCGTACGGAACATGACCGGACACTGGGGATGGTTACCCAGGTATCAGGTATTCGCTGCCTGCTGGAGGATACCCCGGCACTGGCGTTGTCGCTTTCGCGTCGCGACCCTTATCTCGATCCACTCAATCATATCCAGGTTACGCTGCTGGGCCGGGTGCGCAACGACAACACCGATGAAAGCGAACAGGCGCGCTGGATGGAACCGCTGTTAAGGTCGATTAACGCCATTGCCAGTGGCATGCGTAACACCGGATAAGTGACAAAATGCCCACTTTGAGCGGTTGCAATTGATCAAAAAACCGCCTAAAAAAGGGTGTGGTGCGCAGGATGTTTACTCGCCAGAACGGATAGGCGGGAATAATCCGTTTACTATTAAAATGTTAAGATAAAAACAATAAGAAACAACCGTCGGCAGACCGCGAGTTTCTACAACTATTATGCGGATCCGGCATCGACGCAGTGCGTCGGGGGAAGATTTACCATGGGCATTAACCTGGAGGGCCGTCATATACAACGGCTCCACCAACGTCACCCGGTCAGCGGCTGGAGCCGGGAACCGGCTGAGCAGCATCACGAGCCACCGGTGCGCGTTCATACGCTCGGACGTTTTGCCGTGCAGGCACATCGCCAGCCGGTGACGCTGACACGAAAGCGCCAGCACAAACCCTTCGAACTCCTGCAAGTCCTGATCGCACTGGGTGGTCGCGATGTGCATAGCGAAACCCTGGCGGCCGCACTCTGGCCGGATACAGACGGTGACAAGGCGCAAAACACCTTCGATGTTACCCTGCATCGCTTGCGCCGGGTGTTCGGGATGAAAGAACTGTTTCTGTTGAACGACCGCCGGCTCACGCTCAACAGCCAGATGGCCTGGGTCGATGTCTGGGCGTTTGAACGCACCATCAATCACTGTGAACGTCTGCTTGCACGCTCCGCTGACCCGGCTGTGCTGCGCCAGTTATCACGTTATAGCGAGCGCCTGCTGACGCTCTACCAGAGCGCTTTCCTGGAACGCGAAGCCGTGCGCCCGTGGATGCTTTCACTGCGCGAACGACTGCGCAGCAAACTGCTCCGGCACATCCTTGATGCCGGCAAGGTCTGGCAGAACCACAATGAATGGGCGCAGGCTATTCGCCTGTACCAGAAGGGCCTGGAGATAGAACCCGTTGGCGAAACACTCTACCAGCATCTTATCGTCTGCTACCGTGACACCGGAAACCTGGCCGAGGCATTAAATGCCTTCCACCAGTGTCGCAGGCAGCTCGCCGTACAACTCCAGATACAACCCTCACTCCGCACCTTCACGCTGTACCAATCACTGAGAACACGCACGACCGCCTCCTGAACGGAAAGCCCCGTTTGCTCCACCCCTGTCAATCCGGCGCCCAGGCGCTGGCAAGGGACTTTTCCCATTAACGCCTTTCTGTAAGCCTCCTGTAAGTCCCGCTCACGCATAGTCTGTTTCAACAACGCACTACGGGAGAGCAACTTGGAAAATTACATCGTACGCATCTATCGCCGTGACCGTACTGACCCGCAAAGAGTGAACGGCGTGCTGGAGTCGGTCGAACGGGAAACCCGGCAGTCGTTTGCCGACCTCGACACGCTGAGCATGCTACTGGAAAGCGAACCGGAAACCTCACCAACAGAATCCACCTGTTCCGCTAACAACAAGCGTCCCACGCTGGCGCTGGCGAAATAACAACATCACCGGAGGATATTATGAAAAACCCCGTTAAATCAGCTGCACGCATGTGGCTAACAAGAAAATCCCGGCTCATTGCCGTTGGCACAGCGACCGCCATGATGTTTGGCTCCACACTGGCCAGTGCGGTTACCTTTGACTTCGTATTCCTGGCAAACGGAAATGAAAAAGGCTACACCACCTTTACAGACACCGAAGATAGCATCACCCTGGATGCCACCGGCCAGTCCGCCGATGGTAAACAGGACTATTACGCCTATATGGATTCGGGCTATGCCGGGCTGGGCGTGTGCAAGGTGCTGACCACAAGTGACCAGTGCAGCCCGTCGTCCGATGACAATGTCACGTTTGACGAGCGGCTTCGCCTGAGTTTCAGCCAGCCGGTTTCACTGTCTGATGTCACCTTTATCAATGGCTATCACCACAGTACGTTCGACGGTATTTTTCAACTGAGCGTGGACGGCGCCCCCGCAACAACCTACGACCTGACCAGTCACTTCTCCACCGATCTGACCGGCACGACATTTGATTTCGTCAATCCGAACATCCAGGGAGGTTCCTACGTCTCCAACGAGTATCAGTTTTATATCGGCTCGGTAAATGTCACGGCGTCGCCGGTCCCTGTTCCAGCCGCTGGCTGGTTGTTTGTTTCCGGCATACTGGGACTGATTGGCGTATCCACACACAGGAAAGCGGCCTGAGCACGGGGGAAATTTCGTCTGTGCTACTGCTCGAATGACTCAGCCTCAATCTGCAGGTACACCTGCAAACCGTAAACCGGGGTCAGAACACAGATTCCTCTAATATTAGCAATAATTGCGTTCTGACCCCGATTTGGACCCCGATTTGGACCCCGATTTGGACCCCGATTTGGACCCCGATTTGGACCCCG
>CAYYAP010000008.1:26993-38517 GCA_964469575.1 uncultured Thiohalobacter sp.
ATTTGCTGACCCCGATTTGTGCTGATTTGTTCCACCCCAACTCGCTGTTCGACCCGACTCAGAAGCAGAATTTCCGCAGGTAGGCCTGCGTATCATCACGCTTGCGGTGCAACGCGGCATCTTCCTTCAGGGTATAACCACGACGTAACTTTGCCCGAACCGCTTCCAGTTGTGCTTTCCTTTCCTGACAGACCCTGGCGTCTTTGCTGGATTTACGACCCCCGCCCCGGTGCTTGCGATAGCGCTCGGCATCTTTTTTGCGGTAGTGGTTCAGCAAGGCTTTTTCACCTGGACGCAGGGCGGACAAGCCGCTTTGCCTGTCCTTGAGGCGGATTGGTCTGGCTTCACTGTCACAGCGAATCTGTTGGTAACTGATATGTCCATCTTCGCCAATACAACGATACACACTGGCGCGCGCTGTGGGCGTCAGTATTGATACGATGGAAAGTATGGCCGCAATGGCGGGGCCGGGAAAGCTACGCATGGTTTCCTCCGTGAAACATATGCGGTGAGGGGTGATTCGATTGTGCCGGTATAGCGTAGCAGATATCGTACGCGCCAACCTGCTGAACTGCCAACACGGGGATTTTTAGCCCCCGCGCCTGTCCCGAAAGAATTCCCGCAACACCTCCGCGCACTCCGCCGCCAGTACGCTGCCCTCCACCTCAACGCGGTGATTCAATCCCTGCGTTTCGAAAGCATGCGCGGTACTATTGACAGCGCCCCTCCTGGGATCGCTGGCGCCAAACACAAGACGGCCGATGCGCGCGTGAATCATTGCACCGGCGCACATCAGGCAGGGCTCCAGGGTGACGTAGAGGGTGGCACCGCTCAGGCGGTAGTTATTTTCGCGTTGCGCAGCATCGCGCAACGCCATGATCTCGGCATGCGCAGTGGGGTCGTTGGTGGAGATGGGGCGGTTCCAGCCTTCGCCGAGAAGCTCCCCTTCGCGCACGACTACGGCACCGACGGGTACTTCGTCTTCTGCCGCAGCCTGCTGCGCCAGCGACAGTGCGTACTTCATCCAGTGGATGTCTTCATCTATTCCCATTCGATTGTAAATAGCCTGCAAAAGTCCAGTATTGACGAATATTTTCCGGCCTCCAACGCATCGATACCATGGAAAATACCATAAATTGTAAAATACCCAGGCATACGAACTCAGAAACCTGAGTGACGGGATTGCCAGGCTATGTTTACAATGGCAGGTATTGTTGGATCAATCATATCGAGGGTGGTGCCCGTGAAGCGTCCTGTCTGGTGGCTTGTTTTTACCTGCGTAGTATTTCCCGTGTCATCCTTCGGCATTGTACTTGATTGCGACCTGAATGCGGATAGCACTTACACCTGTGTCGAAATTACTGGCTCCCCGGTTTCCCCGAAAGCTGGAACTAAAGCGGTAGAATCGCAACGCGCCTATATCGAACAGGCGCGCAAAGACTGCGTGCGAGAAGCGCCCCCGCAACGGCCCAACAGGAAAGGAGGCGCTGCCACCCGTAGTGAAGATCTAAAACAGGTGGAAAAGAAATATCAACAGTGTGTCGCGCACAAGGCAGCGATACTGAGGCAGGCTGATCAGTGACAGTTCTTTATGGCCTCAGGCAAATGAAACTGAAGTGTGTGGCCATACTCCTGGCAAGCTGCCTGCAAGCAGGTTGCGGTCACCAGGACAACGAACAGACCGCAGCGGTGCGCTGGGATGTGACTGTGTGGCGCCCGGCACAAATCCGGCAGCTGGAACGCGGGTACCGGCTCTATCGGCAAAAATGTGCCGCTTGCCATTTAAGCTCCGGCCAAGGACAGATGACACTGGGTGCGCCTGCGCTTAAAGGCAGCGCCGTGGTCACCGGGCCGGTGAACGCACATATTGCCAAAGTGATTCACGGCGGAGGCAACGGTCGTATGCCGGCGTTCGGCGCCTCGCTGGACAACCCGTCAATTGCAGATATTATCAGCTATGAACGTAATGCCTGGGGCAACCACGATGCCCGTTTGGTCACAGCGAGACAGATCGGGCAAGTTAAACGGATCAAAACACAGAATCGTTAATCGGGGTCTGTCCCCATCTCACCCATCTCAGGATATGACAGCAGCAAAGACACCGGGCGCGAACAGACACCATATGCCAGCCATAACACCGTATTTCATGACAGTACCCATAATTCTGCCGGGCTTTTGTTCACCCTCTTTGAGGGTGATGATGAGCGGCGGTTGCTTCACCCGCTTGACCAAAACCAATACGGCGAATAGCATTAACAGTCCACCGAAGACCAGTACGCCCGTCGGGCCTAACATTTCCAGTACCCAGTAAATAAGCCGCTTCATACCGCTGTGTCGGCCGCTGAAACCGGCTTCCCCACTGCCAGCAATCGTAACTGTCACGCCGTACAACACCCAGGTAATCAATGCCAGTACAGTGAATGTCATTAACGGTGCGTAAACTGCGCGCATGATAGTGTACTGTTCCGTCATGCAGGTAAACTTACTACTCAGGCGTGACTGAATTTCGGAAAAAATAACTTTGCGCGTATCGATGTCGGCAAAGTCGAGTGTTTTACTCTTTGCCTGCTTATCAGCCTTGTAGTCGATTTCAATATCGGGACTTCGTTAACCGTTGCACTTCAAAGTTGAATCCGCGTCCCGTTAATGCCATCACGCTGCCGCCTTATTGCAAGGGATGCTTCCGGAAAAAATCCCACATGAGATCCGATGCATGGATATCTCTGTTGACATTTCCCAGACTTCCGAGCCCTAATATTTCTACATTTGGTACGACATTGCCACCCGGCCAGGTATGCCCGCCATTTTCGAGCGTCCAGAGAATAACCTCGGTATTATCCTTACAAGGTCCATACCGATTCATGACCGCCTTACCAACCCTTTTTACTTCCGGCTGGGCAGGACATTGGTCGAATTTGGCCCAGGATTCAATGGCCTCCGTCACAGGCTTCAATTTCGTCTTCAGTCCCGCGGCCTCAGGTGGACTGCCGCCATCATAGGGTCCAAGTCGATCTTCCTTCCCCGAGAACTGCATAATGGATATAGGCCTCAACGGCACTGGGGCGAACTCATCTTTGACGGGATGCTGACCCGCAACCGTTGAGATAGCGGCGATCCTATTGGTAAGCCGTTTGGCCAACACGTAAGTAAACTGCGCTCCATTCGAATAGCCACATGCAAAAATACGTTTTCTGTCAACAGCGAAGGTCTTTTCCAATTCATCCAGCAAAGAATTCACAAATTTCACATCATTGACCTTACTGTATGTCCCATTTTTAAAAGGCCGCCCATCATTCCAGAGAAGCAAACGAGTTCTCAGAAATAACCGTTTATTAGTGCCAGCTGGATATACAACGATAAAGCCATTTTTGTCGGCTGTCTCATCCATACCGGATTCATAACGGACCGCACCCGGATCACTTCCTCCCCCGTGAAATACCAGAACAACCGGTACCGGTTTTGAGGGATCATAGGAGGAAGAAATATGCAATTCATAATAACGTTTCCGGAAGTCCACCCTGAGCCATCGACGGTAATCCCCGGGGCCGCGCAGGCGTCCTTTCTCTTTCAAAGCAGCACTGGATATTTCTTGGACCGGTTTGCGAAATTTTTTCATGGCGCCTTCAGATTTTAGGGGTTCCATACTGAAGCCAACAGCACTTCCAAGCAGATTCAGAAATAGCGCAGATGCAATCAACAACAGCGTGCTTTTCATTGCTTACCCCCCGACCCTGATTGGGTATAGGAAGTATAAACCCCCTTTTCGTTGAAAAACCGCTGGTGCTCATCGCACACCCAGCCCCGGCGTCCATAACGTCTCACAACCGCAGATATCGACAATAAAACTGCAGGATGCGTTCACCCTGACGGGTGTGTGTGACTTCCGGGTGGAACTGTACGCCGTAGTAGCCTCGTTCATCATCGGCCATACCGGCAACCGGCGCCGCGTCCGTACTCGCCATTAATTTGAAGCCGGGCGGCATCTCGACAACCCGGTCGCCGTGACTCATCCACACGTCCAACAGGCGGGTATGGCCGCTGTGGAAACTGGATGCTGAGCACCCATTGACGCATGGGTTTATGCCCTGGTTGTTGCCAGCCATCACTTGGGAAATTTCTTACTTTGAACGATGAAAGACTGCAAAAGCGGCTGTAGATGATGTGAATAAACGCGTCTCGCGCCTCGCCGCGAATATACCTTTGATCAAATCGAACCTGATGCCGATCTCTTTCACTGAAGTCCCAGTAAAGACATACGCTGAAGCGATGCTCGGCATGTACGAGCTGAGTCAGATTTACCTGCTCAAGGATGTATTCATCTGGGCATACGAGCGCTCAACTGCACGTTACACAGCGATCAGACAGTCACTCGGCGAACCTGATCCCTTCCGATTAAAGCACCGCTCTGCCTTGCAACAAATCGTCAGAGCAGTCGTGCTTGAGCGACTGGACAAAAAAGCGGCTTTTAACCGCATATCCAAATGGGCCAAAAAAAATATCGAACCGGATGATCTGGAGCGATTCAGCGAGATTGCCGAAAATGAAGCACTGAGTCTTCACGCAGGGAACTTTGGTAAATACAGGTGAAAAACTTGCAATCGTTATAGATTATGAGAGCCACCCTCTGCTATGCTTTTAGCAGAACAGGGTAAATGCCATGCATCCGGGTAATATTGAGTCACGAGATGACGCGGGTAGCTGTCGCTGCCGTGATCCCCTGCGCTACAACCGTAGCAACAACCGCAAGCTGCTGGTGGTAGATGGCGAAGTCGATTATGTGGGCGGTTTCAATATTCACAGGGAGAATTCGCGCCGGGCGTTCGGAGAAGATCGCTGGCGCGACACTCACCTGCGCCTGGACAGTGCAGTGACAAGTTCGGCCGATCAGTTGGTTGCTGGCCGTGACCTGGTTCTGGTCAGCACTGGCGCAGATACCGTTACTCATCCTGCTGTGCATGTTCTTCGTCGGCGTCGGCACGGGCAATTTCTCCGGCTACGGGCCGATCTTCGCCGAACTGTTTCCAACACGAATCCGCAATACCACCATGGGTACAGCATTCAACCTTGCCCTCGGCGCTCTGTTTGCGCTATTCACCGGCTTGTGGGTGTGGACGCTGCCCGAGGCACGTGGCACGTGCATTACTGCTGAAAAGGTGATCCGGCACGCGACACAATGAACAGCCACAAACAAATAAAACCCGTCTTTAAACCTGCCATCGCGGGCTTTGCTCTGGTCGTGCTATCCCTGCTTGCCGCCATGTCAGGGCCGCTGGGAAGCCGTATGGGATGGTGGAATTTTGAGGACGCCGTCACCATCGTGAAATGGGCTGCCTATTCCGGGGCGTTTTCCTCGCTGTTGTGCCTGACCGGCCTCATAGCCGCACGACCCGGCGGGAAATGGCGTGGCTTCACGCTGAGCCTGGTCGGTGTTCTCATCGTTGGTTCATTGATCACCTACCTGCAAATGTGGAAAGATGTCAAGGTTAATTTACCCCCGATCAGTGATATCACCACAAATACAGAGAACCCGCCTGACTTCTGGAACGCGCCCAATTCACGCGTCTATGGTGGTTTTGAAACAGCCACCTGGCAACAGGAAGCGTACCCGGATATCAAACCCCTGATCCTGCCGATAGCCGCAACCAGGGCCTATGACCTTGCACTGGAGCTGGTTCGCAAACAAGGCTGGCAACTGTGGAGTCCCAGCCGTGAAGACCTGCATATAGAAGCAACAGCGAAAACATTCTGGTTTGGCTTCAGCGATGACGTGGTTATTCACATCACGGCCCTGACGGCAAATAGCAGCAGGGTGGATATGCGTTCGACATCACGATCCGGCGGTACCAGCAGTGATGCGGGTACCAATGCCAGGCGTATACGCCATTTCCTGAAGGCCCTGAAGCAGTCAGCCGTGGGATCGGGAAACACTTAGGGGTACTCTCAGCACTGCCTTGCAGATCCCCGATGCAGGAACCCTCAAGTCCGGGAAACAGTCGCACTGGAAAGAATACGATTCCGCTATGTCTGTGTAAGTTTCTTGGCGCTGTGCGGTAACAGATGCATATCGGCCAGTGACGTGACCAAAATGGTAGCGAAACCCGCTTTTCCCTCATAAAGCATGCTGTAGTATTCAAACTTCATGGTAAGCGCCGCACCGAAGATAAAAGAGATAAACGCCAAACCCGAACCCAACGCCATTGTTGAGACGCCGGTGACTCCCTGGCCAATGGTACAACCCATGGCCAACACGCCACCGGTGCCCATCAGCACACCGCCCGTCACGTGCCGAAAGAAATCCGCCACCGAAGTAAACCATTCGATACGGAATTTCCGCGTTACCACGGAATACAGGAAGGAACCGGCGATGACACCCAGTAATATGGCCACACCAAAATTGAACAGGGCCAGATTCGTGGGATGCACCAGATAATTGAGGGTCTCCCCCATCGGGTTGACGAAGGTGAAGGACATCACGCCCACCCCCACCGGCGGGGTATCCATGAAACTGGCTTCCTCTATGGCCGCCTGTCCCAAAGGTCCACCGGTAAGGTACCAGGCGGCCAGTACCAGCAGGCCGACACTCAGCCCACCCAGCACGTTGTCCGCATAGCCATAAAAGTCCCGTGAGCGGAATATCCAGTACAGCAGTGCCAGCACAACAAGCCCGCCGACCGTCCCGTGGAAAAGCCCGCTATCCGGCACACCGGCCAGCCCCGCGATTATTGTCGTGATTTGTTGACTGTCAATACCAAAACGAGCCAGCTCGATGCTGGTCGGGTTTATCCAGCTGTGAAAGGCATAGTGATAAAAGTCCGTCATGGTCATCAGATAGGCCATGATCCCACCGAATAACAGCACTACCAGCGATTTCATATTGCCGCCACCGATGCGGATCAGGGTCTTGTTCACACAACCGCTCGACAGGGTCATGCCCACACCAAACAGGGTTCCACCCAGCAGATAGCGAAGCCAGTCAAAGTTGGAGGTCCGATAGGGTGGCATGGTGCTGTGCAAATCGACCATACCTGCCGCTTCCATGATCAATACACCCGACATGGCAACAGTGCCGGCAAACACCCAGGCCCGCAACCGTCCGCTATGCCCCATACTGACAAAATCCGAAACCGCCCCCATGGTACAAAAACCGGTTTTGTTAATAACGGCACCAAGAATTACTGCCAGGCCGAAGCCCCAGATGATCACCTGCACATAAATCGGAATATTCATAAGCATCTCCTGCGGACAGTGTGTACAGGAACAATGCGGCCCACAGCACCTCACTGATTACAGAAAGGCGATTTCTTTTACCACGTCAGAGACCGTGGGGGCGCGCACACCAACAAGATACTCTTCGCGACTATATATAGCTTCCCGAGTTTGCCTCCTTTTCAAGCTCTAGAGTATAGGAAGTATAAACCCCCTTTTCGTTGAAAAACCACCCCGAAGCAACACGGCCGTTTCGCGGCCAGGCGTGGTCAATTTCAGCAGATGCGGTGGCTCAAGCGGCGAAATCGGCCGGATTTCGACCCTGTGATCCGTCCAAACCAAACTGGCAGCCGAACGCCACGCTTGCCCGGTGTCGTCGGCAACGTCCCTGTGGTTCACAAACGGATCTTCTCTTAGTCGAATAAGGTCGTTTGAGGCAGGCCGCAACTCTCGCGTAACCGACCCGCGTCCTGGCATTCGCCCTTTTCCTTCAGGCGATCAAGGATCTTCTTGAAAACTACTGGATCCTCGATGCAGGCGATGATCTTTACGGTGCCGCCGCATTCGCTCCAGGTCTCGATATCGATATTGAAAACCCGCTTGAGGAAGTTGATGTTGAGATTGAGCGCCGACCCAATTGCCGGTCGTGTGGCAAACAGGAAGCGTATAGAGAAGGGTCTGCTCGGGCCGGTGACGCTGGTAACGGCTGGCATCCCGGTCCCGGCTGGCCGTCCTCGCCGCCACGTGGACCATGATCCACGCACTGTAGAACCCCTTCGGGTTTCATTCAGCACTTCTTCGCTAACGCTCAGGTCGTCCTTGCAATACTGTATGTTTGTACAGTCTATCGCCTGACTGCGAAATCTTGAAGCCTCCGCCGAAATACCAGCCAGTGCCAGACATTGCCTGCCAATACCAGTCACTCCCACTCAATCGTCGCCGGCGGCTTACCAGAAATATCATAGGTGACACGAGAAATACCGGAAATCTCGTTGATAATGCGGCGAGACACATGATCGAGAAACTCATACGGCAGGTGTGCCCAGCGCGCTGTCATGAAATCAATCGTCTCGACGGCACGCAACGCCACCACGTAGTCATAACGCCGCCCGTCACCGGTAACACCCACTGACTTGACCGGCAAAAACACGGCAAAGGCCTGACTGGTCTTGTCGTACAGGTCCTGCTTGCGCAGTTCCTCGATAAAAATATGATCGGCGAGGCGCAGGATATCCGCGTATTCTTTTTTGACCTCACCCAGAATACGCACACCCAGCCCCGGTCCCGGGAAAGGATGGCGATACACCATGTCGTAGGGCAGACCCAGCTCAACACCCAGCTTGCGCACTTCGTCCTTGAACAACTCACGCAGCGGTTCAAGCAGTTTGAGTTTCATGTGCTCGGGCAGGCCACCGACGTTGTGGTGGGATTTAATCAGGTGCGCCTTGCCGGTTTTAGCGCCGGCGGATTCGATCACGTCCGGGTAGATCGTCCCCTGCGCCAGCCACTGGGCATTCTTCAGCTTGCCCGCCTGTTCCTCGAACACCTCAATAAACAGGTTGCCGATGATCTTACGTTTTTTCTCTGGATCAGACTCACTGCCCAGCGCATCGAGGAAACGCTTTTCCGCATCGACACGGATAACGCGCACACCCATGTGCTCGGCGAAGGTTGCCATCACCTGGTCGCCTTCCTGGTAACGCAGCAGACCGTTATCGACAAATACACAGGTCAGCTGGTCGCCAATCGCCTTGTGCAACAACGCCGCGACCACCGAAGAGTCCACGCCACCAGACAGACCCAGCAGCACTTCTTCATCACCGACCTGTTCACGCACGGCCTTGATACTTTCTTCAACAATATTGCCCGGCGTCCACAGGGCTTCGCAGCCACAGATATCGACAATGAAACGCTGCAGGATGCGTTCACCCTGACGGGTGTGCGTGACTTCCGGGTGGAACTGTACGCCGTAGTAACCGCGTTCATCATCGGCCATACCGGCAACCGGCGCCGACTCCGTACTTGCCATCAATTTGAAGCCGGACGGCATCTCGACAACACGGTCGCCGTGGCTCATCCACACGTCCAGCAGACCGTAGCCTTCATCACTGGTGTGATCCTCGATCGCGTCAAGCAGGCGGGTATGGCCACGCGCGCGGACCTGCGCGTAACCGTATTCGTGGTGATCGGCATTCTCGACCTTGCCGCCGAGTTGCGCCGCCAGGGTCTGCATGCCGTAGCAGATACCCAGCACCGGCACGCCCAGTTCGAACACCAATGCCGGTGCAGCGGGCGCTTCACCTTCGGTCACCGTTTCGGGGCCGCCGGACAGGATGATGCCGTGCGGGTGGAAGATGCGCAGATCCTCTGCGTCCATATCCCAGGGATGAATTTCACAGTACACGCCAATCTCGCGCACGCGGCGCGCAATCAGCTGGGTGTACTGGGAGCCAAAATCGAGAATCAGGATGCGGTGGGAATGGATATCGTGTTCAGACACAGTGTGATTCCGTGTTGGTTGCGACGCACGGTCGCGGAAACCGCTCAGGAGCGATAATTGGGTGCTTCCTTGGTGATCTGCACATCGTGTACGTGGCTCTCGGCCATGCCCGCACCGGTTACGCGAACGAATTCCGGTTTGGTGCGCATGTCTTCAATCGAGGCACAGCCGGTATAGCCCATGCTGGAACGCAGGCCACCCATCAACTGGTGGATCACCGGCTGTAAAGGCCCCTTGTAAGGCACGCGACCCTCGATGCCTTCCGGCACCAGCTTGTCGGCCTCGCTGCCTTCCTGGAAATAACGGTCACTGGAGCCGGTCTGCGACGCCATCGCGCCCAGCGAACCCATACCGCGATAGGACTTGTAGGAACGCCCCTGGTACAACTCGACCTCGCCCGGCGCTTCCTCGGTACCGGCAAACATGCTGCCGACCATAATCGACCAGGCGCCTGCCACAATGGCCTTGGCCATGTCGCCGGAAAAACGGATACCGCCATCGGCGATCAGCGGAACACCGCTGCCTTTCAGTTCGTGCGCCACATTGGCCACGGCCGTCACCTGCGGCACACCGACACCGGCAACGATACGCGTCGTACAGATCGAACCCGGGCCTATGCCGACCTTGACGGCATCCGCACCCGCATCCACCAGCGCGCGCGCCGCGGCGGCCGTGGCGATGTTGCCACCAATAATCTGCAGGTCGGGATAGTGCTTGCGCACCCAGCTGACCCGGTCCAGCACGCCCTGGGAATGGCCGTGCGCCGTATCGACCACCACCACATCGACCCCGGCAGTCACCAGTGCATCAATACGCTCATCCGTACCCTCGCCCACGCCCACCGCCGCGCCCACGCGCAAACGGCCCTGATCATCCTTGCAGGCATCGGGCTTGTCACTGGCCTTCTGGATATCTTTCACCGTAATCAGACCACGCAGGCGGTAAGCATCATCCACCACCAGCACTTTTTCAATGCGGTGCTGGTGCAGCAAACGAATCACTTCATCCCGCTCGGCGCCTTCCCTGACGGTGACCAGTTTGTCACCACCGGTCATCACCGTCGCCACCGGCGCATCAAAACGCGTTTCGAAACGCGTATCGCGGTTGGTGATAATCCCCACCAGCTTGTCGCCCTCCACCACCGGCACCCCGGAAATGCCGTGCAGCCGGGTGAGTTCCAGCACTTCACGGATGCTGGCGTCGGGTGATACCGTGATCGGGTCCTGAATCACCCCGCTCTCGTACTTCTTCACCCGCCGCACCTGCCCGGCCTGCTGCTCGATGGTCATATTCTTGTGGACAATACCGATCCCGCCCTCCTGCGCCATGGCAATTGCCAGGTTCGCCTCGGTCACCGTATCCATGGCCGCCGAAATCAGCGGGATATTCAGCTCAATCTCGCGCGTCAGCCGCGTTTTCAGGCCGACATCCCTGGGCATCACCGCCGAATGGGCGGGTAAAAGCAGGACATCGTCGAAAGTCAGAGCGTGTTCGGTAATGCGCAGCATGCAGGCACCGTGGTCGGGTCGGAAATGAAGCCGCTAATTATAGGTTCCACCGCCCTCCGGGTAAACCGGATAAATCCTTGTCTGTAACAGGAAAATCCAACAAACACGCCATACCACAAGACCATGGCCAAAAAGTAGCCCCACGAAGCCACACCCGCAATCACAAACATTGCCCCACCAGACAAGCGCTCCGGCCCGGTAGCACCCGTCGGTCGCCTGCCGCATTCCTGATCCGATTGCCGACTTGTCCTACCGTGCCAGACTGATAAGGGTGTATCGAGTGCTATAAGAGATAGGCATCGACTTATAT
>CAYYAP010000009.1:0-37750 GCA_964469575.1 uncultured Thiohalobacter sp.
TGAGGGGGTGACCGGTCGTATGGCGTCGCTGATCTGGCTACGCGCATGAAGCTCCTACGCAAAAAATGCACTTTGGGCATAATGAAAAGTTTTTAGGTATTTCCTCAAACGGATAAATACATGACCTTATTACAATGGATACTGGTGTTTACCCTGGTGGGTGGCGTACTCAGCGTGCTGGCGGCCGCTCTATTCCTGCTGTTGCCGGAAAAAACCCGTAGCCGGGTATTACCGCACGCGGTGAGTTTTGCCATCGGCGCTATGCTGGGCGCGGCCCTGCTGGGGCTGTTACCGCACGCGCTGGAAAGTGTTCATGATGGCGATTATCACAGCATCATGGCGGCCGTGCTGTTTGGCCTGTTCGGATTTTTCCTGTTGGAAAAGCTGGTGCTGTGGCGCCATTGTCACAACGAGGCGTGCGAGATTCACCAACCGGATACCCACGGTCACACGCATCAGGCCGCCGGTACCCTGATTATGATCGGTGACAGCATGCACAACTTCATTGATGGCATTCTGATCGGTGCGGCGTTCCTGACCGATATTCACCTGGGCGTTGTCACGGCATTGGCGGTAGCCGCACACGAGATCCCGCAGGAAGTGGGGGATTTCGCGGTGTTGCTGCACAGTGGTTTCAGCACCTCACGCGCTTTCCTGTTTAATGTGCTGTCCAGCCTGACAACCATCATAGGTGGTGTACTGGCGTATTACAGCCTCAACGCCATGCAACCGGTGTTGCCCTATGTACTGGCCGTTGCCGCATCGAGTTTTATTTATGTGGCCGTTGCCGATCTTATCCCGGGCCTGCACAAGCGTGCCGAATTCAGCGCCACAGTCAAACAGATCCTGCTGATTGGTGCAGGTGTGGGGTTCATTTACCTGGCGAATTCATCGTTGCACGGTTAATGGTCACTTCAGGGGGCATGGATTCCTTGTCTATTGACCCGGAGAGTGATTATAGTCGGGTCCGTTTCGGGGAAAGGTGGTTCTGATGACGCACTGGTATATGTTGACGCTGGTTGGCAAGGATCAACCGGGCATAGTTGCGAAGGTGACATCGGCCTTGTCCGGGGCCGGCTGCAACCTTGGCGAGACTTCGATGATTCGCCTGGGGGATAACTTTACCGTGATGATGCTGGTACAGAGTGAGGCGGGCGAGACCGGCTTGCGTGAAGCGCTGGAGCCTGTGTTGGCGACCCTGTCGCTGGTGTTGCACATTGATGCCGTGCAGGCCGGCCTGCATCAGCGGCCCGTGCCGGACGTGCGCATCCTGGTACACGGCGCGGATCGCGTCGGTATTGTCTCCCGCGTGACCACGCTCGCGGCCCAGGCCGGACTGAATATTCTCGACCTTGAGTCCGACGTCGGTGGCGGTGAGGCGGAACCCATCTATATCCTGCAAATCGAGGGCGTGGCGGCACAGGGTGTCGAGGCCATCCAGCAAGCCCTGGCGCCGCTGCAGACCGATGGCGTCAAGGTCGATGTCCAGCCCATTGAAACCCTGATTGGCTGAAGCGTGTCGGTTCTCGATATTCTGGTGTATCCCGATGAACGTCTGCGCCGGATATCCGCGCCGGTACAGGCATTCGATGGCGCCTTGCAGGAAAAGATTGACACACTGGAAGCGACCCGGCTGGCGGGTCCCGGCGCTGTGGGTATTGCCGCAGCGCAGACCGGCTGGCTGGAACGCGTGCTGATTGTTGATGTCTCCGGACGCAAGAAAACCGCCAGTCACGGTCACCTGATCCTGATTAACCCGGAAATCACCGAGTGGGAAGGGCATGTACTGGGCCGTGAAGGCTGCCTGTCGGTGCCGGATTACACCGGGAACGTGCTGCGCGCGGAAAAAATTCACCTCGATGCCTTCGACCGTGACGGTAATCCGCTATCCTTTGACATGGAGGGCTTCGAGGCGCGCGCCATCCAGCACGAACTGGATCATCTCGACGGTCTGCTGTTTCTCGACCGGCTGGTCAGTCGTCGCCAGGATTTGTTTCAGCGCAAAAACTACAAATAGCCCGTTAGGCTGAATAGCTTGAAAACAGGCGGTTGGCCCCCCATATGCTGTTCCATCAAAGATTTCCAATGGGAGAACCCGGATCATGCGGATGGATAAACTCACTTCCAAGTTCCAGATGGCGCTGGCCGATGCGCAGAGCATCGCTGTCGGTCGCGACCACAACTATATCGAGCCTGTACACGTCATGGTGGCGTTGCTGGACCAGGAGGGCGGCAGTGTTCGCCACCTGCTGACCCAGGCCGGCGTCAATGCCAACCTGCTGCGTTCGCACCTGAGTGAATGGCTGGATCGTCTGCCCACGGTGGAAGGTACTGCGGGCGATGTCCACATTTCCAATGACCTGACACGCCTGCTCAACCTGACCGACAAGCTGGCGCAGAAGCGTGGTGACCAGTACATCTCTTCCGAACTTTTTGTACTGGCGGCCGTTGAGGACAAAGGTGAGCTTGGCAAAACGCTACGCACGGCAGGCGCTAGCAAGGATTTGATCGAGAAGGCAATTGAGAATGTCCGTGGCGGACAGAAGGTCGATGACCCGAATGCCGAGGATCAGCGCCAGGCGCTGGAAAAATATACCATCGATCTGACCGAGCGCGCCGAACAGGGCAAGCTCGACCCGGTCATTGGCCGTGATGACGAGATTCGTCGCACGGTGCAGGTGTTGCAGCGTCGCACCAAGAATAACCCGGTACTCATTGGTGAACCCGGGGTGGGCAAGACCGCTATTGTCGAGGGACTGGCGCAGCGCATCATCAACGGGGAAGTCCCCGAGGGACTGAAAAACAAACGCCTGCTGAGCCTGGATATGGGTTCCCTGATTGCCGGCGCCAAGTTTCGTGGCGAGTTCGAGGAACGCCTGAAGGCGGTCCTCAATGATTTATCCCGGCAGGAAGGCCAGATTATCCTGTTCATCGACGAGTTGCACACCATGGTCGGTGCCGGCAAGGCCGAGGGCGCCATGGACGCAGGCAATATGCTCAAGCCGGCGCTGGCACGCGGCGAGCTGCATTGCGTGGGCGCCACGACGCTGGACGAATACCGCAAGTATATCGAGAAAGACGCCGCACTGGAGCGCCGCTTCCAGAAAGTGCTGGTGGATGAGCCGACGGTGGAAGACACCATCGCTATCCTGCGGGGTCTGAAAGAGCGCTACGAGGTTCACCACGGTGTGGATATTACCGACCCGGCCATTGTGGCGGCGGCGACCCTGTCGCATCGCTATATCGCCGATCGGCAGCTGCCTGACAAGGCGATCGACCTGATTGATGAGGCCGCATCGCGCATTCGTATGGAAATTGATTCCAAGCCGGAACAGCTGGACAAGCTGGAGCGTCGCCTGATCCAGCTCAAGATCGAGCGCGAAGCCCTGAACAAGGAAACCGACGAAGCCTCGGTGAAACGGCTCGCCAATCTGCAGGAGGAAATCGACAAGCTGGAACGCGAGTATTCCGACCTGGAAGAAATCTGGAAGGCCGAGAAGGCCGCCGTGCAGGGTAGCTCCCATATCAAGGAAGAACTGGAACGCGCGCGCATGGAGCTGGAAACGGCGCAGCGCGCCGGTGACCTGGCGCGTGCCGGTGAATTGCAGTACGGCCGCATTCCCGAGTTGGTCAAGCAGCTGGATATGGCATCCCAGGCGGAAATGCAGGAAATGACGCTGTTGCGCAACAATGTCACAGAGGAAGAAATCGCTGAAGTGGTGTCCAAGTGGACGGGTATCCCGGTTTCCAAGATGCTCGAAGGCGAACGCGACAAGCTACTGCGCATGGAAGAAGGTTTAAACAAACGCGTGGTTGGCCAGAACGAAGCGGTGAAAGCGGTTTCGGATGCCATTCGTCGTTCCCGCGCCGGGCTGTCCGATCCCAACCGACCCAATGGTTCGTTCCTGTTCCTCGGCCCGACCGGTGTCGGCAAGACCGAGTTGACCAAGGCGCTGGCCGAGTTCCTGTTCGATACGGAAGAAGCCATGGTGCGTATCGATATGTCCGAGTTCATGGAGAAACACTCCGTGGCGCGGCTGATTGGCGCACCGCCCGGTTACGTCGGTTATGAGGAAGGCGGTTACCTGACCGAGGCAGTACGGCGTAAACCCTATTCAGTGATTTTGATGGACGAGGTGGAAAAAGCCCACCCGGATGTGTTTAACGTGCTGTTACAGGTGCTCGATGACGGGCGTCTGACCGACGGCCAGGGCCGTACCGTGGATTTCCGCAATACGGTCATCGTGATGACGTCAAATCTTGGTAGTCAACTGATCCAGGAGCTGGCGGGCGAAGAAAACTATGACAGGATGAAATCCGCCGTCATGGAGGTGGTGGCGGGGCATTTCCGGCCCGAGTTCATCAACCGCATCGACGATGTGGTGGTCTTCCACCCGCTGGGTCGGGAGCAGATTCGCGCCATTACCACTATCCAGGTCGGCTATTTACGGCAACGGCTTGCCGAGCACGACCTTGGGCTGGAGTTGTCAGAGGCGGCGCTCGACAGGCTCGGTGAGGCCGGTTTCGACCCGGTGTACGGTGCACGGCCGCTCAAGCGGGCCATCCAGCAGCAGCTGGAAAATCCGCTGGCCCAGGCGCTCCTGGCGGGCCGTTTCCAGCCTGGAGAGGTCATCCAGGTGGATGTCGAGGGTGACGCGCTGGTGTTTCGCAAGGGCGAGACGCAAGCCAGCGCCGCCTGATTCCAGAGCCAGGGACGGCATTCTGATGGATATTCGTGCTTGAAGGAAAACTGGTGAATCCGTAGTATGGGCCGGTCTTTGGCGCACGCCAGAACATAAAAATAGCATGGAGGAGGAAATATGACATTACACAAAACCCTGGCGACTGTGCTTGCCGGCTCGCTGCTGCTTGCCCTGTCTCCGGCCGCAGTGGTGGCAAAAGGTTTCAATTACAGCTACGCCGATGTGGGGTATCAGTTTACCGATGGCGACAACGGGATCGATGTCAGCAGCGGGCGCATTGATGCCTCGTTTGGCATATTCAAGTACATGGCATTACGGGCCGGGTTCCTGCGCGGCAATACCGATGATGTGCCTGGTGACAATCAGGACAGAACCGAATTTCGTTATGGTGGCCAATTGCATTACCCGGTGATGAAGAAGCTGGACGTGTTCGGCGAGGTATTGGCCTTCAATGCCTATATCAACAGCAACAGTTCAACGAATATCGATACCGGTCCGATCTATGCCACGGGTGTTCGCTTCAAGGCGTTGAAGAAGCTGGAACTTGATGCCGGCTACAAATATGCCGCAGGCGATGTGGACAATGATTTTGGAACGGTGGGCGCCGTATTCAAGTTCACCAAAGCCTTTTCGGCAACTGCAAATGCCAGTTTCGGTGGTGACATTAACGAATATTTCGGTGGTATCCGCCTGAACTTCTGATCTGTTTTTGTTCAAAAGCAGAAGGCCCGCTATCAGCCATGATGGCGGGTTTTTTTATGGCCGGGGCTTCTCTTGTTCGTCCCGGGATACTTTTAGCAGAATTCTGTCCAGTGCGCGGCTGGTCAGCAGCCGTTTCAACGTACCAAACAACACGGTAGGAAAGGTCACGTAGTAGCGGGGCTTCGGGCGGGGGTGTGTGAGTGCGGTGAGCAGTTTTTCCACTACGGCATCGGCAGGCAGGGTGAAAGGCGCTGCCGGTCCCTTCTGGCGCAGACGTTTTTCGGTGGCCAGGTAGGCTTCCCGGTGGGCGCTGTGTTCGACGTCGATATTGCGCTGATAGGCGGCGAAGGCGTTTTCGCGGAAGCGGCTGGTAATGGGGCCGGGTTCAATCAATATCGCGTGAATATTGCTGCCGGCCAGTTCCAGGCGCAGCGTGTCATAGAGCCCCTCCAGCGCATATTTGCTGGCGTTGTAGGCGCCCCGGTAGGCCAGCGATACAAATCCCAGCACCGAACTGTTCTGGATAATGCGGCCCTCGCCAGCTTCGCGCATCCACGGCAGGAGTCGGTTGGTCAGGTCCAGGGTCCCGAACACGTTGGTTTCGAACTGGGCACGTAAAACGTCCCGTGACAGATCCTCGACGGCGCCCGGTTGGCCGAAGCCGGCATTGTTGAACAGGCCGTACAGTCGCCGTCCGGTACGCTCCGCCACAGCTTCGACGGCCTCCTGGATCGAGGCGGCATCGTCAAGGTCAAGCCTGACACAATCCAGCCCCTCTTTTTTCAAGCGCATGACATCGTTCAACTTTCTTGCGCTGGCAATGACAGGATAGCCGCATTTTTTGAGGGTGTGGGCGGCGCAGTAACCGATACCGCTGGAGCAGCCGGTAACCAGCACGGCGCGGTCGTTGACGGACGTTTCAGCCATCCGTAAGCGCTTCAGTTTGAGAAACATTCCAGCTTATGCGGGATTTCCCCGGTGACCGCTCGTTCATTCAAGAAACCTCTTGTTTCGGCGATATAGGATATGAATTTCTAGCGTACCGTTAATGGAGTCACAATTCATGGATATCGCCACCCTGATCGGCTTACTCGGTGCATTGGGCATCGTCATCATGGCGATCGTGCTAGGGGGGAGTTTCCTTCTTTTTGTCAACATCCCCTCCATCCTGATTGTCGTGGTTGGCAGCATGTTTGCCGTACTGATGAAGTTCCCAATGGGGCACTTTCTGGGGGCGTTTAAAATTGCCGCAAAGGCCTTTTTCGGCAAGACAGATGACCCCCAAAAACTGATTGAAGAAGGCGTTGAACTTGCCAACATCGCCCGCAAGGAAGGTGTGCTGGGGCTGGAAGGCCAGGATATTCAGAACGAGTTTCTTAAACGGGGTATCCAGTTGTGTGTGGATGGGCATGAGCCGGAATTCGTGCGCGCCATGTTGGGCAAGGATATCAACCTGACTATCGAACGTCACGAGCGTGGGCAGGCTATCTTCAAGGCCATGGGTGATGTGGCACCGGCGATGGGTATGATCGGTACGCTGATTGGCCTGGTGCAAATGCTGTCCGCCATGGATGACCCGAAATCTATCGGGCCGGCTATGGCAGTTGCGTTGTTGACGACATTATACGGTGCAGTCATTGCTACCGTCATTGCTTTGCCTATTGCCGACAAGCTGGCATTGCGCAGCCAGGACGAACGACTCAACAAGGCACTTATCCTGGAAACGATCGGTTCGATTCAGGAAGGCCTCAATCCACGGGTGATGGAAGAACTGCTTAAAACCTACCTTCCGGAGAATAAACGCGAAGGTGTTGGTGAAGCCAGCGCCGATGCAGCCTGACGTCATTCAGGCGCCAGGATGAACAGGGACAGTTGAGCATGTTTGACGAGGCTCCCGCAAAAGCTGAAGAAGGTGGCGCACCCGCCTGGGTGATGACCTTTGCGGACCTTATGTCCCTGCTGATGTGTTTCTTTGTATTGCTACTCTCCTTTTCCGAGATGGACGTTTCCAAGTACAAGGAAATGGCCGGCTCAATGAAAGATGCTTTTGGCGTGCAACGTGAAATCAAGGTTAAGGAGCCCCCGAAGGGGATAAACGTGATTGCGCGTGAGTTCAGCCCCGGTCGGCCTGAACCCACGACTATGAATGTTATCCGCCAGATGACGACGCAGGATATGAATGTGAACCTCGATCTTGGCAAGGAACGTCGCCGTCCGGTCTCTGCTCCGAAGGGCAAACGTATTCCTGACAAGGAGAAAACCGCAAAACTCAATGATAAGGGTAAGGACAAGCATCTGGCGCAGGTCGAAGGACTCTCGGAGGGACAAAAGAAAGAGCTGGCGAAGGCCAAGGCGCTGGCGGCGGTCCGCCTGAAGGACAAGTTGAAAATAGAAGGACAACTTTCCGGAATGCAGGGCAAGCAGAAGAATACTGCCATGCTCGACAATAAGAAGCTGGAGGAACGGGTCAAGGCAAAGGCTGAAGCGGAACGTCGCAGGAAGCTGGAACACAGCGCCAGACTGATCAGCAATGCGCTGGGCCGTGAGATAAAAGAGGGAAATATTGATGTTGAAACGGCGGGCAAGAAGATTATCATTCGTGTCCGGGAAAAAGCCTCGTTTGGTTCCGGCCGCGCAGACCTGAAGGGGTCGTTTCGGCCGATACTGGCTAAAATCGCCAAGATCCTGAAGGATTCGGAAGGTAAAATTGTCATTGCAGGCCATACGGATAATATTCCGATTAACACGAAACGTTTCCGCTCCAACTGGGAGCTGTCATCGGCGCGTGCGGTATCGGTAGCGCATGAAATGATGCTGGCGACAAAAATCCCTTCCAATCGTTTCCTGGTTGAGGGCTTTGCCGATACCAAACCCATGGTGCCGAACGACACGCCGGCCAACCGGGCAAAGAACCGTCGCGTGGAAATTATTCTGCAGCAGGGCGACGACAAGACGGGTAAGACAATTGGCGTACTGAATGAGCAGGGCACAGCCTCCGGGAAAACTCCGTCATTCCGGCGTATGCCGGAATCCAGCGCGTCGAAACCTCCGGGTTCCGCTCTGCGCCGGGATAACGGTAAGGGGATAAAACGGGTGTCACGGTCAGCGGCAAAGCCGGCCAAAGCTGCGCCCAAAGCGTCGGCTGTGGTAAAAGGCATTCGTACGGGTGGGGCGAAACAATCCTCACCGGCGAAAGAGAGGAAAAAATCATCAACGCCGTCGTCCGGGTTGGGCATCAAGCTGGGTGGCAGCAAGTAGTTCAGGGCATACTATGAGTGACGAACGCAGGGAATACTTCAGAATCGATGACGAGGTGGCGCTCGACTACCGCCTGATCGACAGTGGTGAAGTCGACAGGTTGCTGGAAAAGATTCGCTCACAACTGGTGGACCGGTTTACTGCGGCGTCAAGCTTTACTGCGACCACCCGCCAAATGATGAATGTGATCCACAAGGTGCAGGCGCAATCGCCGGAACTGGCGCGTTGTCTGCAGGCGATCGATCAGAAACTGAATATGATTGCCCAGCTGTTCGTCTCGGAAGAAATCAAGGAGAACAAGCAGGATACCCGTGAGGTCAATTTAAGCGCCGGTGGCGTGGCATTTCGCGCGCAACACGAGATCCCGGTTGGCAGCCTGCTGGAATTGCGCATGGTGCTGTTCCCGTCGCTGGTGGGTATTCTGACCATCAGCCGGGTCATCCACTGCGAGCGTGTGAATGATGGCAATCCGCAGTTTCCCTGGCAGCTGGCCGTTGAGTACGAACACCTGAAGGAAACAGACCGCGAATTGCTGGTGCGCCATATTATGGCGCGGGAAACCGAACAGTTACGCGGCCAGCGAACAGAAAACGACGAGTAAGCTACCCGGCCTTTTCCGTCACCCCGTCATCCCGGCGTATGCCGGGATCCAGAGTCGTCCTGAATCTTCCAGGCTTCTAGCCCGCAGCCTGTTTTTCCTCTTCCTGTTGCTGTAATTCCCACAACTGCGCGTATACGCCGGCATGACTGAGCAGTTGCGCATGGTTCCCGCGTTCGACAATCCGGCCTTGTTGCATGACCAGTATCTGGTCTGCATCGATGATGGTCGATAGACGGTGTGCGATAACCAGTGTGGTGTGGTTTTGCGCCGCACTGCGCAGGCTTTCCAGAATACTCTGTTCGGACTGGCTGTCGAGACTCGATGTGGCTTCATCGAAAATCAGAACCTTCGGGTTTTTCAGGATGGCGCGGGCGATCGCGACACGCTGTTTTTCCCCGCCCGACAGTTTGAGTCCGCGTTCACCGACCACGGTGTCATAGCCTTTCGGCAGACTAATGATGAAATCATGGATGTTGGCGAGTTTTGCCGCCTGCTGGATGTCTTCGAAGCCGGCATCCTGGCGCGCGTATCCGATGTTGTAGCGCAAAGTGTCGTTGAACAGCACCGTGTCCTGCGGAACAATACCGATGGCGGCGCGCAGACTCTCCTGGGTGACGGAGCGGATATCCTGTCCGTCAATCAGAATGCGCCCCTTGTTGACGTCATAAAAGCGGAACAGCAGTCGCGCCAGCGTGGACTTGCCGGCCCCGCTGGGACCTACAACCGCCACCCGCTGGCCGGCCGGGATGGTGAAGCTGACATCATCGAGAATCGGGCGATCCGGGTCATAGGCAAAGCTGATGCGATCGACACAGACTTCTCCATGACGGACAGCCAGCGCGACGGCGTCCGGGGCATCCTCGATCTCCGGGCGTTTCTCCAGTACATCGAACATCAGCTGCATATCCGCAATGGCGTGTTTGAGCTGGCTGTAGACGATGCCGAGGAAATTCAGTGGAATGAACAACTGGAGCAGAAACGCATTGATCAGCACCAGGTCGCCGATGCTCAGTTGACCTTCCACCACACCGCTGGAGGCCAGTATCATAATCGACGTGACGCCCAGGGCAATGATCGAGGCCTGCCCCACGTTCAGCGCCGACAGGGAAGTCTGGCTTTTTACTGCGGCATCTTCCCACTCTTCCAGTGAGGCATCATAACGCGACAGTTCGTGTTGCTCGTTGCCAAAATATTTAACCGTTTCGTAGTTGATCAGGCTGTCGATAGCCTGGGTGTTGGCTTTTGAATCGGAGGCGTTCATTTTCACCCGGTACTTCATCCGCCACTCGGTGATACGGAAGGTAAAGAAAATATACGCAATCACACTGACGAAGGTAATGACGGCAAACCACACGCTGTAGCGTTTCAGCAGGATGCCGGCGATCAGGGTAACTTCCACCAGTGTCGGCAGGATACTGAACACCATGTAGTTGAGTAGTGAGCTGACGCTACGCGTGCCACGTTCAATGTCGCGGGAAATGCCGCCGGTCTTGCGTTCGAGGTGGTAACGCAGCGACAGCCGGTGCAGGTGATCAAGTACCCGTACGGAGACCTTGCGCATGGCGCCGTGGCGCACGCGCGCGAACACGGCATCGCGCAATTCATTGAACAGGGAGCTGGTCAGCCGCAGTGCGCCGTAACCGAGCAGCAGGCCCAGCGGCAGCACCAGCTGCATGTTATCGTGATCCAGCGCATCGACGATGTCTTTCAGCATCAGCGGGATACCGACATTGGCGACCTTGGAGAAAATCAGGAAAACCAGCGCCAGCACCACCCGTACCCGGTATTCCCACAAAAAAGGTGCGAGAGATCGCAGTGTCTTCAGGTCATTCCCGTGGGATTCGGGCAGTTCGGTATGTCGGTTGTGCATGAAAGTCTCGATTGTCGGGTTGATGTTGCGGGCAGGCGCAGTTGAATTGTACCCGAAGCCGGCAAAACGGCGGCACCGGTCTGATTTGGCTGGTATACTTGCGCGCTTTGCGGAATCGGGAGCCAGAATCCGGAGTTAGAACCATGCCGATTTATGAATACCAATGTACCGAATGTGGCCTGGAACTGGAAAAGTTGCAGAAACTCAGCGATGCCCCGCTGACGGATTGCCCGGACTGCGGCAAACCCACACTGAAAAAGAAAGTATCTGCCGCCGGGTTCCGGCTCAAGGGCAGCGGCTGGTATGAAACCGATTTCAAGAGCAAGAACCGCAAGAACGTCGCCAAAGGGGACAGCGCCAAAGAAGGCAGTAAACCTAAAGCGGGCGGCGATGCCGGCGGTAAATCCTCCTCCTCAGGGGGCAGTAAATAGACGACTCCGGCGCCTGATCGGCGGCCGACAGGACAATTGCCCGCCGTTCCGGTGAGGCGCCATCTGGAACCACTGAAGACTGATATGCGTACACATTACTGCGGTGAACTGAATGCAAGCCACCTCGATGCCGAGGTGACACTGGTCGGCTGGGCGCATCGCCGCCGCGACCACGGCGGGGTGATCTTTATCGACCTGCGCGATCGGGAGGGCCGGGTGCAGGTCGTTTTTGACCCGGATACCGAGGAAACCTTCGCCACGGCGGAACGGGTGCGCAGCGAGTTTGTGCTTCAGGTGAAGGGGCGCGTGCGCCGCCGCCCGGAGGGCACCGAGAACCCGGATATGGCCACTGGCGAAGTCGAGGTGCTGGGTAAGCAGTTGACCATTATCAACGCCTCGGAAACCCCGCCTTTCCACCTGGACGACGACTCGGTGTCGGAAGAGCACCGCTTGCGTTACCGCTACATTGACCTGCGTCGCCCGGAGATGCTGGAGCGCATTCGCCTGCGCGCCAGGGTAACGCGCGAGTTGCGTGATTTTCTTGATAATCACGGCTTCCTGGATATCGAAACGCCGATCCTTACGCGCGCCACGCCAGAAGGCGCACGTGACTACCTGGTGCCCAGTCGTACCCACCCGGGTGAGTTTTTCGCCCTGCCGCAGTCACCGCAGTTGTTCAAGCAGTTGCTGATGATGTCCGGCATGGACCGCTATTACCAGATCGTACGTTGCTTCCGCGACGAGGACCTGCGCGCTGACCGCCAGCCGGAGTTTACCCAGCTGGATATCGAGACGGCGTTTATGGATGAAGACAGCATCATGATGCTGATGGAAGACATGATCCGCGGTCTGTTCGACAAGGTGCTGGGCGTCAAGCTGGATAACCCCTTCCCGCGCATGACCTGGCAGGAAGCCATGCTGCGCTTTGGTTCCGACCGCCCGGACTTGCGGGTATCGCTGGAGCTGGTGGATGTCGATGACCTGATGAAAGACGTCGAGTTCAAGGTGTTTGCCGGGCCAGCCAATGACCCGGACGGTCGCGTGGCTGCGCTGCGTCTGCCGAAGGGCTGCGAGCTGACCCGTAAGGAAATCGATGACTACACCAAATTTGTCGGTATCTACGGTGCCCGCGGCCTGGCCTATATCAAGGTCAATGAACTGTCGAAAGGCCGCGAGGGGCTGCAATCCCCCATCCTCAAATTCCTCCCGGACGAAGCGATTGACACCATCATGCAACGCACCGGCGCACAGGACGGCGACCTGGTGTTTTTCGGCGCCGACAAGGCGCGCATCGTCAATGAGGCGCTGGGCGCCCTGCGTGTGAAGCTGGGTGAAGACCGGAGTCTGATGGAGGGTGACTGGAAACCGCTGTGGGTGGTGGATTTCCCGATGTTCGAGAAAGACGAGGACAGCGGCCGCTGGACTTCCCTGCATCATCCCTTCACTGCGCCAAAAGAAGAACATCTGCCCCTGCTCGACAGTGATCCGGGTGCCTGTCACTCACGAGCCTATGACATGGTGTTGAATGGCACCGAGGTGGGTGGGGGGTCCATGCGTATTTTCCGCACCGAGGTACAGCGGCGGGTCTTCGAGCTGCTGGGCATCAGTAAGCAGGAAGCAGAAGATAAATTTGGCTTCCTGCTGACCGCACTGAAATATGGTTGCCCGCCGCATGGTGGTCTGGCGTTTGGTCTGGATCGGCTGTTGATGCTGATGAGTGGCGCCAGTTCGATTCGTGAAGTGATGGCTTTCCCCAAGACGCAGACGGCCAGTTGTCTGCTGACCAGTGCGCCGTCCGAGGTGTCCGATGCGCAGTTGCGTGAGTTGAATGTGCGTTTGCGTAAGCCGGTGGAGAAGGATGGGCAATCCTGAGGGGGTGGGGGGGTAAGTGCCGGTTAGTCGAGAGGGTTTTCCGGTTCAACGGTTTGCCCGCTTCGCGGGTTCCCTGCGCTTCTCGCAAAACGCGGCGTTCGCCCAAACTCGCGGTTTATGCTGCGCATAAACCACTCAAACAGGGCTCTCTTCTTCCGCGTTTTGCTGCGATGCTCGGCTGCACCGATTCACCGGAAAACCCTCTCGACTAACCGGCACTGGATACTTTGGCGTGGGATTCAATAGGGGCAGACTCCTGTGGAAATTTACCGGAAACCTCCCACGGCTAACCGGGACTGGAAGCCTGGGGTTAACACTCTATTCCGCAGGGTTGCATGGAATGTGCTGATAAAAGAGAATTGGCTCAGAGATATCAATGAGATTTGCCCAAAAATGGCTGTTAACGCGATAGACGTCGATCCCTATACCTCGCTGTCTGATGAGGACTGCGAGGGGCGTATTATTGCGGCGAAGGAAAAGCTGGGTGAGCGGCTGGTGATCCTTGGACACCACTACCAGCGCGATGAAGTTTTCCGGCATGCGGATTTTTCCGGGGATTCGTTGAAACTATCACGCCAGGCGGCCAGTTCGAAGGCCGAGTTTATTGTGTTCTGTGGTGTGCACTTTATGGCCGAGGTGGCGGATATTTTGTCGCGCCCCGAGCAGATTTCTATCCTCCCGGATCTCTCGGCCGGTTGTTCCATGGCCGATATGGCGAATCTCGCTAAAGTGGAACGTGCGTGGCAGGAATTGTCGCAAGTGCTTGATCCCGACGAGCAGGTGACGCCTGTTACCTATATCAATTCCGCGGCGGATCTTAAGGCATTCTGCGGGCGTCACGGCGGTATCGTCTGTACCTCGACCAATGCGCGTCATGTGCTGGAGTGGTCGTTCGGCAAGCGCGAAAAAGTCCTGTTCTTCCCCGATCAACATCTGGGCCGAAATACCGGTTACAACATGGGAATCCCGCTTGACGAGATGGTGGTGTGGGATTTTGATCTGCCTATGGGTGGCCTGAGCGAACAGCAGATTCGTGATGCGAAAATCATTTTGTGGAAGGGTTTCTGCTCGGTACACCAGATGTTCGATGTCTCGCACATCGAGCGGTTCAAGGCAAAGTACCCGGAGGCAAAAATTATCTCTCACCCGGAGTCCAGTTTCGAGGTCTGCCAGGCTTCCGACTATGTCGGCTCCACCGAGTATATTATCAAGACAATCCACGCCTCCGAACCGGGGACGCGCTGGCTGGTAGGCACTGAGCTGAACCTGGTCAACCGGCTGCATGATGAATGCAAGGCTGAGGGCAAGTCGGTGCATTTTATGTCGCCGACGGTGTGCATGTGTTCGACCATGTTCCGTATCGATCCGCAACACCTGCTGTGGACGCTGGAGAACCTGATCGATGGCAACCCGGTTAACCGCGTCAGTGTGCCGCCGGTGGAAGCCGACATGGCGCGTACGGCGCTACAGCGTATGCTCGACGTCTCGCCCTGAGGCGCGGCGGTTTTTTGGGCAGGCCGCTGACGCACCCTGCCGGTCAATGCTAAACTCCCGTCATTGCACACTTTGACGATGAGGCAGCAATGGCAGGACACAGTAAATGGGCCAACATCCAGCACCGTAAAAAGGCGCAGGATTCCAAGCGTGGCAAGATATTCACCAAACTGATTCGCGAGATCACCGTTGCGGCGCGGATGGGCGAGCCGGACCCGGCCTCCAACCCGCGTCTGCGGCTGGCGGTGGACAAGGCGCTCGGCGCCAACATGACCAAGGACACTATCGAGCGCGCCATCAAGCGCGGTGCTGGTGCCCAGGATGGCGAGAATTTCGACGAAATTCGCTATGAGGGTTACGGCCCGGGCGGGGTGGCGGTGATCGTCGACTGCCTGACCGATAACCGCAACCGCACCGTTTCCGAGGTGCGCCATGCCTTCACCAAGGCCGGCGGCAACCTTGGCACCAGTGGTTCGGTGGCCTTCCAGTTCGCCCAGACCGGTGTTCTCAGCTATCCCGCCGGCAGCGATGAAGACGCCATTATGGAGGCGGCGCTGGAAGCCGGCGCCGACGATGTGCTGAGCGATGACGATGGTTCTGTCGATGTGCTGACTGCGCCGGAGGTGTTTGTCAGCGTCAGGGAAGCCATGATTGCCGCCGGTTTTGAGCCGGAACAGGCGGAGGTTACCCTGCGTGCCGAGAACACCACGTCGTTAGACAAAGACGACGCGGAAAAGATGATCCGCATGATCGACGTACTGGAAGAACTGGACGATGTCCAGGACGTCTATTCCAACGCCGATATCGCTGAAGATATTCTTGCGGAGCTATAGGTCCTGCGCGCCACGACCCGCATTCTCGGCATCGACCCCGGCTCACGGTTGATGGGTTACGGGCTGATCGACAGCGACGGGCGCAAGGCCAGTTACCTTGCCAGC
Source organism: uncultured Thiohalobacter sp. (assembly GCA_964469575.1). Classification (GTDB taxonomy): domain Bacteria; phylum Pseudomonadota; class Gammaproteobacteria; order DSM-19610; family DSM-19610; genus Thiogranum. The sequence continues at coordinate 15,870 of CAYYAP010000009.1, forward strand.
GGTTGCCTGAAGGTAACCGGCAACAGTCTGCCCGACAAGCTCGGGCTGATTTTCCGTGAACTCAGTGAGTTGTTGCAGACCTACCAGCCGCAGCAACTGGCGATCGAGAATGTCTTCATGCACCGCAATGCCGATTCGGCGCTGAAGCTGGGACAGGCGCGTGGCGCAGCGATTTGCGCAGCGGTCAATTATGCGCTGCCGGTTGCCGAGTATGCGCCGCGTGAAATCAAGCTGGCCGTGGTGGGCAAAGGCGGTGCCGACAAGACCCAGGTCCAGCACATGGTGCGGGTATTGCTCAACCTCAACGAAACCCCGCAGGCTGACGCCGCCGACGCACTGGCGATTGCGCTGTGTCACAGCTACCAGCAGGAAGCACTCAAGCGGGTTTCCGGCGCAACCGGAATGGCGGGCGGGCGGCTGCGATGATTGGCTTCCTGCACGGTATTTTGCGTGATAAACAGCCTCCCGAATTGCTGATTGAAGTGCAGGGCGTGGGCTATGAAGTCCAGGCGCCCATGACCACCTTCTACGATCTCCCCGTCGTCGGTGAAACGGTAAAGCTCTACACGCACCTGGCAGTGCGTGAAGACGCACACACGCTCTACGGTTTTAGCAAGCTGTCTGATCGCACCCTGTTCCGCACCCTGATCAAGGTCAACGGCGTTGGCGCCAAAATGGCACTGACCATCCTCTCCGGCATGGAAGCGGGCCTGTTCGCGGCCTGTGTGCAGGCGGGCGATACGGCGTCCCTGGTGAAATTACCCGGGGTCGGCAAAAAGACCGCCGAACGGCTGGTGGTGGAAATGCGCGACCGGCTGGCGGACTGGGATGTGTCGGGTGCGGCCGTGGCGGGCGGTGGCAAAGCACCGGTAGCCGATGTCCTCAACCCGGTGGAAGAAGCCGTCAGCGCACTGGTGGCGCTCGGCTATAAGCCTGCCGATGCCAGTCGTATGGTGCGCGCGGTGGAGACTGAAGACCTGGGTACGGAAGCGATTATTCGTTCGGCATTGCAGTCTATGGTTAAGTGAGGGGCATAATTTCCTGCCCTGTACCCACACCCGGTGAACCGGTATCCTCACCGGCATGATTGAACCGGATCGTATCGTCACGGCCAGCGCCTCATCCCAGGATGAGGCGCTGGATCGCGCTATTCGCCCGAAGCAGCTGGCGGACTACGTGGGCCAGCCGCAGGTAAGCGAGCAGATGGAGATCTTCATCGAGGCTGCGCGACGGCGCCAGGATGCGCTGGATCATGTGTTGATTTTTGGCCCGCCGGGGCTGGGCAAGACCACACTGGCGCACATCATTGCTAACGAAATGGGCGCCAACCTGCGCCACAGCGCCGGCCCGGTGCTGGAAAAACAGGGTGACCTGGCCGCGCTGCTGACCAACCTCGAGCCGCACGACGTATTATTCATTGATGAAATTCATCGTCTCAGCCCGGTGGTTGAGGAGATCCTCTACCCGGCGATGGAAGACTACCAGCTGGATATCGTCATCGGTGAAGGACCGGCAGCGCGTTCGATCAAGCTTGACCTACCGCCATTTACACTGGTGGGCGCGACCACCCGCGCCGGCTTGCTGACTTCACCCTTGCGCGACCGCTTCGGCATTGTACAGCGGCTGGAGTTCTACAACGCCGGTGACCTGGCCACCATCCTGAAACGTTCCGCGCATATTCTTGATATCGATATTGATGATGAGGGTGCGCGTGCGCTGGCGACGCGTTCACGCGGTACGCCACGTATTGCCAACCGCCTGCTGCGCCGGGTGCGTGACTTCGCCGAGATCAAGGCGCAGGGCAGGGTGACAGCCGACGTGGTGGGAAATGCCATGGAGATGCTGGCTGTCGATCCGCAAGGATTCGATAGCCAGGACCGACGCCTGTTACGCACAATTATCGAAAAGTTCGATGGCGGTCCGGTCGGCGTTGAAAATCTGGCCGCTGCCATTGGTGAGGAAAAAGGCACCATTGAAGATGTACTGGAACCCTATCTGATCCAGCAGGGCTTTATTGTACGTACCCCGCGCGGTCGTATGGCGACCCGTCATGCCTGGCTACAGTTGGGGTTGAAGCCACCCAAAAAACCGGGGTCAGAGTAGTTTCATAACTTTCTCTGCGGTATGTTCGTGTGAGGTCAGCTTCCCCCCGTAAATACTGATCAGCTGCGGCGTACTGCTGTCCTGGTGCAGGGCGGTGTCTCGCGGCCGATTGAATGCCCGCCTGCTTCCGGTCGGCAGGACGCGCAGGCCGGCAAAGGCATCGATAATGTCACCGGCGTCCAGCTCATGTTTGAAATACTGGTTGTACACCTCGAGCAGGTAGGTCTTTTCCTGTTCCAGCGGGTGGACATCGGCGGGGTCGCCCTGCCAGGGTGTCTCCGTGGTGCCGATCATGATATGACCCTGCCAGGGCATCGCAAAAACGGCGCGCTGGTCCTGTGGCGCTTCCAGGTAATAGATACCCTGTTGCAGTGAACCCGGTACGATAATGTGCGTGCCCTGAACCAGCTCGATGTCCAGCGGTTTTGTGTGAGGCGTAACCTGCCTTATGACGTGGTTAACCCATGGGCCTGCGGCATTGATCAGTGCGCTGGAGGTTATTTCTTCCTGTCCCGACGGGCCATGACATTGCGTGCGGCAACCGTTGGCCCCGCACTCCGCCTGCTCGAAGCTTGTCTGGAATGTCACTGTTGCTCCCAACGTCCGGGCATCGGCCAGTACGGCTTCGGTGAGTGCCCGGTCATCGGTTTGTGCATCGAAATAGCGGAAGACAGCGCGCAGGTGATGGGTATCCAGTCCGTCCAGACTGTTCCACTCGCTTTCAGGCACCCGGGTAAAACCTTGTCCGCCAAGCCGGTGATAAAGCCACAGGCCAATGCCGATTTTCCATGGCGGGCGCGAGGTGTGCGTGTAGACGGGGATGTAAAACGGTATCAACTTTACCAGTGAAGGACGGTCACGCAGTAAATGGCGTTGCGCCTGAAGACATTCCCGTACCAGCTGAAACTGTCCGGTTTCCAGGTAACGCAGGCCGCCATGAATCAGTTTTGACGAGCGGCTTGAGGTGCCTTGCGCCGCCCGGCTGAATTGTTCAATCAGCCGGACGTGGTACCCGCGCTGCGCCGCAAGGTGCGCTACGGCGGCACCCTGTATCCCCGCGCCGATGATCAGGATGTCACAGTCCATGGCGGCACCCCCGTCTGGCCAGCAAGGGGTGTTTCAGCAGGCGAATGATATCGCCGGTTTCAATCAGGTCTATACCCTGTTGCGCCCACTCAATGGCTTGCTGCGGGTCCCGGATGTCATACAGCATCCAGCGCCATGCGCCGGCCCACAAGGCTTTGTGTGAAGGAATCTTCTGCTGGTTACAAATCAGGTAGTGCGGGTTCAGTTGTTCAGCGCGCTGCTTATGCAAATCATCGTAGCGGTGTATGACCCAGCCCAGTTCCAGCGAAGCGTGTCTGGAGGCGAATTGTAAGGCTTCATCATTGAACGAGATCAGCACACAGTGTTCGCTGTGCGGAGTCAGCGTTTCCAGGAGTGCTTGCATGACCGTTTCGCAGCCAAAGTGATCAAGGCTTTCTGCCTTGATTTCGACCATGGCACGTACAGCGGGGAGCGTGTCAAGCCATGCCAGCACCTCATCAAGCTGTGGTACCGGTGTAGGGACAAAACAGTTTTTGAAACAGTCCGGCTGGTGCACGCTGATGTTGCGGCAGGTTTCACTATCCAGGTCGAATACCTGTCGTGTGTCCAGGCCGGTGCGCTGGAAGTCTGTATCGTGTAACAGCACGAAGCTACCGTCGGCACACATCTGCACATCAAATTCCAGCCAGCAGGCACCGGCTTCGACAGCGGCCCGCAGGGCAGGCCAGCTGTTTTCCGGGTATTGCTGCATATCGCCGCGGTGAGCGACCAGTTGCGGGACAGGCTCAGTCGTCATTGTTGTTTTCGAGGTATTGTTGCAACAGGTTGATGAACGCCCGGTAACGGTCTTGCAAGGGCGCATCCGTTTGAGGAAAAAAATCTGCTGTATCTGTCATGGGGTGCCAGTCCGAAGGCCGTCCGGCCGCCAACCAGGCAACGCCACGGGCGCTGGCCTCGGGATCGTCGCAGCGCTCGACCGGTAACCGGCTGAGGTTGGCGAGCTTCTGACACAGGCCGTCCAGTTGCGACAGCCCACCACTGACTCTCAGGCAATCAATCGGCGTAAAACGCATCATCCTTTCCAGGTTGTATTGCACCAGAAATACGATGCTCTCTACGACGGCAACTGCACGTTCTGCCGCGGTGTGCATGGTGTTGTCCGGTATAAACATCGGGACAGCCGGCTGGCGCCACCAGGGGGAGCCAAGCCCCCCGATACTGTTCAGGAACAGGGGTGGGTTGCTGATCTCTGATAACCACCCCGGGAGTCGGTCGAACAGTTTGTCGATACTGTCCTGCTCTGCGAGCCATTGCAGCGCGCTGCCCGCGCCGTTTACCGTACCTTCCATTAACCATTCCGCGCCCTGCGCATCACTCACGGCCAGGCTGCGCAGGAGTTCCGCTACATCGACCCCGGCAGGTTGCGCGGCCAGTACAAAGGCGCCGCTGCCGAGATTGATCAGGGCGCAAGCGGACGTATCTGCGCCACGGCTGTGCCAGGCGGCATTCTGATCGCCACACACGGCGGTGATGGGTATGTCATAGTCGGCAAGCCTGCCGTAGTCATCGAGCACAGGCCGGCACTCCGGCAGCCCGTCCAGGGGCAGGCCAAACCGGTCAGCCAGCTGTCGTGACCAGTTCAGACTGCCGATATCCAGCAGTTGCATGCGCTGGGCATTGCTGTGATCAATCACATGTCCTGACCCGGTCAGGTGGTAGAGCAGAAAGCTGGCCAGCGGTCCAAGCCGCAGATCCGGCTCGTCGATCAGTAGCTGGTGCAGCCAGTGCAGTTTGCTTGCGCCGTAGTGAGCGGATAATGGCAGGCCGGTCTGTTCGCGGATGTCTGCGGCATGCGCACGTAAGGTGGAGACCAGCGGCGCACCCCGCGTGTCCTGCCAGCTGATGGCAGCAGACAGGGGGGCGCCGTTTGCCTGCCATGCCAGCACGGTGGAACGTTGGGTGGTGAGGCCGCAGGCACGGATATTGCCGCGCCCGGCAGCGGGCAATGCCTGTATCGTGTGCTCGACAGCGTTCCGGACTGAATCGAGAATTTCACCGGGATCCTGTTCGGTGTGGTTTGCCCGGGGTTGTCTGAGAGTGACCGGTACAAGCTGGCTGCCAATCTTCCGACCGTGCCGGTCGAACAGTAATGCGCGGCTGGCATGAGTCCCCTGATCGATGGCAAGCAGATAGTCCATAAGGACAAAGATAACGCCAATCGCTTGAAGGCAGAAGAGGCAAGGCGTACAAAGCAGGTCATTATCACCTTGAAGGACTACCAGGTTGGAGTGTGAATTGGACAAAGGTTTTGAATTGCATCCGCAACTGGCGGCAGATTGTATTTTAGTAGGGCGCCTGCCGCTCAGCCAGTTGCTGTTGTTGAATGATGCGCGCTATCCCTGGTTTGTACTGGTTCCTGCACGACCGGGTATCACCGAGGTGTTTGAGCTTGATGAGGCGGAGCAGCAACAGCTATGGCGTGAATCCGCCCGACTGGCGATTTACCTGAAAGACGTGTGCGGGGCGGACAAGATCAATATCGGTGCGCTGGGTAACCTGGTTCCGCAGTTGCATGTACATCATATTGGGCGTTTTATCGATGACCCCGCCTGGCCAGGGCCGGTGTGGGGGCATAGTGCGGCAACGCCCTATAAGCCGGCTGCTTTACAGCTGCGAGTGGATTCAGTACGTGAGTGGTTTGCAGGTGATCTGGCAGTTTCAGGGAATTCTGATTAACACCTTTAGGAACTATCATCATTCATGCCTGTCGCATGTGCGGGACCCTTATGCGATCTGCAACCGGTCCTGACCTGCTACCCAATAAACTGATTCACAGGAGAGTTCTTCATGAACGCGTTAACAGCACTAGCTGATTTTGGCCAGTCACCATGGCTGGATAATATTCGCCGCCTGATGATTGAGAATGGGGCGTTGCAGACCATGATCCAGACGGATGGCATCAAGGGCATCACCTCGAACCCATCGATCTTTCGCAAGGCGATTGTTGACAGTTCGGATTATGACGCCGCGCTGGCGATTCTTGCCCGGGAAGACGGACTGGATGAAAAGTCCGTCTATGAGCGCCTGGCACTGACGGACATCCGTCACGCCGCTGACCTGATGTTGCCCGTGTTTGAAGAGACCAACAGGCGTGATGGCTATGTCAGCATCGAGGTTTCCCCTCGCCTGGCGGACGATACCGATGGCACCATCGCCGAGGCACGCCGGCTTTGGCAGACACTGGATCAGTCCAACATCATGATCAAGGTACCCGCGACACCGGCGGGTCTGCCGGCTATCAAAACCTTGATCAGCGAAGGTATCAATGTCAACGTTACCCTGCTGTTCTCTGTACAGGTCTATGAGGAGGTTACCGAGGCATTTATTCTCGGGCTTGAGCAACGTGCCGCAGCCGGTGAGGCCATCGACCGACTGGCCAGTGTCGCGAGTTTCTTTGTCAGTCGTGTGGACAGCGCTGTCGATGCACTCATCGAGGAGCAGATGCAGAACCCGGTATCACTAGCGGTGACGGAACGTGGCCAGCGTTTACTCGGCAAGGCCGCCATTGCGAACGCAAAGATTGCCTATCAACGCTACCAGGCGCTGTTTGGTTCAGTGCGCTGGGAAAAGCTGGCTGCACAGGGGGCACAAACGCAACGCCTGTTGTGGGCCAGCACCAGTACCAAGAACCCGGCGTACAGCGATGTTCGCTACATCGAAGAACTGATTGGCCAGGACACCGTGAATACCATCCCGCCGGCGACACTCGATGCCTTCCGTGACCATGGCAAGGTGCGTTCAAGCCTGTCTGCCGATGCGGAGCAGGCGCAGACCATTATAAGCGACCTGGCCGACTATGGCATCGATATCGAATCGGTCACCGGGCACTTGCTGGAACAGGGTGTGGCGTCATTTACCCAGGCGTTCGAGGCCCTGCTGGCGGATGTGGGCTCGGCACACCGTTCGGTTATTGAGAAGGAAGCAAGTTAATGCAAACTGGGGAGTGATCGGCCTGGGCCACCTGGAAAAAGAGATCATAACCAACAATCTGGCAGGAAACGTAAATGGTATCAACGATGAACGAAAGTGATTCCGCATCAGAGCCAGCAAGACCGGCGCCTCCCTGTAACCTGGTTATCTTCGGCGCGGCTGGCGACCTGACCAGGCGCAAACTGCTTCCCGCGATTTACCATTTGCAGCAGCAGGGCCTGTTGCCCGACGGTTTTGCCATTATTGGCATCGACCGTTATGAGCTGGATACCGGACTTTTTCGGGATCAACTCAATACCCAGGTGCATGAATTCATTGGCGATGAATTTTTGCAGACAGAGTGGGATAAACTGGTTTCACGCACCCATTACCTGCAGGGCGACTTTCGGGATGCGCTCACCTACAAAAACCTTGATGCCACAATAAAAGAGATTACCTATGATCCGGATACTGGTGGCAATACCCTGTTCTACCTGGCGGTACCTCCGCGTTTCTTTGGTGAAATTGCCACCCGGCTGGGAACGGCGAAACTATCGATTGAGACGGAGGACAGCTGGCGCAGAATCATTATCGAGAAGCCGTTTGGCCACGATCTGGTATCGGCCCGTGAACTCAATACGACCTTGTACAGTGCGTTTAATGAACCCCAGATATATCGCATTGATCATTACCTGGGCAAGGAGACGGTGCAGAATATCCTTGCCTACCGCTTCACTAACAGTACCGTGGAGCCTATCTGGAATCACCGATACATTGATCATGTCGAGATTACCGTGGCGGAAGACCTGGGGATCGAGAACCGGGCGGGCTACTACGATGAAGCGGGCGCATTACGCGACATGATCCCGAACCACCTGTTGGCGCTATTGTCCCTGATCGCGATGGAACCCGCCAATTCAATCGATGCAAATGCGATTCGCGATGAACAAACCAAGGTGTTGCATGCCATTCAACCGCTGGAGCCGGAACAGGTACTGACCCGGACGGTCAGGGGGCAATATGGTGAGGGCCAGCTTGCTGATGGCAGGATGGTTGCCGGGTACCGTGATGAACCGGGAATCGATCCGGGTTCGCATACAGAAACCTTTGTCGCTATGAAGCTGATGATCGATAGTTGGCGTTGGGCCGGAGTGCCGTTTTACCTGCGTACCGGCAAGCGCATGGCGGGCCGTTTTACACAGGCCTGTATTGAATTCAAGCATGCGCCGAATATGATGTTTCGAGAGTCACGGATACGAAAATTCAACGCGCCGCCCAATATGCTGATACTGGGCATTCAGCCCGACGAAGGCATTGGCATGCAATTTAACGCCAAGATACCCGGTCCTACGCAGCGTATAAGCCCCGTAGAAATGCACTTCAAATATGCCGACTACTTTGGCACGGCACCAAGCACCGGTTACGAAACCCTGATCTACGATTGCATGATTGGCGAAGCCATGCTGTTCAAGCGGGCCGACACGATTGAATCCGGCTGGGAACTGCTACAGCCTATCCTGGATGTCTGGGGCGCTCTCCCGCCACGGGACTTTCCGAATTATGCGTCTGGCTCATGGGGCCCGGTGGACTCGGACAAACTGCTGGCGCAAGATGGCCGGGCCTGGTCACCCTGTCAGCGCTGTGCCGGGCTGTAACGGGCTTTTTTGTTTCAGTTAACGGGACGGCGGTGGAAGTGGAGAGGCAATGATGAGCAAACGGATAACAGGTCTTTTACTGATGGTGATGCTGTACGGTTGTTCCTCGTCATCCGATGAGGCAAAAGATGCGACAGATGTAACCGCAAAGAAGCCGGAAAATGTCTGGCAGGACCAGGTGAAAACACTCGATAAGGCGCGCACGGTTGAGCAAACGCTGATGGACGCGCAAAAACGCCGCGACGCGGAAATACGCCGCCAGGAACAGTAAAAGTAGATAAATTTACGTCGGGCGGACAGGCGAATTTTCAGAAAGCTGCTATGCTTTTTTCAGGGCGCACAGATTGTGCCCACATAAAACTGGTACGGGAGAAGAAGCTATGGCTGTATTAGATCGAGAAATCACCTTCCCTTATGCACCGGAACACTGGTCGCAGGACGAGGCGCTTGAGATTGCCCGCAATGAAGGTCTGGAAATGAGCAGTGATCACTGGGAAGAATTAAAGGCTTTGCAGGAATACTATTCACGTATGGACTCACCGCATCTCAGCGTGCGTGAGTTGCGTGATGCGCTGGATGAACACTTCCATGACAAGGGCGGTATTAAATACCTGTACGTGTTATTCCCGGCCGGACCGATTGCGCAGGGTTGCCGACTGGCGGGGTTGGAGATGCCTGCCGGAGCAGTAGACAAGGGGTTCGGCAGCGTCGTCTGAGTTTTGTCAGGGCGTACAGGCCCGCGAGGCAAACCCAACAGGCCAACAGGGAATATGGTGAGTGGCCGGGTAGACGCCTACTACCCGGAAAGGTCGGTGGTATTTCAAATTTGTCGGGCTTTCACCGACAATACACCCCTCTTTTCCTGAAAGGTATTGCGCCGTGCGCCTGTATCGTCCCAAGTCGATTCGACGATTGCTGCTGGTGGGTTTTGCGCTGGTAGTGTTCCCGCTGCTGGCTGCGTTGATCCACGCCACCTGGTCGGTCGATCAACTGGTTGCACAGGGGCAGCGCGCGTTGTTTGCCACCGTGCGTGCCACCCAGAGCAGCCAGTTGCTGGTCGAGGCGATTACCGCGATGGAGCGTAATGCGCGCCAGTACCAGGTGACCGGTGAAACCAAGCTGCTGGACGTCTATCGCGAGTATCACCAGAAGTTTCTCGATGCGGTATCCCGGCTGGCGGCCTTGAACCTGTCCCGCTTGCAACGTCAGCGTCTGGAAATGATCGAGACGGTCGAAGCTTCCATGAATACCGCGCTGATGGAAGGTTTTTCGCACGATGCGCCGGAAATCCACTCTGCAGTGGATGGTTTTCGTGAGCTGACGCGCGATGCGCGCAAAATGCTGGTCGATAACCGCAAGCTGGTCGAGCATGAGGTGGATCGGCTCGACGCCAAGGGCGCGGGCCTGCAGCGTGGACTGATTGTACAGGCCATGGCGTTGGTGCCGGCCGCCCTGGTGATGACCGTGTTTTTCACCTTGTTGATTACACGGCCGATTCGTCAGATGGATCGGGCTATTCGTCGGCTCGGTGACGGTGATTTTTCCCGCTCCGCGCATATTGTCGGGCCACGTGACCTTGAGCAGCTTGGCGAGCGGCTGGACTGGATGCGCCTGCGTCTGCTGGAAGTCGAGCAGGAAAAGAATCGCTTCCTGCGCCACATCTCCCACGAACTGAAGACGCCGCTGACCGCGCTGCGCGAGGGCGCGGAGTTGCTGACAGAGCAGGCGGTCGGGAACCTGAACGCCCAGCAGATTGAAATTGTCTCGATTTTGCGTGATAACAGCCTGCAATTACAGAAACTCATTGAAAACCTTCTGGATTTTAACGTGGCCAGCTCCAAGGCGGCGAAGTTGAACCTTTCCGTCGTTCCGCTCCATCGGGTGATTGAATCGGTACTGGACGATCACAAGGTTGCCGTGCTGGCGCGCCAGTTGGTGCTGGATGTATCCTTGCAGCCAGTCGAGCTGGACGGCGACCGCGGTAAACTGCAGACACTGGTGGACAATCTGCTGTCCAACGCCATCAAATTTTCGCCCGTGGAAGGGCGGTTGCGTGTGCGACTCGAGCGCCAGGGAGAACAGGCTTTACTCGAGGTCGCTGATTCCGGACCTGGAATACCTGAGCAGGAACGGCGTCGCATATTTGATGTCTTCTACCAGGGCTCGTCCTCCTCCAACGGTCATGTACGGGGTACCGGAATCGGATTATCCATTGCGCGCGAGTACGCACAGGCGCACGGCGGCTATATTGAGGTAATCGAGAGCGAAGATACCGGTGCCTGTCTGAGAGTGGTGCTGCCAATACACAGATCGGAGAGCGTGGGTGAGTAAGTTATTTATTTTAATTGGGTTTATCCTGCTTGCCGGGTGTCAGCCAGTGACCGTACAGCGCACTGACGGCCCCGTTCCGCTGGCGGTGCGGGTGGATGATGCCGCCTACTGGCTGGAGGAGTGGAACCGCATCCGTGATCTGCCGGATGATAAACTGCAACGCACGCTGAAGAGCCGTGAACGCGATTTTACCCACGCACCTACACCGCGCAGCCGCTTGCGGCTGGTGCTGTTGTTGACGGAAGGCCCGAAGCTGGTGCGTGACCAGTCCAGGGCGCTGTCACTGCTGAGAGGGCTGGATAAGGCTACTGCGAGCGACAGCGCCAATGCACTGGCCGCGCTGCTCGAACAAATTATCGGCGAACAGCTCTGGGCAGGTGATAAAATCACTGAATTACGTACAAAATTGAAGCAGGCTGATACGCGCGTGGAAGAGTTGGAACGGCAGTTGCATGAGCTGACTGACATCGAGCAAAGTATTCAGCAACGTAACTGACCCTAAGTGTCGGAAGGAGTAGGAATGAGTGCCTGTCGTTATCGTGTGATGGTCGTAGACGATGACCCCGCCCTGTTGCGGTTGTTGTCCATGCGCCTGTCGGCCGTGGGCTATGAAGTTGCTGCGGTGGAGAGCGGAGAAAAGGCGGTCGCACAGATCCCTACCTTCCAACCTCACTTGCTAATCACGGACTTACGTATGGATGGTATGGATGGCATGACGCTGTTTGACCAGATCCATCGGCGTAGTCCAGCCCTGCCGGTGATTATCCTGACCGCCCACGGCAGCATTCCCGATGCGGTCGATGCGACCAGTCGGGGCGTGTTCGGTTACCTGACCAAGCCGTTTGACAGCAAGGACCTGCTGGAACAGGTCACCCGCGCATTACGTGTCACCGGGGAGCGGCAAAGTCGCTCCGAGGCGTCATCTGTCGCGGAATGGCGTCAGGGCATTGTGACCCGCAGTCCGCTGATGGAAGACCTGCTGGGCCAGGCGCGTCTGGTCGCCGCCAGTGCGGCCAGTGTGTTTATCCATGGCCAGAGTGGCACCGGTAAGGAAGTGCTGGCACAGGCCATTCACCGGGCCAGCCCGCGCGCTGACAAGGAATTCATTGCCGTCAATTGCAGTGCAATTCCCGAAAGCCTGTTTGAGTCCGAGTTTTTCGGGCACGCCAAGGGTTCTTTTACCGGGGCGACCCGTGAGCACAAGGGCCTGTTTCAGGCGGCCGAGGGCGGCACGCTGTTTCTTGACGAGATCGGCGACATGCCCATGACCTTCCAGGTCAAACTGTTGCGAGCGATACAGGAACGTGCGGTACGGCCGGTTGGCTCAACCCGTGCCGTGCCGGTGGATGTTCGCATCATTTCCGCGACACACCGTGACCTGGATGAGTTGCGCAAGAGCGGCAGCTTCCGTGAAGACCTGTACTACCGGCTGAATGTTGTGACGCTGGACATCCCTTCGCTGATCGATCGACGCGAGGATATCCCGCTGCTCGCCAATCACGTGTTGCATAATCTTGCTGATGCGGCCCGCAAGAGTGTTAAGGGCTTTGCGCCGGATGCCATGGAAGTCCTGTTGTCCGCCCCCTGGCCGGGGAATGTGCGCCAGCTCTACAACGTGGTCGAGCAGTCGGTCGCCTTCACCACTACCTCACTGATTCCGGCAAGCCTGGTGCAGCGTGCGCTACGCGACGAAGCGAACGAAGAAATGCCGGCCTTTGCCGATGCGCGATCCCGTTTCGAACGCGAGTACCTTACCCAGTTGTTACAGATTACCAGTGGCAACGTGAGCCAGGCGGCGCGTATCGCCAAACGGAACCGTACGGAGTTTTACAAGCTGCTGCACAAGCACCATCTTAATCCCTCCCAGTTCAAGGGCGCGCGCGCGGCAAGCTGATTTTGCCTGAACTGCCCTGACTGTCGCCGTATGGCGACAGTCCAGGTCCTTGTTGTATCTCAAGTTGTCACTTTTATCCCGCCATCTGTCTCCAGCAGGGAACGGAATCCGCGGGTTCCAGCGGAAAAATTTCGGAGTAGAAGTGCCCGGCTTCAGCAAACAGTTGTGCTGGCGCGCTTTTTAGAAGATGGCATGTCCTTTGCTCGTTCAGGCAATACAGGAAACCGCATAAAGGGATTTCGAGGATTTTAATGAAAACGCTGAGCATCTTGTTTCTCACCTGTGCCGTGTCGATGCCGGTCTATGCCGCCGATACGGCGGTATCGGTTGATGCCTACGGGATGGTGAGTTTTGTGCACCTTGATAGTGACCACAACGGCTATGTCAGTCGTGTGGAGGCGCGTTCGATCGCAGGTGTTGAGCAGGCATTCGATTCAGCGGACGTCAATCGTGACGGGTTGCTGGATCAACATGAGTATACGCGGGTGCAGCAAGCCAGGGAGGCGAAGTAATTGTTGCGTACGTGTGTTGTGTGGGCCGGAGACGGCCCGTTTTCCTCCTGGTGATAATCAGGCTTCTATTCCCCGCCCATGGGAATTACGCGGTCCCCCAGACCGCGTTTTTTTTGCCTGGCATTTACACAGGTGCAAAGCGAATGCTGCACCGGTAAGCTACGCGGCTGAAAGTTTGTATTGCAACATGGCGGCATGGCAGGAATCTTTTTCTGTTGCTGCGGTCACTGAGAGGGATGATTTTGTCGCAGTTTATCTGGCCGGTTCGTGTGTACTACGAAGACACCGACAGTGGCGGTGTGGTGTACTACGCCAATTACCTGAAATTCATGGAACGGGCCAGAACAGAACGGCTGCGCACGCTCGGATTTGAGCAGGATCGTTTGCGCACAGAACAGGGGATTCTTTTTACTGTGCATTCCATACAGGTTGATTTCCGCCAGCCGGCGCGCTTTAACGATGCGCTTGAGGTCAGCGCCGCCGTGAGCGAACAACGGCGCGCGAGCCTGACTTTTGACCAGCAGATCCGCCGGCGTGATGAGCCGTCCGTACTGTGCAGTGGTAAAATACGCATAGCCTGCGTCGATGCCGCCTCGTTTCGTCCTTCCCCCATCCCCGCTTTTATCCTGGAGGCCTTACCCGATGTCTGCTGATCTCTCGTTTTTCAGTCTTATCAGCGGCGCCAGCCTGGTGGTGCAGATGGTCCTGTTCCTGCTGTTATCGGTTTCCATTGCTTCGTGGAGTATGATTTTCCGCAAGCGTACCGCACTGGCCGAGGCGCACGATGAAGCCGAGGTCTTCGAAGAACGTTTCTGGTCGGGTGGCGACCTGGCAACCCTGTATCATCAGGTGTCGCAAGGTGATGAGGCATTACGCGGACTGCCGAATATTTTTAATTCCGGTTTCAAGGAGTTCAGCCGCCTACGCAAGCAGAACGGGGTGGAACCTATGGCCGTTTTGGAAGGTGCCCAGCGCAGTATGCGGGTGGCGCTGTCACGTGAAGTAGATGAGCTGGAAACACACCTGTCATTTCTCGCTACGGTTGCCTCCACCAGCCCCTATGTGGGATTGTTCGGCACGGTATGGGGCATCATGAATGCCTTTCGCGGACTGTCGAATGTACACCAGGCTACCCTGTCGATGGTGGCGCCGGGTATCGCCGAGGCACTGATTGCTACCGCGATGGGCCTGTTTGCCGCGATACCGGCGGTGATTGCCTATAACCGTTATTCCAACGATGTCGAACGGCTGGAAAACCGCTACGACAATTTCCTGGAAGAATTCTCCAACATCCTGCAGCGCCAGGCGCATAGCTGATTACCCGTTATGGCCAGACAACGTCCCCGCAAGCGGCCCATCGCAGACATCAATGTGGTTCCCTACATTGATGTCATGCTGGTGATGTTGGTGATCTTCATGATTACCGCGCCGTTACTGAACCAGGGTGTAGAGGTCGAGCTGCCACAGGCCAATGCCGAGCCGATGGTGGGTGATCAGAAAAACCCGCTGGTGCTGAGCGTGGATGCCAAAGGGCGGTTTTTTCTCAATATTGGCGGTGATCCCGAACAGGCTATTGATGCGGAAACGCTGGTCGCACGCGCGAGCGTCGTGTTGCGGCGCCGACCCGGCGTCGCAGTGATGGTGCGGGGTGACGCCGGGGTGGACTATGGCCGGGTGGTGGAGGCGATGTCGCTGCTACAACGGGCTGGCGCACAGCGCGTCGGGCTGGTGACGGAACCCGCCGGAGAAGGAGGCTGATATTCGCGAGCTGTTGCGATTTCTGCGCGAATCCCCGCGTTCTTTTGCCTATGCTGTGCTTGCCCACCTGGCGCTGCTGGCCGTGCTGGTGTTCAGCCTGGACTGGAGTCCTGCGCCCAGTATTGCGCACAAACCGGCGCCGATACAGGCGGTGGCTATCGATGCACACCGGCTGGATGCCGAGATTGAACGCAAAAAGCAGGTTGAAGCGGCACGGCAGCTGAAAAAGCGCCAGGCTGAACAGGCGCGCCTGGAACGCGAGAAGAAAAAGAAGCAACTGGCCGAGCAGAAACGTCGGGCAGAAAAGCAGCACCGGGCCGAGCAAAAGAAAAAGGCGGAGGCCGAAAAGCAACGCCAGGCGGTGTTGGCGCATAAGAAAGCCGAAGCCGAGAAACGCCGCAAGGCCGAACAGAAAAAAAAGGCCGAGGCGGAGAAAAAACGTAAAGCCGAGGTCACACGCAAGAAGGCTGAAGCGGAGAAGAAGCGTAAGGCCGAGGCGGCGCGCAAAAAGGCCGAAGCGGAGAAGAAACGCAAGGCCGAGGAAGCGCGCAAGAAGGCGGCGGCGGAACGCGAAATGCGGGAGCGCCTCG
This sequence comes from uncultured Thiohalobacter sp., assembly GCA_964469575.1. Taxonomy (GTDB): domain Bacteria; phylum Pseudomonadota; class Gammaproteobacteria; order DSM-19610; family DSM-19610; genus Thiogranum. The sequence goes on from CAYYAP010000009.1 coordinate 31,729, forward strand.
CCGCCGAGCAGGAGCGTCTGCGCGCGCAGCGTGAATCGGCAATGCAGCGTATAGTTGACCAGTACGGCTTGTACATCAAGGAGAAGGTCCAGCGAAGCTGGATCCGCCCGTCCGGCAGTAACGCCAGCCTGTCGTGCACCGTGAATGTCAGGTTAATTCCCGGGGGCGAGGTCGTGGATGTAAAAATTGTGCGTGGCAGTGGCAACGAAGCCTTTGACCGGTCCGTGGAGGCGGCCGTGTTCAGGGCGTCACCACTGCCCGTGCCCAAGGACCCCGAGGTTATGGAAAAATTCCGTTCAATTACGTTTGAGTTTAACCCTGATTCATGAAAAGAAAAGTCTGCATAAACCTGCTGTTCTCCCTGTCGATGTTGTTATCAGGTCTGGCGCACGCGGTATTGACCATTGAAATTACCCGGGGCATGGAGGGCGCCGCCCCGATTGCTGTGGTACCGTTTGATATCAGCAACAGCCGCTACCAGCCCCCGCAGGACGTGTCCGGCATTATCGCGGCTGACCTGGCACGCAGTGGCCGTTTTGCACCACTGGACGAACGTGACATGCTGTCGAAGCCTTCCGAGGTCAAGCAGGTGCGCTTCCAGGACTGGCGTACGCTGGGCGTGGATAACCTGGTGATTGGCAAGGTCGAGACCGCCGGTACAGATAAGTACCGTATCCAGTTCCGCCTGTTCGATGTCTATCGTGGGCGCCAGATCACCGGTCACAGTATTCCTGCTACAGCCGCCCAGTTACGCTACGTGGCACACCGCATCAGCGATATGATTTACCAGAAGCTCACCGGTGAACCGGGTGCGTTTGCCACCCATATCGCCTACGTGGAGGTGGAGAAAAAAGCCGGCTACAAGGAATATCGCCTGCTGCTCGCAGACAGCGACGGGTTTAATGCCCGAACCCTGCTAACCTCTCGTCAGCCGCTGATGTCGCCAGCCTGGTCGCCGGATGGACGTCAACTGGCGTATGTCTCTTTTGAAAAACGCCGGGCCTCCATTTTTATCCAGGATACCGGCACTGGCAAACGCCGCAAGGTGGCGGGGTTTACCGGCATTAACGGTGCGCCTGCCTGGTCACCGGACGGCAGCCGGCTGGCGTTGACGCTGTCGCGCGACGGTAATCCGGAAATCTATGTACTGCGCCTGAAAGACGGCCAGCTGAAACGCCTGACATTTGGCCCGGCCATCGATACCGAACCGGCCTGGTCACCCGATGGAAAAAGTCTTGTATTTACCTCCGACCGTGGCGGCAGTCCACAGCTTTACCGGATGTCGTCTGCCGGCGGGCCGGCAAAACGTCTGACCTTTGAAGGCAGCTACAATGCCAGCGCCGATTTCTCGCCGGATGGTCGACACCTGGCGATGGTCAATGGAGACCGTGGCCGCTATCGCATTGCCGTGCTGGACCTCGATAGTGGTCTGTTCCACGTGGTCAGCGATGGCAAGCTGGACGAGTCACCCAGCTTCGCGCCTAATGGCAGCATGATTATCTATGCTACCGAGGCCGGGCGTCGTGGGGTGCTGGCGGCAGTTTCGAGTGATGGCCGTTTTCGCCAGCGGCTGAGTGTGCAGAAAGGTGATGTGAGGGAGCCGGCCTGGTCTCCGTAAAATCGATTTAAAATTTAGCAAAGGAGCGTAACAATGAAACTGATCAAACTTCTGATGATAACGGCAGTGCTTGGCTGGCTGGCGGCGTGCACCTCGACAGGTGGCAGTAAGGATGGTGAGGTTGCTGTGGAAGATCATGGTGGCGGGAGTGTCGCCGGGGCGGATGAAGGCGCAACAACAAGTGGTGTTTCCGACTACGGTAAGCTGAGCATCGAAGCACTATCCGATCCCAACGGCCCGCTGTCACAGCGTGTGATCTACTTCGCCTACGACAGCGATGAGGTCGCGGAGCCGGACCGCGAGTTAATCGCGGCCCACGCGGCGTTCCTGGCCGCGCATTCGGATGTCAAAGTCTCGGTCGAGGGTCACACGGACGAGCGCGGTTCACGTGAATACAACATTGCACTGGGTGAACGCCGCGCTCAGGCGGTACGTCGTATGCTGGAATTTCAGGGTGTCTCTCCGCAACAAATCACTACGGTGAGCTACGGCGAGGAAAAGCCGGCCGTTGATGGGCATGATGAGTCGGCCTGGAGCATGAACCGTCGTGTGGAACTGGTCTATGTGGGTCACTAGGGGCATTCTTGTGGCCGGCTTGCTGTTCGCAGCGCCGGCCTGGTCGGTCAGCAAGGCCGAACTGGAAACCCGTATCCAGCAGCTGGAGCGCAAGCTGGACAGCCGGGGGCTGGTCGAATTGTTTGAGCAGGTCTCTTCGCTGCAAAAACAGACGCAACAGCTGCGCGGTGAACTGGAAGTGCAGGCGCACCAGATGGAAAGCCTGAAAAAACGCCAGCGTGACCTGTACGTGGACATCGACCGTCGCCTGCACCGTCTGGAGACCGCCGGCGTACAGGGGGCAGGTGCGGGTACCGTTGTCAGTCCGCCGGCCGGCGCAAGCAAGCCGCCGGTTACAACCGGGACTCATGCACCTTCTGTGACTACGCCAAACGCCGGCCCTGTACCGTCTGCGCCAGTACCGGCGCTGGATCCGGCGGCCGAACGCAAGGATTACGATAACGCGCTGGCGATACTGAATGAACTGCGTTACGACGAAGCCGCCACCGCCTTTCGTGGATTCCTGAAGAAATACCCGAGCAGCCGTTATGCTGACAATGCACAGTACTGGCTGGGTGAGGTTTACTACGTCACGCGTGATTTCAGGACGGCGCTGAAAGAATTCGGGAGGCTGTTGAAAGGCTTCCCGGACAGTCCCAAGGTTCCCGGTGCGATGCTGAAAATGGGCTACAGTCACTATGAGCTGAAAGACTGGAAGGCGGCGGCGCAGATGCTGGGGCAGGTGGTCAGGCGCTTCCCGGGCACCTCGACCGCAAAGCTGGCGCAGGAAAGACTGGACCGTATGAAGCAGGAGGGGCATATCCCTGCAAAATGAAGCCGCTACCCCACACATCCTCCCGCCAACTGGCTGAACGGCTGCGTGTCAGTGAGGTATTTGTTTCCCTGCAGGGGGAGTCGACCACTGTGGGGCTGCCGACGGTGTTTGTCCGCCTTACCGGTTGTCCGCTACGTTGTCAGTACTGTGATACCGAGTATGCGTTTCGGGGTGGGGAATACATGGCGACCAACGATGTGGTGGCCCGGGTGGCGCGTTACCAGGTGCAGCATGTGACGGTGACAGGCGGCGAACCACTGGCGCAGCCCGCCTCTCTGCTGTTGCTGGAACGCTTGTGTGACGCCGGTTACCAGGTCTCGCTCGAGACCAGCGGCGCGCTGGATGTCAGCCAGGTCGATCCGCGTGTGATGAAAGTGATGGATCTTAAAACCCCGGGTTCCGGTGAAGTCAGTAAAAACCGTTTTGAAAATCTCGGCTACCTGGCGCCGCGCGACCAGGTGAAATTCGTGATCTGCGACCGTGATGATTACCTCTGGGCGCGCCAGATCATGGAGCAGCAGCGTATTGCCGGTCGCTGCGAAATTCTGTTCTCACCCGTTTCCGGTCAGCAGAATGCCACCGAGCTGGCGGAATGGATACTGGCGGACCGCTTGCCGGTGCGTTTCCAGCTTCAGCTACACAAGATCCTGTGGGGCGATGAGCCAGGGCGTTGAGCGCAGGGCGGTGGTGTTATTGTCCGGTGGGCTGGATTCGGCCACCGTGCTGGCGCTGGCGCGTGAACAGGGCTTCGAATGCTATGCACTGAGCCTGGATTACGGCCAGCGGCACCATGCGGAACTGGAGGCGGCAAAACGTGTGGCCAGCGCTATTGGCGTGGTTGACCACAAGATAATACCGCTGGATCTTGGTGCGTTTGGCGGGTCTGCGCTGACCGATATGAATATTGCTGTGCCGGAACAGCCGGCCGAAGGCATACCGGTTACCTATGTGCCTGCGCGCAATACTATTTTTCTCTCACTAGCGCTGGGTTGGGCCGAGGTGCTGGGCGCCTGGGATCTCTTTATTGGTGTCAATGCGGTCGATTATTCAGGCTACCCGGATTGCCGGCCGGAATATATCGAGGCATTCCAGCGTCTTTGTCGTCTAGCTACCCAGGCAGGTGTCGAGGGTGGTGTTTTTCAGGTACGCGCCCCGCTTATTGATCTGAGCAAGGCGGAGATTATTCGTGCCGGAGTCCGGCTCAGTGTGGATTACGGGCTGACGGTATCCTGTTATGCCGCCGATGCGGCGGGCCGGGCTTGCGGGAAATGTGATTCCTGCCGGTTGCGCGCCGCCGGTTTTGCGGCAGCGGGAATGGATGATCCTACCAGCTACCAGTCGTGATCGATTTCAGTCAGAGGAATTCCAGCTATGACGTTTGACAGTTTTGCTTCCGCCCACTCTTTTTTCCTATGGGCCATTTTTGGCATTTCGCTGCTGATGGGCGCCATTGTCAATAAGACCAATTTTTGCACCATGGGTGCCGTGTCCGACTGGGTCAATATCGGCGATACCGGCCGTTTCCGTGCCTGGTTGTTCGCTATTGCCATCGCCCTGCTGGGGGTGACGGCGCTTGAGCACTACGGGCTGGTCAACGCCGGTACCACGTATCCGCCCTACCGCGGGTCACAGTTGATCTGGGCCGAGAATCTACTGGGGGGTATCATGTTCGGCATTGGCATGACGCTGGCCAGTGGCTGTGGCAACAAGTGCCTGGTGCGTATTGGCGGGGGTAACCTCAAATCCATTCTGGTCTTTGCCGTCATTGCAGTTATTGCCTATTTCATGGTCAACCCGTTTCCGGGTTCTGACCAGACGTTGTTTACCGTACTTTTCTACAACTGGATTCGCCCGCTGGCGATCGACCTGGGCTCCAGCCAGGACCTGGGTACGCTGGTGGCCGGCACCGACGGTGCGGGCACTGCGCGCCTGGTCATCGGTGGTGCGCTGGGTGTATTACTGCTGGTCATTGCGTTCAAGTCGCGTGATTTCCGTGGCAAATTCGACAATATACTGGGGGGGTTGGCTGTCGGTCTGGCGGTATTGGCCGCCTGGTATGTCACCAGCAATGTCCAGATTGATATCGACGGTGATCAGTACTCCCTGCGTTCCTATGCCCAGCAGTGGGACTTTCTCGCTGAATCGGATGCGGGCAAGCCGGCCGATACCCGGCCGCTGATGCCCCAGTCATTTACCTTTATTAATCCCATGGGGCAAACGGCCGGGTATTCCACATCCGGGTTCAATTCCGCCTACCTGACCTTCGGTGTGATGGCGGTGGCCGGGGTGATCTTCGGCTCACTGCTCTGGTCGCTGTTGAGCCGCAGTTTCCGTTTTGAGTGGTTTGCCTCCTTCAGGGATTTCCTCAATCATTTTTTTGGCGCCATCTTCATGGGCTTCGGCGGCGTGCTGGGGCTGGGTTGTACCATCGGTCAGGGCATTACCGGTATCTCCACCCTGGCGCTCGGGTCGTTTATCGCCTTTGGCGGTATCGTACTTGGCAGTGCGCTGACGATGAAAGTCCAGTATTACAAAATGGTTTATGAGGCGGACGCCAGTTTCACGGCGGCACTGCTGACGGCGCTGGTCGATATGCATCTACTACCCAGGGCGCTTCGACGACTCGAAGCCGTTTGACAGGCGCAGGCTTGCCATTTTCTCCGCGTCCGGTATCATCCCCGCGTTCCCAAATGGGTCGTTAGCTCAGTTGGTAGAGCAGTTGGCTTTTAACCAATTGGTCATAGGTTCGAATCCTATACGACCCACCAAACTTAATGCGTCATTACGAGCCACTCACCCCGTTGTGCGGTCACGAATCGGGGAAGAACTGTCAGCCGCGATAGCCGGTAGGTTGGGCTGACGAAGGAAGCCCAACGTTGCGGAGCCGTTGGGCTTCGCTGCGCTCAGCGCCAACCTACGGGTTCAGAATGACGGGCAAGCCCGCTCCTACCAGTCGGTGTCAGGCCTCATACCCCGGGTTGCCTTTTACGCCCTTGATCAACGGCTGGTTGAGT
>CAYYAP010000010.1:0-36439 GCA_964469575.1 uncultured Thiohalobacter sp.
GGTGTTGCCGAGGAGCGGGGGGTGGTACAGGTGCCGGTTGCGTGGGATGCGTTGGTCGTCATCGTGAACAAGAGTAACCCGGTGAGCAATATTTCCCTGGAAGATTTGCGCAAGGTGTATCTCGGTAAAATTACCAACTGGAAACAGTTGGGTGGTAATGATACGCCGCTCAAACTGTTGGTGCGGCGGGGAAAAATTTCCGGTGTGGGGAGTACAGCGCGCAAGCTGTTATTCAACAATTACGACCAGGAGTTTGCCGCCGGCGAGTTGTTTGATTCATCGGGGCCATTGGAAAAACAGGTCATCGTCGAGCCGGGCGCCATGGGCATTACCGGAATCAGTAGTGCGCGCAAGCGGGATGTAAAGGTTCTTGACCTGGAAGGAAAGTCGCCCAGTTACGACAATGTGCGTAGTGGAAAGTATCTGCTCTACCGGCCGCTGTACCTGGTCTATAACAAGCACAGCAAGCAGGCTGATGAAGCGAGGAAATTTATTCGTTTTGCCGGCAGCAAGGAAGGCAGGGATGTCATCCGTGCCAATCATACCGTTCCTTACCTGGAGGGTTTGAACCTGCTGCGCGTCAAGCTGAAAGAGTCAAAGATGGCGCGCCAGGGCGGTCTTCACTGACAGCTGAGGGACCTGTTTTACACCCACTCGCGAGGTTTCAGGAAGGTGGTGTAAAGCGCCGCTTCGGGGCTGCCTGCTTCAGGTTGCCAGTCGTAACGCCACTTCACCAGCGGCGGCAGTGACATGAGAATGGATTCTGTGCGCCCACCGGTCTGCAGGCCGAACAGCGTGCCGCGGTCATAAACCAGGTTGAATTCCACGTAACGGCCACGCCGGTATAGCTGGAAATCACGTTCGCGCTCACCGTAGGGAATCGCCTTGCGCTTCTCGACGATAGGGAGGTAGGCGGGGATGTAGTGATCGCCGACACTGCGCATAAGGGCGAAGCTGTCGGCAAAACCCGGTGCGTTGTAGTCGTCGAAAAACAGGCCGCCGACGCCGCGTGGTTCATTGCGGTGTCTCAGGTAAAAATAGTCATCGCACCAGCGTTTCAGGCGGGCGTGGAGGTCATCGCCAAACGGTTCGCAGGCCGCCCGGGCAGTCCGGTGCCAGTGCATGGCATCTTCTTCGAATCCGTAGTAAGGCGTCAGGTCGAAACCGCCGCCGAACCACCAGACAGGATCCTCATCCGCTTTCTCGGCAATAAAGAAGCGCACGTTGGCGTGTGAGGTCGGTACGTAGGGATTGCGCGGATGAATCACCAGTGACACGCCCAGCGCTTCAAAGCTGCGGCCCGCGAGTTCCGGTCGGTGTGCGGTTGCCGAGGCGGGCAGTTTCCCGCCGTGGACATGGGAGAAGTTGATACCGGCTTTTTCGAACACTGCGCCGTCTTCCAGCACCCGCGAGCGCCCGCCGCCACCTTCCTCACGCACCCAGCTGTCCTCATGGAAAGAGGTGTCGGGTTCGAGCGTCTGGAGTGCGTCACATATGCGATCCTGCAGGTCCAGCAGGTAGTCCCGGACCGGGGTTACGTCAGGCGTGTTGTTATCGGCGTGTGGCATGTAGCTTCCGGTTAGCGAATCACGCGACCGGTTTGCAGATCGCGTATGCGGGTGGGTTGTTCAAGCCCGCCCAGTGTGCCGGGCAGGTAGCAGTCGATGCTGTATGCGAATCGTAACCGGATTTCCAGCAGCGAGCGAGCAGGCTGTTTCCCGTCACGGTTGGCGCTGGTGGAGACGATCGCGGAATGTGCCGCCTTACACAGTGCCTGTACGACCGGGTGTGCACTGACGCGAACGGCCAGGGTGTCGCGCCCCCCGGTCAGCCAGGTCGGGCAGTGTTCGGCAGCGGGAAGTAACCAGGTAAGTGGCCCGGGCCAGCTGGCTTCAAGTTTGCGAACCCGGCTGCGTGCTACGGGCGCGACCCAGGGTTGTAACTGTTGCATGGAGGCGGCGACCAGGATGAGACCTTTTTTACGCTGGCGCTGTTTGAGCGCCAGCAATCGCGTGACCGCGTGTGCATTGGCGGGATCGCAGCCCAGCCCGAACACGGCTTCTGTCGGGTAGGCGACGATGCCGCCGCGACGGATGCAGCGGGCGGCTTGTGAAATCTGCCAGTGTGACGGAAAGCGTTTCAATCGCCGCTGCTGGCTTCTTCGGTTTCATCCTGCTCGAAGGGTTCGGAAAACGTGCAATCCTGTTGCGGGCACACGCGTTCCGTGCCGCGTTTTTTTGTTGTCTTGATGGTCAGGACGGGCCAGTTGCACTCGGGGCAGGGGCCTTCCACCGGTTCGTTCCACACCGCGTAGTCACAGTCCGGGTAGGTGGAGCAGGAGTAGAAGATCTTGCCGCGGCGCGACTTGCGCTTGAGCATGTTGCCCTTGCTGCACTTTGGACAGGTGACACCGGTATCCTCGGGTTTTTCCAGTGGTTCGATGTACTTGCAGTCGGGGTAGCCGGAGCAGCCGATGAACTTGCCGTAACGGCCGCTGCGGATAATCAGCTGCGAATCACACTCGGGGCAGTTACGGCCTTCGACGATCTCCGGCTCGTTGCTCTCGTTGTCGTCACCGAGGTTGCGCGTGTAGTCACAGTCCGGGTAGCCGCTGCAGCCGACAAAGCGGCCGCGTCGGCCCAGGCGGATATTCAGTGGCTTGCCGCACTTGGGGCAGTCTTCACCCAGCGGCTCGGTGGTGACTTCGCTGCGCGAGACGCTTTCTTCCTTGTCCTTGACCAGTTCCTTGAAGGGGTACCAGAACTCCTTCATCAGCGGTATCCACTCTTTCTCGCCGCGTGATACTGCATCCAGTTCATCTTCGAGACGCGCGGTGAAATCGTAGTCCACGTACTGGGTAAAGTGCTTGGTCAGGAACTTGCTGACAATACGGCCGACATCGGTGGGCTGGAAGCGTTTCTTCTCCAGCGTCACGTACTCGCGTTGTTGCAGGGTCGAAATGATGCTGGCATAGGTCGAGGGCCGGCCGATGCCGTGTTCTTCCAGTGTCTTGACCAGGCTGGCTTCGCTGTAGCGGGGTGGCGGCTCGGTAAAGTGCTGTTCCGGGCGGATTTTTTTAAGCGCTACCGTGTCGCCTTTTTCCAGCGGTGGCAGGCGGTTTTCATCCCCGCTGTTTTTCCTGGCGTCATCGACACCTTCTTCGTACACGGCCAGGAAACCGGGGTCGACCACCGTGGAACCGGTGGAGCGCAGTGTGTTGCCATCGCCGACGTTGAAGTCTACGCCCACGGTGTGAATCGTGGCGTGGGTCATCTGGCAGGCCACGGTGCGCTTCCAGATCAGGTTGTAGAGCTTGTACTGGTCCGAACTCAGGTGTTTCTTTATCGCTTCGGGGATGTTTTTCGCCGATGTCGGACGGATTGCCTCGTGGGCTTCCTGGGCATTCTTGGCCTTGGTTTTAAAGTGGTGGGCCTTGTCCGGAAGCGCCTTGTCGCCGTAGCGTTCGGCAATCAGTTCACGCAGCTCGTCGAGCGCCTCGTTGGCGAGGTTGACCGAGTCAGTACGCATATAGCTGATCAGGCCGACAGCGCCTTCGCCAATATCAATACCTTCATATAGCTGTTGCGCCACACTCATGGTGCGTTTGGTGGTGAAGCCGAGCTTGCGTGAGGCTTCCTGCTGCAAGGTCGAGGTGGTGAAGGGCGCGGCCGGGTTGCGCTTGCGCTGCTTCTTCTCAATGGCGCTGACAGTCAGTTTGCCCTTTGCGGCATCCAGCAGCTCTTTTTCCGCCTCGTGTGCGGGCTTTTCCTGGTTGATGGAGAACTGGCTGAGCTTTTTGTCGTGCAGGTGCGTAAGTTTGGCGGTGAAGGCCTGTTTATCTTTCTCCAGGTCGGCCTCGATGGTCCAGTACTCACGCGGCTTGAATTTTTCGATCTCCTCTTCGCGCTCAACAATCATACGCAGCGCGGGACTTTGCACGCGCCCGGCGGACAGGCCGCGGCGGATTTTCTTCCACAGCAGCGGCGACAGGTTAAAGCCCACCAGGTAGTCCAGCGCGCGGCGCGCCTGCTGGGCGTTGACCATATCCACGGAGAGTTCACGCGGATGTTCGACAGCCTCGTTAATGGCGCGCTTGGTGATTTCGTGGAACACCACGCGGTGGGTTTCCTTGTCCTTGAGGATGCCGCGTTCCCTGAGCAATTCCAGCAAATGCCAGGAAATCGCTTCACCTTCGCGATCCGGATCAGTGGCGAGGTACAGGGTGTCGGCTTTCTTCAGTGCCTTGACGATGGCGTCGACGTGTTTGCCGTTACGCTCGATGACCTGGTACTTCATGGCGAAATCCTCATCGGGTTTCACCGCGCCCTCTTTGGGCACCAGATCGCGTACGTGACCGTACGAGGCCAGGACTTCGAAGCCCTTGCCGAGGTATTTTTTGATGGTCTTCGCCTTCGCTGGCGATTCCACAATGACGAGGTTTTTGCTCATAGGCTGTATAGTTAAAAAGCCGCACAGGGTGCGGCTTGATGCTGAATTCGGTTGTCGTTTCAGTTAGTGCAGATAGCCACCCGGCATACTGTCAAAGACCAGATCTTCCATCCAGGCATAGGCGGCTTCTGCGCCGGGCTGGTTGAATAATACCATCAAAATCACCCATTTCAGCTGGGCAATATCGAAGTCATCCGTATCCAGCGCCATGGCGCGTTCGATCACGCGCTCACGCGAATCCGGCAGCAAAATGCCCATCTGTTCGAGGAACAGCAGAAAGCCGCGGCTTTCCGTGTCCAGGCGTTCGCACTCGCGGTCGGAAAACAGCCGTATGGCGTTTTCGGTTTGCGGCGACTGGATTTCATGTTCCTGTACCGCGAGACCTTCCAGCCACTCAAAGGCCTGGTTAATTTCCAGTGACGGAAAACCGGCTTCCACCAGTTCGGTGTGCAGGGATTCGCGATCCGGGCTTAGCTCAGTCTCTTCATCCATGTAATAGTGCTCAAATAAATACATCAGCACATCAAACATATTTTCTTTCATTTCAAGCCTCTATCGTACGCGGGTATAGCGCCCGCCGGGGCCGGAATCGAGATGGCCGTCCAGCTCCAGCATAAGCAGCATGGAGGAAACCTCTTCCGGCGTCAATCCGTTGCGTTGCACCAGTTCATCAACGGTGATGGCTTCGTAGCCCATGCAGTCGAGGAGTTGCCGGTAATCCTGCGCGAGTTCTGTGCTTTTGCCAGTGGCGCCGTCTGCGCTGTCAGGGACGGGTTTTACCGATGAACGGTCGCTCGTGTGCGGCAGCGCCACCAGCGCAGCCAGTTCCTCGAGGACATGCTCCCCGGTTTCCACCAGCTTGGCGCCTTCGCGGATCAGGGCGTGACAACCACGCGCCAGTGGATTGTGAATGGAGCCGGGAATAGCAAATATCTCCCGGCCCTGGTCGCGGGCAAGCCGTGCGGTAATCAGCGAGCCGGAGCGCAGGGCGGCTTCCACCACCAGCGTGCCGAGGCTCAAGCCGCTGATGATGCGATTGCGGCGGGGGAAATTACACGCCTGTGGCGGTGTGCCAGGGGGGAATTCCGACACCAGCGCGCCATTACCGGCAATCCGGTGCGCCAGGTCGCGGTGACAGGCCGGGTAGACCCGGTCCAGGCCGGTGCCGGTTACTGCCAGCGTTCCACCTTGTCCCGCCAGAGCGCCTTCGTGGGCGGCGGCGTCAATGCCTGTCGCCAGTCCGCTGCTGATGGTCAGACCGAAATCCGCCAGGTAGGCTGCGAACTCCCGCGCCAGCGCAGCCCCGGCAGGGGTGGGATTGCGGCTGCCGACGATCGCAAGCTGGGGTTGGCCGAGATAGTCCGGGTCGCCGTGTACGAACAGTACCGGCGGCGGGTCGGGTATTTCCCGCAACCGTGACGGGTAACGTGGATCCATCAGACAGATGATGTGGTTGTCCGGTGATTCACCCCAGCGCAGATCACTTTCGAGGGCCTGGCGATCCAGTTGACTGAAGTTATCGATGCAGCCCGATGGCACGCCAGCCTGACGTAGTTGTTCCGGTGAAGCCGCAAATGCTGCAGCAGGGGTTGCGAAAGTTTCGAGCAGTTGGGTGATGCGCCGGCTTCCCATCCCGGGCAGGCGCGTGAGTGCCAGCCAGTAAAACAGTTTATCGGGGTGTTGCACGTCGCTGTCGGGTGTTTCCGGGTGTGAACTCATCCTTGAGTGCCTCCATACAAAAAGCCGGTACCTCGAAACATGGTACTACCATGCCCGAAGGTACCGGCTTTTGCCAGTATGAAGCGTGTGTGGCTCAGGGCGTGCGGAGGTGATCCCCTACGTGCAGTGAACTGGTGGCCTTCATGATCAGGCCAAAGCTGACCTTGTCGAAGGTGCGGAACACCATCAGCAGACCGGCGCGCTCGTCCGGCAGCTTGACCAGGTCCTTGGTATCGCTGCTGATCTGGTCCGGGATGGTATCGCCACGCTGTTCCACGGCAAACACGGTGCCGACATCCACATTTTCCCGTTTCCCGCGGTTGATGACCACGACCTGGTATTGACCAATCTGGCTGACGCCATCGACCACGGCAATGATAGTGCCCTCAACCTTGTTCTTGCTGGAGTGCGGGGTGAAATAAGCGTAGACATCTTCCTGGGTCATTGGCATGACGCGGTCGCCAATGTTGATCTCCCGGGTGGTGCGATCCAGTTTCAGCGTCGAGGGATCACCGAAGCGTTCAGCACGCCCGTCGCCCAGGTACAAGGCTTCGTAGCCGAGAATTTCACCGGTATCCGGATCCATGTAGGCATCGCCGGGGCGGAAAACATTGTAGCGGTTGCCCTGGTCAGCCTGGATGCCGCGCACATAAATACGGTCGCCGGCGCCGACAATCAGATGCTCACCCGCACTGGATACGACATAGGCGGCGTTCTCCATGGTATTTTCATCGACGACCAGCGGCTGTGTCAGGAACTGCTGGATACTGTCGGTCGGAATGGTCGGAATGGCCTTGTCCAGCCGCTCGGCGCGAATTTTCGGGGACAGTTTGAAGGTGCCCTTGCCGCGCTGCAGACGCAATTGCGGTTTGCCATCGACATACACCAGGCTGATGACATCGCCGGGGTAAATGAGATGCGGATTTTCGATCTGGGGGTTAACGTACCAGATTTCCGGCCATAACCAGGGGCTGTCGAGGAATTTTCCGGAAATATCCCAGAGCGTGTCCCCCTTGACGACCACATAGCGGTCAGGATGTCCGTCCTTCAGTGCGATCTGGTCAGCGAATACGACTGTTGTCACAAGAGCCAGAGCCAGCGCCAGCGATTTGAGTATCGACATATGGGCGTCCCTTTATTGCGTTCCGTTTTTTGTCTGTGTTGCGCGCCGGCCCACTGCCGGCACAGTTATCCGGTGATAGTTAACGGCAGACGACTCGCGGAGTGTAGCGAATTTTGTTCCGCCACAAAATAGCCGGGATTGGTCAAACAGCCGTACGATCATTATGTTAGAGTATATTCATAGTATAGATAGTAGATTGTGACGTATATCACATGGCGAAGCTCGAAATCCTCCGTTTTCCCGATCCCAGGCTGCGCAAGAAGGCCAGGCCCGTTAGCGCAGTGGATGATGCATTGCGCCAGCTGATCGATGACATGCTGGAAACCATGTATGCCGCGCCCGGTATCGGCCTGGCGGCTACCCAGGTTAATGTCCACAGGCGCCTGGTTGTGATTGACCTGTCGAGTGAGCAGAACGAGCCACGGGTGTTCATTAATCCCGAAATTCTTGCTGCGGACGGCGTCGAGGAGATGGATGAGGGTTGTCTGTCGGTCCCCGGTATTTACGAGCGCGTACAGCGCGCCGAGCACATTCGGGTACGCGCACTGGACCGGGATGGGCAGGCGTTCGAGCAGGACGCCGAGGGTTTGCTTGCCGTGTGCATCCAGCACGAGATCGACCACCTCGATGGCAAACTATTCGTCGATTACCTGTCTGCGTTGAAGCGCAACCGGATCAGGAAAAAGCTGGAAAAGCAGGCGCGCCTCGGTGACGATGAAGGTTCTGTTGAACACCATGTTGAACCGGTTATCTAGTGAACCTCCCATGAGTGGCGCGTTACACAGGCTTTATGGCTGACACGATGCGCGTTGTTTTTGCCGGTACCCCGGATTTTTCCGTTCCCGTCCTGCAGGCGCTGCTGGACAGTGCGCACACCGTTGTCGGGGTCTACAGCCAGCCGGACCGACCGGCAGGGCGTGGCAGAAAACTGCGTCCGGGTCCGGTCAAGCAACTTGCACTGGAACATGACATCCCGGTTTTCCAGCCGCTCAGCCTGAAAGATACCGAAGCACAGGCCACGCTGGCGTCACTCCGGGCGGACCTGATGGTTGTCGTGGCCTACGGCCTGATTCTGCCGCAGGCGGTGCTGGATATGCCGTCCCTGGGCTGTGTGAACCTGCATGCCTCACTACTCCCGCGCTGGCGCGGCGCCGCGCCCATTCAGCGCGCCATCCTGGCCGGTGACCGGGAAACCGGCGTGTGCCTGATGCAAATGGAAGCCGGACTGGATTCCGGACCGGTGCTGGTGCAGGTGTGTACCGAAATCCGCGCCGATGAAACCGGGGGGTCGCTGCACGACCGCCTCAGCCAGTTGGCAGCCAGCCTGCTGTCCGAACACCTTGACGACCTGGCCGATCGGCGGCTGACGCCACAGATCCAGGATGCCTCACAGGTCACCTATGCGTCCAAGCTCGACAAGCAGGAAGCCGCCATCGACTGGAACCGCAGCGCCGATGAACTGGAGCGCCAGGTCAGGGCTTTTAATCCCTGGCCGGTTGCGCAAGCCGATTACCGGGGCGACAAGCTGCGACTCTGGGCGGCGCAACGTGTCGCAGATTGCCCTGCCGGCACGCCCGGCAGTGTGGTTGCGGCGGGTCGGGAGGGTATAGATGTTGCCTGTGGCGAGGGCTGCCTGCGCCTGCGCGAGATTCAGTTGCCAGGCGGAAAGCGCATGCATGCTGCGGATTTTCTTAATGCCCGTTCCGTCGATGGCCTGGTGTTGAAATGAGACACGCCGGCCATTCGCCGGTATTACGGGACGCGCTGTGATGGGCGTCAATACCGCCCGTGTACAACAGCCCCGGGCGTTGGCCACGGCGCTGGTGTTTCAGGTGCTGGAACAGGGGGATTCGCTTTCCGGCTTGTTGACAACCGCGCTGGCGGATATTGATGATCCGCGTCAGCGTGCGTTTGCCCGCGAACTGGTACTCGGTACCCTGCGCTGGTGTGAACGGCTTGAATTCATCCTCGGCCGTTTGTTGCAGAAGCCTTTGCGTAACAAGGACCGTGACCTCCATGCGCTGTTACTCGTCGGTTTGTACCAGGCACTGATGCTGGACACGGCGGATCACGCGGCGGTGAGTGAGACCGTGGAGCTGGCACGCCATTCCGGCAAGCGCTGGGCTGCCGGCCTGGTGAATGGCGTACTGCGCAATGCCCTGCGCCAGTCGCGGGACTTGCTGGCTGCGGCCGATGCCGTGCCGGCAGCGCGCTGGTCGTATCCCGACTGGTGGCTCAGGCAGGTACAGGCCGACTGGCCGGATGACTGGGCGCGTGTTCTGGACGGCGGTAACCGGCGCGCCCCCATGGTGTTGCGGGTCAATGCCCAAAAATCCACCCGTCAGGCTTACCTCGTTCGATTGGCCGATGCCGGCATCGGCGCACAACCCCATCCGCAGGTGGACAGCGCCATCGCGCTGGAAACGCCCGTTGCCGTTGACAGCTTGCCGGGCTTCCGCGCCGGCGATGTCTCGGTGCAGGACGCTGCCGCCCAGATGACGGCCGGACAACTGATGTTGGCGCCGGGACAGCGCGTACTGGATGCCTGTGCGGCGCCGGGCGGCAAGACCGGGCATATTGTCGAAACCGAACCGGACATCGCACTGCTGGCGCTGGACAATACAGCGAAGCGGCTGGAGCGGGTGGAAGAAAACCTGCAACGCCTGGCGCTGAAGGCGGATTGCATGTGCGCCGATGCCGGCGCCACGGACGACTGGTGGGATGGCCAGCCGTTTGACCGTATTCTTCTCGATGCGCCCTGTTCCGCCAGTGGCGTGGTCCGCCGCCACCCGGATATCAAGCGGCTGCGCCGTGCGTCGGATTTGCAGCAGCTTCCCGCGCAGCAACGCCGCCTGCTTAACGCACTATGGCCCTTGCTCGCGCCAGGCGGTATTCTGTTGTACGTGACCTGTTCGGTTTTCCGCTGTGAAAATGCCGGTGTGGTTGAGGCATTCATGGCGCAACAGAACGATGCCGGCGAATTGCCCCTGGAGGTGGAATGGGGCAGCCGGCAGTCTGTGGGACGCCAGCTGTTACCCGGTGAACAGGGTATGGACGGATTTTATTACGCACGTCTGATAAAGGGTTCGACAAGCTCCCCGTGACGGAACACACGACAGCAACAATTGACCGGTTCACGACACGCCGCCGCTGGCATGTATTGTTGTGGCTGTTACCCTGTTGTCTGCTGCTGTCTCCGGCCAACGCCAGTGACGTGCAGATTCGCGATACCCGTACCCTGCTGGTCGATGGTGTCTACCGGGTTGGCGCACACGTGGAACTTACCCTGAATGCCACATTGCAGGAAGCACTGCGCAACGGTGTGCCGCTGGTGCTGGAGTTGCAGATTGAAGTGATTCGCGAACGCCAATGGCTGTTCCACGAGCGCGTCGCCAGGCTGGTGCAGCGGTTTGAACTCGAATATCACGCGTTGACGGAAAGTTATCTGGTCAAAGTGTTGAGTACAGGGACCCAGCACAGCTTTCGTACCCTGGACGAGGCGCTGGCCTTTATCGGTAATGTGTACGATCTTCCGTTGATCGATGAAAACCTGTTGCGCGCCGGTCGCAAGTACTGGGTGCGCATGCGTGCAGATATTGATGTGGAAGCCCTGCCCACCCCGATTCGTCTGTGGGCCTATCTCGGTTCAGAATGGAGTCTGCAAGGCGACTGGCACAGATGGCCGTTGCTGCCGTAAACCGCTCCCGTCTGGGTATCTGGCCGATGCTGATTTTGTTTGGCATCCTGCTGGTGTCCCTGTCACTGATGAGTGACGCCACGCATAATTCCGAACGCTTTGGCCAGTTGTATTCGTGGCTGTTGTTGCTCAATGCGCTCGGCCTGGTGGTGCTGCTTGGCCTGATCAGCACCAACCTGTACTGGCTGGTGTCACAGTATCGCGCCCGGGCGCCCGGTGCGCGCCTGACATCACGGCTGGTCATCACTTTCGTGATACTGGCGGTGGTGCCGATTGCCGTGGTGTATTACTTCTCACTGCAGTTTCTGCAGCGGGGTATCGATTCATGGTTTGACGTAAAGATCGAGCAGGCGCTGGATGATGCGCTTGAACTCAGTCGCAGTTCGCTCGATGTACGACTTGGGGAATTGCTCAGAATAACCGAGAAGGTCGCTTCTGAACTCGGCGACATGTCGCCAACGGCATTGCCGTTCGGCCTGTATGACTTGCGCGTGCGTAGCGGCGCAGCCGAGTTAACGGTATTTGGCATGGACGGGCGTATTGTCGCGTCAAGCAGTGTCGAGGGCACCGATATCCTGCCGCATGGACCCAGGGACCAGGCCATGCTGTCGCTGACGCCGGGGCGTACCTATGTCGGTCTCGACCCGATCGATGAAAATGGTTTGCACGTACGCGCCGTGGTGCCCGTCACGACCTCAAAGCGGGTGGCCGAGCCACTGACCTTGCAGGCGCTCTACCCGATTCCGGAGCGGCTGGGACGACTGGCCAGTAATGTCGAGAGTCAGATTGTACGGTATCGCAAACTGGCCTATTTGCGTACGCCACTGAAATACAGCTACACCCTGACGCTATCGCTGGTAGTGGTGCTGAGCCTGCTGTCTGCCGTGTGGGCGGCATTCTTCTCGGCGCGTCGGATGGTTGAACCGATCGGGGTGTTGGCCGAAGGCACGCGCGCCGTGGCCGAGGGTGACTACAGTAAACGCCTGCCGGTCGCCAGCGAAGACGAGCTGGGATTCCTGGTACGCTCGTTCAACGATATGACGCGTCGCCTTTCCCGCGCACGCGATCAGACCCATCGTGGTCAACAGGAAGTGGAGCGCCAGCGTACCTATCTGGAGACGGTGCTCGGTAGCCTGTCCTCCGGCGTGCTGAGCATCAATGGCGCAGGTGAATTGCGCACCATCAATGAGTCGGCCTGCCAGATTCTCGGCATCGACCTCAGTCGTGAGATCGGCAAATCGCTGGCCGAGGTTCAGGCGCAGCATGAATTCCTCGAACCCCTGTTGTCGCTGGTGGCGAAACGTCATACCGCACAGCAGCTCGACTGGCAGGAGCAGGTGACACTCTTCGACAGTGCAGGCCGGCGCATGTTGATGTGCCGCAGTACGGCATTGCCGGTGAGTGAGGAACAATCCGGCGGTGAGGTCATCGTGTTTGACGATGTCACCGATCTGATACGGGCGCAGCGTGATGCGGCCTGGGGCGATGTCGCACGACGGCTGGCGCACGAGATCAAAAATCCCCTCACCCCAATCCAGTTGTCGGCAGAGCGTCTGCGCCATAAATATCTCAAGTCGATGAATGCGGAGGAGGCCGAGGTGATGGATCGCGCCACGCGAACGATTGTTCAGCAAGTGGATACACTGAAGGACATGGTTAATGCTTTTGGTGATTATGCCCGCGCGCCCATGTTGCAACTGGAACCACTGGATCTGCACGAACTGTTGCGCGATATTGCCGAGCTTTACCGGGGTTCAAGCCTGCGTATCCACCTTGATCTGGCCGAGCCGGCGCCCATGATCAGCGGTGATGCGGGCCGCATGCGCCAGCTGTTGCATAATTTGTTCAAGAACACCCTGGAAGCCGTGCGTGAGCGTAAAGATGGTGAGCTGAAGATCCATTCGCAATGGATGCTGGTGGCCGGAGAACGCTTTATTGATATCGCTTTTACCGATAATGGCAGTGGATTTTCCGATGCGGTCCTCGAACGCCTGTTTGAGCCATACGTCACCACCAAGACCCGTGGCACGGGGCTTGGGCTGGCGATCGTGAAGAAAATTGTCGAAGAGCATAATGGGCAGATACGCGCACAAAATACCGATCAGCACCACGCCTGTATCGAACTGCGATTCCATGCTGAAACCCGGCGCGCTTTATCGTGATGTCGACAGCCCCGCCATGAATGTCGTATAAAGGCTTCCTTAACCAAGCGAGTAACGGGTACTCACATGTCCTCCGGACACATTCTGGTAGTAGATGACGAGCCGGACATCCGTAATCTGGTCAAGGAGATCCTCGAAGACGAGGGTTTCGAGGTCAGTGTTGCGGAGAACGGAGAAGAAGCCCGGCAGGCGCGCCGGAAACGTCGTCCCGACCTGATTCTGCTGGATATCTGGATGGATGATGTGGATGGCATCACGCTGTTGCGCGAGTGGTCGGAAGCTGGCGGTTTACCCTGTCCGGTGGTGGTGATGTCCGGCCACGGGACGGTGGAGACGGCGGTCGAGGCCACCCGGCTGGGTGCCTATGATTTTATTGAAAAGCCGATTTCCCTGGCCAAGCTGTTGCTGGTCGTCAACCGCGCGCTGGAATCCGAAAAACTCCAACAGGAAAACCAGGGGTTGAAACGCCAGACCTTGCCGATCGCCGAACCGGCCGGCAAGAGTGAGGTGATGCAGGCGCTGCGCGAACAGGCGCAGCGTATCGCGCAACATACCACCTGGGTGCTGGTCAGCGGTGAGCCGGGTTCCGGCAAGGAAGTCGTGGCGCGTTACATTCATACCCACAGTAGCTTGCGTGATCAGCCCTTCGTGGAAGTGGCCGTCGGCTCCATGTCGCCCGAACATTCGGCCGCCGAACTGTTCGGCAGTGAGGAAGACAACAACATTGTCTACGGACGCCTCGAACAGGCCAATGGCGGAACCCTGTTGCTGGGGAATATTTCCGATATGGATATCCAGACACAGTCCCGTTTACTGAGCGTATTCCAGACCCATTCCTTCCTGCGCATGGGCGGTACCGAGCCGGTGCCGGTCGATATCCGTGTGATTGCCACCACCTCAACGGACCTGGAGGAAGCGGTCAAGGCAGGGGCTTTCCGCGAGGACCTGTATTACCATTTGAATGTGGTGCCGTTGAAAGTGCCACCGCTGCGTGAGCACAGCGAAGATGTACCGGAGTTGCTCAATTACTATGTCGACCGTTTCGTGGTGCAGGAAAATCTGCCTTACCGGGAGTTTTCCATTGCCGCCCAGAACCGGCTGCGCAATTATGGCTGGCCGGGCAATATTCGTGAATTGAAGAACATGGTTCAGCGCCTGCTGATACTCGGACAGGGTCCGGTGATCGAGGTTGAGGAAGTGGAAGGCGCCTTACAGCACGAGCGCGCCCCGGTCGCCGGAGGCGAGGCAGGCGCTGATGTGCCCCTCGATCTGCCGCTGCGCGAAGCGCGTGAGCAGTTTGAAAAGGTCTATCTCGAACACCAGTTACAGGAAGTGGGTGGCAGCGTTGGCAAGCTTGCCAAGCGTGTCGGGATGGAGCGAACACACCTGTACCGCAAGTTGCGCGGCCTGGGTATCGACTTCAAGAAAGGCGGCGAATGATCAGCTTATGAAAATCATTATTCTTGGTGCCGGGCAGGTGGGGTCTTCGGTAGCCCAGAATCTGGCCAGCGAAGCCAACGACATTACCGTAGTCGACCACAGGCCCGATATCCTTCTGGATCTACAGGATCGCATCGACATTCGCACCGTCGCCGGTCATGCCTCGCATCCGGATGTCCTGACCCGCGCCGGTGCTGAGGATGCCGATATGATCCTCGCCGTCACCAACAGCGACGAAACCAATATGGTGGCCTGCCAGGTGGCCTACACCCTGTTTCATACGCCGATCAAGATTGCCCGGGTGCGTGCGCCCGAGTACCTGAAATACCCCAAGCTGTTTAGTCAGGAAGCTCTGCCGGTTGATGTTTTCATCAGTCCGGAGCAACTGGTCACGGATTATATCGAACGCCTGATCGAACAGCCCGAAGCGCTACAGGTCCTGGATTTCGCTGGTGGAAGGGTGCAGCTGGTGGCGGTGCGTGCGGTACTTGGCGGTCCATTGGTCGGGCAGGAGCTGTGCGAGTTACGTGAACACATGCCCGGCGTGGAAGCCCGGGTGGCAGCGATTTTCCGGCGTGGCTCGGCCATCCTGCCGGAAGGCGATACGGTCATCGAGGCGGAAGATGAGGTGTTTTTTATCGCGGCGCGCAAACATATCCGTGCGGTCACCAGTGAGCTGAGGGCGCTGGGTAAACGGGTCAAGCGGGTGATGATTGCCGGTGGTGGCAATATCGGCTTGCGGCTGGCGGAGTCTATCGAAGGTCGCTACCAGGTCAAGTTGATTGACTGCAATGCAGAAACGGCGCAGCGTCTTTCCGAGCAACTGGATTCAAGTGTTGTGTTACTTGGCGATGCGGCCGACGAAGAGCTGTTGATCGAGGAAAATATCGAGAATACTGATGTATTTTGCGCGCTGACCAATGATGAGGAAGCTAATATCCTCTCCGCCATGCTGGCCAAGCGGCTGGGCGCGCGCAAGGTGATGTCGCTGATTAACCGGCCTGCCTATGTTGACCTGGTGCAGAGTAATGTCATCGATATCGCGGTGTCGCCACAGCAGGCGACCATCGGCAGTTTGCTGACCCATATCCGGCGCGGTGACGTAGCAGCGGTACACTCGTTACGGCGTGGTGCGGCCGAGGCGATTGAAGCGGTTGCGCATGGGGACAACAAGACTTCGCGCGTCGTCGGACGTACTGTGTCCGAGATCCGGCTGCCGCCGGGTGCGACCATCGGGGCCGTGGTGCGGGGTGAGAATGTCCTGATCGCCCACCACGATACGGTCATCCAGAGTGACGACCACGTTATCCTGTTCCTGATCGACAAGCAGAAAATTGCTGAAGTCGAGCGGTTGTTCCAGGTCGGCGTTACTTTCTTCTGACGCGATTCCAGGATGAGCTTCGGCACCATTCAGCGATTCCTGGGGCTGCTGCTTATGGTGGCAAGCCTTGTCATGCTGCCGCCGTTGGCGCTGTCCTACTGGCTGGGGGAAAGCAACCATGCGGATTTCCTGGTCACATTTCTGGGCGTGCTGGTCAGCGGGATAATGTTCTGGTTCCCGGTGCGCGCCCAGCGTCGTGAACTGCGTGTACGCGATGGCTTTGTGGTTGTGTCGATGTTCTGGATCGTGCTGGCGCTGGTCGGGGCCTTGCCGTTTGCACTTGCTGATCACCCGAGCATGAGCTTTACCGACGCCATGTTCGAATCCATGTCGGGCCTGACAACGACAGGCGCCACGGTCATCACCGGTCTTGACCGACTGCCGCACTCCATCCTGTTCTACCGCCAGGAACTGCAGTGGCTGGGGGGCATGGGTATTATTGTACTGGCGGTTGCCGTACTGCCGATGCTGGGAATTGGCGGCATGCAGCTGTATCGCGCTGAAACGCCCGGGCCGATAAAAGATAACAAACTGACGCCACGCATTACCGAGACGGCCAAGGCGCTCTGGTACATCTACCTGACGTTGACGATCATTTGTGCGCTGGCGTACTGGCTGGCTGGCATGGATGTTTTCGACGCAATCGGGCACAGCTTTTCCACCGTGGCAATCGGTGGATTTTCAACCCATGACCTGAGTATCGGTTATTTTCAAAGTCAGACCATCGAAACCGTTGCCATCGTGTTCATGCTGTTGTCGGGCATTAATTTCTCGCTGCATTTCGTCGCCTGGCGTTCACTTGATCCACTGGCCTATTTCCGCGATTCTGAATTTCTGGCCTATATTACCGTACTGGGCCTGGCGGCCGTGGTGACGGTGTCCTACCTGTACCTGAGCGGCACTTTCAGTCACTTCGGTGATGCCCTGCACCACGGCATTTTCCAGGTGGTCTCCATTGGTACAACAGCCGGCTTTACCACAGCGGCCTATTTTCACTGGCCGAGTTTCCTGCCGGTCATGCTGTTGTTTATCAGTTTTATTGGCGGCTGCGCCGGTTCTACCGGTGGCGGTATGAAAGTCATTCGTTTCCTGCTGCTGTTTAAACAGGGTATGCGAGAAATCAGCCGTTTGATCCACCCTAACGCCAAAATACCTGTAAAAGTGGGAAACAAGGCCATGCCGGAGCGGGTTGTTGAGGCTGTTTGGGGGTTTTTTGCAACTTATATCGGTTGCTTCACGTTAATGATGCTGGCGCTGCTGGCGACCGGGCTTGACCAGGTCACCGCATTTTCGGCGGTCGCTGCCTGCATGAACAACCTGGGACCCGGGCTAGGGGACGTGGGATTTCACTATGGCGCCATCAATGACACGGCCAAGTGGGTGTTGACCCTGGCGATGTTGCTCGGGCGGCTGGAAATATTCACCTTGCTGGTGTTGTTTTTACCGGCCTTCTGGCGTAGATGACATTACCGCCGGATGCGCTCGGCCTGCCGGCCTGGGCAAGCTGGCTGGCCCAGGATGCGGGAGGCGCCTGGTGGGTCTACGAGATAGAGCCACTGGAGTATCATAAAGGCTGGTACGAAAACGAGCTTGGGCGTCGCCTTAAGATTGCGGTCGGACCAGCCAATTCAGAATGGCGTAACACATTGGGGCGGGTTGATGAGCATAATCGATAACCTGGAAAAAATGCTGGCATCTGGTAGAGACAGCGCCTTGTTGCGATACAGCCTGGGGATTGAGTACCACAGGAAGGGCGATCTGGACACATCAGCCATGCACCTGTCGAGCGCGGTTGAGCAGGATGTCGATTATTCGGCGGCCTGGAAAGCCTACGGGAAGGTGCTGGCCGAGGCCGGGCGGGATGACGAAGCCGAGCAGGCATTTTTGCGCGGTATCGAAGTCGCTGAGCGAAATGGCGATATTCAGGCGGGTAAGGAGATGCGGGTATTCCTGAACCGAATTCTGAAAGCCAGGTAAACCACAAGGTGTGTTAAATTCCGCCATAATCTATATCTTTTCCCACATTTCGATGTAAATTTTATGAATTTCGTTCGTGAGGCACTTGCCGACAAGGACTATACTTCGCCAGGGATCAAAATAAGGGAGTTAATACTATGGAAGCTGTAAAGACATTGCTGCCACAGGAAGCCTGGCAACTGATACAGGATGAGCCGAGAAGCATAATGATCGATGTGCGTTCCGACATGGAATTTCTGTTTGTCGGCCACCCGGTCGGGGCGATTCACATCCCCTGGATCGATTATCCGGACTGGAATCTCAACCCGAATTTTGTTACCGAAATACGCAAACTGGTGCTGGGTGGAATCTGCCATGAGGCGGCTGAGTCATCCGCGCCGATTCTGCTCATCTGCCGCAGTGGGAAACGTTCCCTCGAGGCAGGTAACCTTTTGATAAGGGAAGGTTTCTGTGATGTATATAATATCGCCGAGGGGTTTGAAGGAGACCTCGACGAGCACCACCACCGGGGTACCGCGGGCGGCTGGCGTTTCGCCGGGCTGCCCTGGGAACAGTGCTAAAAGGCACAGTTCTATTGTCGCTGATTGCAGTCATTTGTTTGACCCTGAAAAACCCTGCTCATATACTCGGAATCTGGGTGCCAGCCCTCTGCCATTTTGTTCAGGTTGAATTCTGACTCTGACGGTAGTGGCACTGAATTCCTGTTTGGGGAGCGGTATTGTTACGCAACGGCGCAGCATCTGCGTAAATTTGTAGCGAACTAACCGTCATAATCACGGCTAGGAGGAGAGAACTGATGTCAGATTTGAACGAAGCACAAATGGACGAGTGGCTGAACAAGAAACTGGACGAGCTGTTGCCTGCAAAGCTGCAGTCGATTGATGAAGCGCGTACACCGGCCATGTCTATCATTGCCACCAAAGGTACGCTGGACTGGGCCTACCCGCCCTTTATCCTGGCCTCCACCTCGGCGGCGCTGGGTTGGGACACCTCGATTTTCTTCACTTTCTACGGCCTGTTGCTGCTGAAGAAGGATCTCGGCGCCACGCTGGTCAGCCCACTGGGCAACCCGGCCATGCCGATGAAAATGCCCTTTGGTCCGCAGTGGTTCCAGGGTATCAACTGGAATATGCCCAACCTGCTGATGGCCGGTGTTCCCGGTTTTGAAAAAGTCGCCACCACGCTGATGAAGAAGACCTTCAAGAACAAGGGTGTGGCTACTGTCGAAGAGCTGCGTGACCTGTGCGTAGAGGCAGACGTCAAGATGGTTGCTTGCCAGATGACGGTTGACGTATTTGGTTTCGACCAGAGCGAGTTCATCCCGGAAGTGACCGATTATGTGGGAGCAACCTACTTCCTGCCGGTCGCCAAGGATTCTGACATCTGCCTGTTTATCTAGGTCGAAGCGCAATCCGGAAAAGGCGTGCATTGCACGCCTTTTTTTATGTCAAAATAAAACCATGAGAACGCTCTATCCGCCCGTCGAGCCTTATGTGCGGCACACCCTGAAAGTTGGCGCGCCACATAGCCTGTATGTTGAAGAAAGCGGGAATCCCTCCGGCATCCCGGTGCTGTTTGTTCACGGCGGGCCGGGTGGTGGCTGCGAACCCTGGCATCGGCAATTTTTTGACCCGGCGCGTTACCGGATTATCCTGTTTGACCAGCGGGGTTGCGGCCGCTCCACACCGCACGCCAGTCTTGAGGCCAATACCACGCAGGACCTGATCGCGGATATGGAGCAAATCCGCGAGCACCTGGCCATCGAACGCTGGATGTTGTTTGGCGGGTCCTGGGGTTCAACCCTCAGCCTGCTGTACGCACAGGCTGTCCCGGAGCGTGTACTGGCGCTGGTCGTGCGCGGTATTTTTCTGTGCCGTACAGAGGATATCGACTGGTTCTACCAGCAGGGCGCCTCACGGCTGTTTCCGGATGCCTGGCAGGACTTCCTTGCACCCGTCCCTCCTGCGCGTCGTGACAATATGCTGCAGGCCTATCACCAGTTGCTGACCGGCGATGACGAGGTCCGGCGCCTGGCCGCTGCCCAGGCCTGGTCGGTCTGGGAGGGCACCACCTCGACACTGCATCGCAAGCCATCACTGGTGCAGCACTTTGCTGACAGCCATGTAGCGCTGAGTATGGCGCGCATCGAGTGTCACTATTTTATCAACCAGGCCTTCATCCAGCCTGATCAGATCCTCAGGGATGCCGACCGGCTTGCGGGTATCCCGGGGCGCATCGTACACGGACGCTATGATGTGGTGTGTCCGCTAGACCAGGCGTTTGCCCTGCACCGGGCCTGGCCGGATGCGGAATTGCAGATTATTCCGGCCAGCGGGCATTCCGCCGGCGAGCCGGCCGTAGCCGATGCCTTGCTGGCGGCTAGTGATCATTTTGCCGATCAGCTGTCGTGATAGCCCTGCTGCAACGCGTGTCTGAAGCCTGGGTCGATGTCGATGGCAGGCGGATTGGCCGTATCGGCGCCGGGCTGATGGTTTTGATCGGTGTCGAGCAGGATGATGGCGCCCGGGAGGCGGATCGCCTGCTGGAGCGCCTGCTGGGTTACCGGGTATTCAACGATGCCGAGGGACGCATGAACCTGTCGCTGAGCGACACCGGTGGCGGTCTTTTGCTGGTGCCGCAGTTCACGCTGGTTGCGGATACCTCGCGGGGGCGTCGGCCCGGATTCAGTCGGGCGGCTACGCCGCAAGCCGCCGGGAAATGGTTTGAGTATCTTGTTGCAAGGGCGGGAGCCCTGCACTCACCGGTACAAACCGGTCAGTTCGGCGCAGAGATGCGGGTTGGGCTGGTAAACGAGGGCCCGGTGACCTTCTGCTTGCAGGTCAGCGCTGGTTAGTGCCCTGGTTTTCGATCCGGGTGACAGGGCCTGCGGAAATAGCAGGTGAGTGCGCAGGTGCCGGCTGTCAGCAGCCAGAATAAAAAGAAGCCAATGGTATAGACCCCTATACGACTGGTCTCGGGCAAGCCGGCGATATGTACCAGGTCCAGTGGGTCAAACAGGGTGAAGAAGAGACCGGTGGCAATGCCGGATGTCAGGAAGGATGGCCAGAACACGGCGACAATGCGCTGAATGGCGGGTATGTCTGACATAGCGTCCTCCTTTTTTATCGTTCGTCCGAACTTAAGTGCGCCTGGAAGCGGTTTCCTGCCCGTATGCGGGCGCCGATTTCCCAGTTCAGGTCGGCAGGTTTCAGGCGAAGGTACCAGATCCCGGACGGAAGGTCAGGTGTGACTGCCGTGTATTTCCCGCCACCCAGTGCTTTCAGCTGGACACTGCGATCCAGTTCGGCACGTGTGGCGTGAATAAACTGAAGGGTCAGGTTGCTGTCACCGGCCTGTACGTCACCGTCGAGCCTTAACGTCAGGTGTTTGCCGTCACTGCGCAGCAGTGCGCCGAGGTGCTCTGCCATTGCCGTGTCGAGACGGTATTTTTGTTGATTGATCGCCAGACCTTCCTTGTAATAATTATCGACGACCATGGCATGTGGACTTTCAATGGCCAGTATGAGGGTCAGTATGCCGCCAATCATGGCGCCAACCGGTGGGATCATCAGTAGCCATGGCCAGGGTTGCCGGTACCAGGGCGTTGAGTCAGTCATGATGGTGTTGCGCATAACATTTACCTCGTGACCGGGCCAAGAAAGCGCGCGGTTTCTGTGCTGGACAGTGCCGGTTCATCAACGGCCTGCAGGGTGAATTCAATCGTATTCGAGGTGCGCTTGAGCACGACCGGATCGACGCGTACCGACACCGGCAGGCTGCGAACCTCACCGCCGGGGACTTTGATGATCGGAGATTCCATGGTGATCTGCAGTCCTTTCAGTCCCGAGACAGTCAGTTTGAAGGGATGCGCACGATCATCCATGTTAATCAGTTTGAGGGTGTAAACATTTTCCACCAGTCCCTGCGGTGTTTCCCGGTACAGGCTGTTGCGGTCACGCAGGACGTCCAGTTGCAACGGCGAACGCTGGCTGATGGCATAGACCAGTCCCAGGCTTAGCGCCAGCAGTAACAGGGTATACATGAGGGTACGTGGGCGCATGATATGGGAGGGCTTGCCGTTCATGACATTCTCGGTGGTATACCGCACCAGACCCTTGCTGTACCCCATCTTGTCCATTACCTGGTCACACACATCGACGCAGGCCGCACAGCCGATGCACTGGTATTGCAGGCCATCGCGGATGTCGATGCCGGTCGGGCAGACCTGCACACACAGGGTGCAATCGACGCAGTCTCCCAGTCCGGCCTGGACCGGGTCGATATTTTTCCTGCGAGAGCCACGCGGTTCACCGCGTTGTTCGTCATAGGCGATTACCAGGGTATCGCGATCGAACATGGCGCTCTGGAAGCGTGCGTAGGGACACATGTAGATGCACACCTGTTCGCGCAGCCAGCCGGCGTTGCCGTAGGTGGCAAAGCCGTAGAAAAAGATCCAGAAGGTTTCCCAGGGGCCAAGGTTGAACGCCATGGCTTCGGTGGTCAGTTCCCGGATGGGTGTGAAGTAGCCCACGAAGGTGAAGCCGGTAAACAGCGAGAAACTGATCCACACGAAGTGTTTGGTGGCCTTGATACGAAACTTGGTCAGCGTCATGCCGCCCTGGTCGCGTTTCATCTGCTGGTTGCGCGAGCCTTCGATCTTGCGCTCGATCCACAGGAATATTTCTGTCCAGACCGTTTGCGGACAGGCGTAGCCGCACCACAGACGGCCGGCCAGCGAGGTGACATAGAATAGTGTCAGTGCCGCGATGATCAGCAGCCAGGCAAAGTAAAAGAAGTCCTGGGGCCAGAAGGTCAGGCCGAAGATATAGAATTTGCGTGCCGGCAGATCCAGCAGCACGGCCTGATGTCCATCCCAGGGCAACCAGGCAATACCGTAGAACAAACCCAGCAGGACAATGACGCCAAGTGCGCGCAGGTTGGCAAAGATGCCGTGAACTTCACGCGGGTAAACCTTTTTATGACTGGCGTAGGCGTCCTCGCCGGCCGGATCCACAGGGTCCGGCACGGGAGGGTTGACTGCGCTCGACGGCTTGCCTGACATGCCGGGGTTTAAGGTTTGTGGCTCAGGCTGTAGATATAGGCCGCCAGCAGATGCACTTTGTCTTCACCGAGAAAATTGCGGTGCGCCGGCATGTGGCCTTTACGTCCGTGGGTGATGGTTTGTTTGATCACGCCGGCCGAGCCGCCATACAGCCAGGTGCTGTCGGTCAGGTTCGGCGCCCCCAGCGCCTGGTTGCCTTTACCCTCAGCACCGTGGCAGGCAGCACAATAGGTCGCGAATTCCTGCTTGCCTGCCGCAGCAAGTTTGGCATCAGCGTCACGACCGCTCAGTGTTAACACATAGGCGGCGACTTCGTTCACACCTTTGTCACCCAGTACCGGCCCCCACTCGGGCATGGCCGCCTGACGGCCATCAAGGATCGTCCTGGTCAGCGTATCCGGGTCGCCGCCATACAGCCAGTCATTGTCGCGCAGATTGGGGAAGCCGGGAGCACCGCCGGCATCAGAACCGTGACAGGCCGCGCAATAGTTGACGAACAGGCGCTGACCGATCTTCAGCGCATCCTTGTTCGTGGCGAGTACGGGGATCGGTTGTGCGGCATACTGGGCGAACAGGGGGCCGTACTTCTCATCGGCCGCCTTCATTTCCTGGTCGTACTGACTTTGCTGTGTCCAGTTCAGGTAGCCGCGGTAGGTCCCCAGGCCAGGGTAGAGGAACAGGTAGCCCAGGCTGAATACCAGGGTGATATAAAACAGCCACAGCCACCAGCGTGGCAGCGGGTTGTTGTACTCGGCCAGTGTGCCTTCATCCCAGCTGTGGCCTGTGGTATCGCCGGCTGCGGCTTCGCCCGGGCGTTTCTTCGAACTCCAGCGGATCAGCCACCAGCAGGCAAAAATATTGCCCAGCGACAGCACCACAATCCAGATGTTCCAGAAGCCACTGGTGAAACTAAAATCATTGACCGTCATGGTGACCACCTTTGCTGTTTGTATCGATGTCATCGTCTGCGAACGGCAGGTTCGCGGCCTCGTCAAAACGCCCCTTGCGCTTGCTGCTCCAGGCCCAGACCCACACAGCAACGAAGGCAAGCAGCGACAGGGCGGTGGTGATGCCGCGCCAGGTATTGATGTCCATACTGATGAAGTCCATGCTTTTACCTCCGTGACGTAATACTGGTGCCCATGACCTGCAGGTAGGCGATCAGGGCATCCATTTCGGTTTTACCCTTGAGTTCAGCAGGGGCGTCCTGGATTTCCTTATCCGTGTAGGTCTCACAGCCATTACAGGTGGCGCTGATCAGCATGTTCATCACGCGCATTTTCTTTTGCGTCAGCGTGCTGTCCAGTTTGCCGTCTGCCAGCCAGGGGAAGCCCGGCATGATGGATTCCGGCACCACATCGCGCGGATTCATCAGGTGTACGCGATGCCAGTCGTCGCTGTAACGGCCGCCGACGCGCGCCAGGTCCGGTCCCGTGCGCTTCGAGCCCCACTGGAAGGGGTGGTCATAGACAAATTCACCGGCGACCGAGTAATGGCCATAGCGCTCGGTCTCGGCGCGGAACGGCCGGATCATCTGCGAGTGACACAGGTAACAGCCTTCACGGATATACACGTCGCGGCCTTCCAGTTGCAGCGCCGTGTAAGGCTTCAGGCCTTCTACCGGTTCAGTAGTGGACTTGAGGAAGAACAGCGGGACGATTTCAACCAGGCCGCCGACACTGATGACCAGCAGGATGAGCAATGCCATCAGGCCGATATTTTTCTCGACTACTTCATGACTCATGAGAGATCTCCTCGATCAGGCCGTCTGTGGAACCGGGGCATCGACAGGCCGCGCGCCGGATATGGTTTTGATGACGTTCCAGGCCATGACCAGCATGCCACTCAGGAACAGCACGCCACCCAGGAAGCGGACAAAATAGAAAGGATGCATGGCCTGTACGGTTTCGATGAAACTGTAGGTCAGGGTGCCATCGTCATTGACCGCGCGCCACATCAGGCCCTGCATGATGCCGGAGATCCACATGGACACGACGTACAGCACCACACCGATGGTTGCCATCCAGAAATGCCAGTCCATCAGACGCACGGAGTACATCTGCTCACGACCAAACAGTTTCGGGATCAGGAAGTACACCGAGCCGATGGTGACCATCGCGACCCAGCCCAGAGCGCCCGAATGTACGTGGCCGATGGTCCAGTCGGTGTAATGGGACAGGGCGTTGACTGTCTTGATCGCCATCATCGGGCCTTCGAAGGTCGACATGCCATAGAAGGACAGGGAAGTGATCAGGAACTTGAGGATTGGATCATCGCGCAGCTTATGCCAGGCACCCGACAGCGTCATGATGCCGTTGATCATGCCACCCCAGGAGGGCGCCAGCAGGATCAGTGAGAACACCATGCCCAGTGACTGTGCCCATACCGGCAGGGCGGTGTAGTGCAGGTGGTGCGGGCCGGCCCACATGTAGGTGGAAATCAGTGCCCAGAAGTGCACTACCGACAGGCGGTAGGAATACACCGGGCGTCCGGCCTGTTTGGGGACAAAGTAGTACATCATGCCCAGGAAACCGGCAGTGAGAAAAAAGCCCACGGCATTATGCCCGTACCACCACTGTACCATCGCGTCGATGGCCCCGGGGTAGACGGAATAGGACTTGGTCAGGCTGACCGGGATCTCGATGTTGTTGACAATGTGCAGCACCGCAATGGTGAGTATGAACGCGCCATAGAACCAGTTGGCCACGTAAATATGGCTGACCCGGCGTTTCATGATGGTGCCGAAAAAGACGATGGCGTAGGTTACCCAGACGATGGCGATGAGGATATCAATCGGCCATTCCAGTTCGGCGTATTCGCGGCTGCTGGTGATGCCCAGCGGCAGGGTAATGGCAGCCAGCACGATAATGAGTTGCCAGCCCCAGAAGGTAAAGGCCGCGAGCTTGTCGGAAATCAGTCGTACCTGACAGGTGCGCTGCACCACGTAGTACGAGGTGGCGAACAGGGCAGAGCCGCCGAAGGCGAAAATTACGGCGTTGGTATGCAGGGGACGCAGCCGGCTGAAGGTGATCCAGGGGATATCCATGTTCAGTTGCGGCCAAACCAGTTCTGCGGCGATATACACGCCGACCAGCATACCGACAATGCCCCAGACGACGGTCATCACGGTGAACTGGCGCACAACCTTGTAGTTATACGTGGTCTGTGAGTCCATAGCGTATTCCTGTCAGTTGGTAAGTTTTGGGTGGTTGAAACATAGCAGAGAATGGAGTCTCTGATGAATTCATTTATTGTCATCCCGGCGTATGCCGGGATCCAGTGTTTTCAATGCCCTGGATTCCGGCATACGCCGGAATGACGCATCAATCAGAACTTCTTGCCAACACCCAGCATGAAGACCCACGGGTTGACATCGACAGTGGCTTTGCCGGCAGCCGAAGATTTCGCATCGGTGCTGATTTTTGCGTACCAGACCTGGGCACTGACCAGCAGATCGTTGCCGAGGTCATAATCCAGGCCGGCTTCGCCCGCCAGTCCCCAGCTGTCATCGAGGTTGAGTTTCGTGCCTTTCAGCGCACCATTAGTATTTTCATCCCAGAAATACGTGTAGTTGACGCCGGCGCCCACATAGGGGTGCAGGTTCGAGCCGGGGTTGAAGTGGTACTGGAGCGTGACAGTCGGTGGTAATGCTTTGGTGTCCGCGACCTTGCCGGCGCCAGCCAGCGCGCCCTTGTCGCCTTTGATACTGACGTTAAACGGCCAGACACCCAGTACGCCTACGCCGAGATTATCGGTGAACATGTAGGTGAAGGAGATGCCGAGTGTGTCGGCGTCATCCACGCTGACACTGGTGCCGGGGAGGCCGGAAAAGTCTTCGGCGCTGTCATTGGGCGAAAGGTGTGCCCAGCCGACACGGGCGACCAGGTCACCTGTCTCGTAGGCCATGAGCGGCATGGAGGCGAGACTGCTGATCAGGGCTGTGCCAAGCACAGCTTTCTTCAAGGTACCCATGGTTGTACTCCTCTGTAGACATTCAGGGTTGAGGCGTACTTTGCGGGAATGAAGTAGGTCGAACATTGACGCAGATCAAGACTGCATCATCTTGGGCGCCAGGTGGGGAACTCAGGTGTTGTCGGGGTTGTCGCCGTAGCAGTTGGCGCTGGAGAAGTTGCACAGGCGCTGGCGATCGATCAGTTCGATATTTCTGCGTTCGACTTTCAGCAGCCCTTCGCTCTGGAAGCGGGTGAACAGCCGGCTGACGGTTTCCAGTGCAAGCCCCAGGTAGTTGCCGATGTCGCCCCGCGACATGGTCAGGTTGAACTGGGTGGAGGAAAACCCGCGCCGCCGGTAGCGATTGGACAGGCTGATCAGAAAGGCCGCCAGTCGTTCTTCTGCGGAACGCTGACCGAGTGTGAGCATGTTTTGCTCATCATTGTGGATTTCCTGGCTCATGACGCGCAGCATCTGGTGTTGCAGGCTGGGTAACTGGTTACTCAGCGATTCGAATGAGTCGAAGGGAATTT
This sequence comes from uncultured Thiohalobacter sp., assembly GCA_964469575.1. Lineage (GTDB taxonomy): Bacteria > Pseudomonadota > Gammaproteobacteria > DSM-19610 > DSM-19610 > Thiogranum. The sequence continues at coordinate 27,495 of CAYYAP010000010.1, forward strand.
CACAGATGCTGGTGGTTTCCAGTGCCTTTGCTGCCAGTGGATGTATGCCATTGGCAATGGCATCGAGTCCGACCAGTTCACCGGGCAGGTGAAAGCCCATAATCTGCTCCTGGCCGTCTTCAGAGGTGGCGTAGGTTTTCAACGAGCCGGAGCGTACGGCGTAAACGGAGCGAAAATGGTCGCCGATCTGGAACAGGTGATCGCCGCGCGCCAGCGGGCGTTTGCGGTCGATGATGGCGTCCAGCCGTTCCATATCCTCGTTTTCGATCCCGACCGGCAGGCAGATTTCATTCAGACTACACGCCTGGCAGGCAACCGTGATGTCTTTCAGGGAAACAACTTTTTCCTGCTTACGGGTGGGCATAATGCAACCTGGACGGGTTCTGAATGACTATTTGAGCAAAATCACCTGCCCCCGGCAACCCTTATGTGACCAAAGAACGGTTCTCTAACCGCACGATTTCAGATAGGATTCATGTCGAACCGATCAACTGCAACGATACTCTGACCATGACGGCAAGAACAGCGCAGATTCAGCGCGATACCCTTGAGACACAAATCAGCGTGACACTTGACCTGGATGGCTCAGGTAAGGCCACGTTTGATACCGGCGTGCCCTTCCTGGAACACATGATGGACCAGGTTGCGCGCCATGGCCTGCTGGATATAACCCTGCAGGCTAAAGGTGATCTGCACATCGACGCCCACCACACGGTGGAAGATATCGGTATCGCACTGGGACAGGCGTTTAACGAGGCGCTGGGTGACAAGAAAGGGATTCGTCGCTACGGGCACGCCTACGTGCCGCTGGACGAGGCCCTGTCGCGGGTGGTCATCGATTTTTCCGGCCGCCCGGGCCTGGAATACAACGTCAGCTTCGCGCGAGGCCGTATCGGCGACTTCGATGTCGACCTGTTTCACGAGTTTTTTCAAGGCTTTGTGAACCATGCCGGGGCGACGCTGCACATCGATTGTTTGCGTGGCGACAACGCGCACCACATTGCCGAGACGGTGTTCAAGGCATTTGGACGCGCCGTGCGCATGGCAGCCGAGGCGGACCCGCGCATGGCGGGTATGATGCCCTCTACCAAGGGGAGCCTGTAGCCGGGATAGTTCCCGCTGCGCTGGCAGCGAATTTCAGTACGCCATGTCTTCCATCGCCATCATCGACTACGAAATGGGTAATCTGCACTCTATCGCCAAGGCGGTGGAACATGTGGCGGGCGACACCCGGGTGCGCGTCACATCCGTACCGGAGGAGATCCTGTCGGCAGACCGGGTCATATTCCCCGGTGTCGGCGGTATTGGCCACTGCATGGAGGCGCTGGTCCGGCGCGGGCTGGACCAGGTCATCCGCGAGGTCGCCGTCAACAAGCCATTGCTGGGTATCTGCCTGGGCATGCAGGCGTTGCTGGAGCACAGCGAGGAAAACGCCGGCGTAGACTGTCTGGGCCTGTTTGATGGCGAGGTGCGTCGTTTCAGCGAAACACTCAACGACAAGGGCGTCCGGCTCAAGGTGCCGCACATGGGCTGGAACCAGGTACACCAGCAGCCCCATGCCTTGTGGCAGGATATTGACCAGGACAGCCGCTTCTATTTTGTGCATAGCTACTATGCGGCGCCGGCGGAATCCGGAGAATGTGCGGGCGTGACTGACTATGGTGGTGCATTCTGCTGTACGCTGGCCCGTGGAAACCTGTTTGCGGTACAGTTTCACCCCGAAAAGAGCCAGCATGCCGGGCTGACACTGTTGCGGAATTTCACTCGCTGGAACGGACAGGATTGAGTGTAAAGAGATGAAGATTATCGACAAGATGAGGCCGGGAACATGTTGCTGATTCCTGCAATCGACCTGAAAGACGGCAAGTGCGTGCGTTTGCGACAGGGTCGAATGGAAGATGAAACGATCTTTGCGGACGATCCGCTGGACATGGCGCAGCGCTGGGTCGATGCGGGCGCCCGACGCCTGCACCTGGTGGATCTGAACGGCGCCTTTGCGGGTAAGCCGGTGAATGCTGATGTGGTGCATCGTATTGCCGAGGCGTTCCCCGAAGTGCCGATCCAGGTCGGTGGTGGTATCCGCGACGAGGATACCGTGCAGTTATACCTGGATGCCGGGGTGAGCTACGTGATTATCGGCACCAAAGCCGTCAGTGCGCCACACTTTATTAATGACCTGTGCATGGAGTTCCCCGGCCACATCATTGTCGGACTCGACGCGAAGGACGGCAAGGTGGCGATCGACGGCTGGTCGAAGCTTTCCCACCACGATGTCATTGATATGGCGCAGCGTTTCGAGCGCGATGGTGTGGAGGCTATTGTCTATACCGATATCAGCCGTGACGGCATGATGCAGGGGGTGAATGTCGAGGCGACCGCGAGGCTGGCTGCCTCGATCAGCACCCCGGTCATTGCCTCCGGTGGCATCAGCAAGCTCGACGATGTCAGGGCGATCCTGGCTGTTGCGGACGATGGCATCATGGGCACCATCATCGGTCGTGCGCTGTATGAAGGCACGGTTGACCTGGCCGAAGCCCAGAAGCTGGTCGACGGTGGCTGAACGTGTCACTGGCAAAACGCATTATTCCCTGCCTGGACGTTGATAACGGCCGCGTCGTAAAAGGCGTGCAGTTCGTGGATATCCGCGATGCCGGCGACCCGGTGGAAGTCGCACGGCGTTACGACCGGGAAGGTGCGGATGAAATCACCTTTCTCGATATCACGGCCAGCCACGAACAGCGCGATACCATGGCGCAGGTGGTCGAACAGGTGGCAGGTGAAGTGTTTATCCCGCTGACGGTGGGTGGGGGAATCCGTGAGCCGGCCGATATTCGTCGCATGCTCAATGCCGGCGCCGACAAGGTAGCGATTAATACCGCCGCCGTATTCAATCCGGCGTTTGTGCGTGAAGCGGCCGAACAGTTCGGATCACAGTGCATTGTGGTGGCGATCGACGCCAAGCAGGTGGATGACGGTACCGGGGACGGCCAGCCGCGCTGGGAGATTTTTACCCACGGCGGTCGTAAGCCCACAGGAATCGATGCGATTAAGTGGGCAGTGCGTATGGTGGACTATGGCGCCGGCGAAATCCTGCTCACCAGCATGGACTGTGACGGCACCAAAAACGGCTTTGACCTGGCGCTGACTCGTGCCGTCAGCGAAGCCGTCGATGTGCCGGTAATCGCGTCCGGTGGTGTGGGCAATCTCGATCACCTGGCTGAAGGTGTCCTGCAGGGCCGGGCGGATGCGGTACTGGCGGCGAGTATTTTCCATTTCGGCGAGTACAGCATCTCCGAGGCCAAGCAGCACATGGCCGGTCGCGGTATTGAGATGCGTCTCTGACGAGGCGGGGTAATGGGCATGTCCGATACATGGCTGGACGCAATTGCGTGGACCGACGACGGTCTGGTGCCGGTTATCGCCCAGGACGCAGAAGACGGCAAGGTGCTGATGTTTGCCTGGATGAATGCCGAAGCCTTGCGGCTGACCGCAGAGACCGGGCATGCCGTATACTGGTCACGTTCCCGACAGCGCCTCTGGCACAAGGGTGAGGAATCCGGTCACCAGCAGGTGGTGAAGGAAATCCGTCTGGATTGTGACAATGATGTCATCAACCTGCAGATTGAACAAAAAGGTGGGATCGCCTGTCACACCGGGCGTCGCAGCTGTTTTTACCAGCGTCTTGAGGGTGGGGAATGGAAGGCTGTTGAGCCTGTCCTGAAAGATCCCTCAGAAATCTACAGGAAACACTGAATATGTCCGATGACATCCTTCATCAGCTGGCTGAAGTGCTGGAGCAGCGTAAACAGGCGGCAGCAGATTCTTCCTATGTAGCAAGCCTTTACGACAAGGGGCTGGACACGATTTTGAAAAAAATCGGTGAAGAGGCCACCGAAACCGTGATTGCGGCAAAGGGCGGGGATGCGGACCAGCTGGTTTATGAAATGGCGGATTTATGGTTTCATAGTCTGGTATTGCTGGCGCACCAGGGACTCGGGCCGGGGCAGGTGCTGAAAGAGCTGGAGCGCCGCTTTGGTTTATCGGGTCTGGATGAGAAGGCCGCAAGAAAACAGAGTTAGGCCGGTTTTGGCCTGAACAGGTTCCAGGAGAACATTATGGGTATCAGTATTTGGCAATTGTTGATTGTTCTAGCCATCGTATTGGTGTTATTCGGCGCTAAACGTCTGCGCGGTATTGGTGGAGACCTTGGTGGCGCCATCAAGGGCTTTCGCAAGGCCATGAAGGAAGATGAAGCGCCGAGCGGTGATGAAAAGCTCGATAGTCAGCACAACGGCCACATCATTGATGGCGAAGTGACTTCCAAAAAACACGAAAAAGTCTGAGTTATTGCTGACCTCTCATGTTCGATATTGGTTTCTGGGAACTTGCAGTCGTCGGCGTAGTCGCGCTTCTGGTCGTAGGGCCGGAACGCCTGCCCGGGCTGGCGCGCACGACGGGTCTGTGGGTCGGGCGCGCACGGCGTTTTGTGTCGGGCGTCAAGGCGGATATTGATCGTGAAATTGCCGCCGACGAACTGAAGAAAGCACTGGCCAAACAGGCTGACAGTGAGTCGCTGTACGATATTATTGAAGAGACCAAACAGACCATTATGGACGTACAGGGTGACGCACACGACGTACACGATGAAGAGGCTGCACCTGTAGATTTCCGTGATTCGCCTGCCGCTGTAACACACAAGTCGAACGATGCCAGCGGATAATCCTCAGCCATCAGGGCAAGAGGTTGAGCAACCCTTCGTCACACACCTGATTGAACTGCGCGACCGCCTGTTGCGGGTCGTGCTGGTGGTCATTGTCATCTTTCTCGGGCTTGCGCCCTTTGCCAACTGGCTGTTTACCCAACTGGCCGGACCCCTGATGGCGCAACTGCCGGAAAACAGTTCGATGGTCGCCATCGATGTTGCTTCACCCTTTTTCACCCCCTTCAAGCTGGCTATGGTGGTATCCATTTTTATCGCCATGCCCTACATCCTTTACCAGGGCTGGGCGTTTATTGCGCCGGGGCTTTACAAGCACGAAAAGCAGCGGGTTATGCCGCTGATGGTGTCGAGCACCCTGTTGTTCTACATGGGCGCCGCATTTGCCTACTTCGTGGTTTTCCCGCTGGTGTTTGGTTTCCTGGCCAAGGCCGCGCCCGAGGGTGTGGAGGTGATGACCGATATCAGCCGTTACCTGGATTTTGTGCTGACACTGTTTTTTGCTTTCGGCCTGGCATTCGAAGTCCCGGTCGCAACTGTGTTGCTGGTCTGGAGTGGCGTGGTCACACCGGATACGCTGCGGGAGAAGCGACCCTATATTGTCGTTGCAGTTTTTATCATTGGCATGTTGCTTACACCGCCGGACATTATTTCGCAGACGATGCTGGCGATACCGATGTGGCTGCTGTTCGAGGTGGGCGTGTTTATGTCCGAACGATTCAAGCCCGGGCCGGAGCGTTCGCATGAAGAATACGAACCGCCCATGAGCGATGATGAGATGGATAAAGAGATGGACGATCTGGAGAACGACGAAAAGTAACCCGGCAAAATAACTTGTCTCTGTTTGCAAGGATGGTAGTCATGAACAGAATTCTTCTGTGCGCGGTGTTCATTGTACTGGTGGTGTCTCGCGCAGACGCCGCCCCCGCCCCTGCCGCTTTTAAAAATCAGCTCGCGAATCACCCGTCACCCTATCTTGCCATGCATGGCCATGACCCTGTGCACTGGCAGATATGGGGCAAGGCGGCTATACAACTGGCAAAAAAACTGAATCGTCCCCTGTATATTTCCAGTGGTTACTTTTCCTGTCGCTGGTGCCACGTGATGCAGCGTGAAAGCTATCAGGACCCGGAGGTTGCGGAACTGCTCAATAACTATTTTGTGCCGGTCAAGGTCGATCGCGAGCTTGAGCCGGCACTTGATGCTCACCTGATAGAGTTTGTGCAACTGACGCGTGGTCGCGCAGGCTGGCCCCTGAATGTATTTCTTACGCCGGAAGGCTACCCGATGCTGGGTATGACCTACCTGCCGAAAGACCAGTTCCTGTCCGTACTGAAACAGATGCAGGAACGTTGGCAGAGCGGCCCTGATGAGCTGCGGCGTATCGCGGAAGATGCGCTGGCGGAATGGCAAGGTATGCGAAACTCCGGTAATGATACAGGCAAGGCGCCGCTTGCCTCACCGGCTGCGCTGGGTCCGAAACTTGTTGCGCAGGCTGGCAAACTGATGGATGAGATGTCCGGCGGATTCGGGCAGCAGAACAAGTTTCCGATGACACCGCAGTTAAAGGCATTGCTTGAGGTGCGCAGACAAGGCAAGCCGGACAAACGCCTCGATGACTTTCTGAGTCTGACGCTCAACAAAATGGCGCGCCAGGGTATGCATGACCTGGTCGGCGGCGGCTTCTTTCGTTACGTGGTCGATCCAGACTGGCAGACTCCGCATTACGAGAAAATGCTCTATGACAATACCCAGCTGGTATCGCTTTACCTGCAGGCTGCCACCGACTTCAAGCATCCCGGATATCGTGACACGGCATTTGAGACGCTCGATTTTCTGCTCAATGACATGTGGCGAGGCAACCACTTCATCAGCAGTTTCTCGGCCGTGGACGGGCAGGGCAGGGAAGGCGCGTATTACCTCTGGACCGATGAAGCACTGAAAAAGCTTCTGTCAAAGGATGAATTTAAGCTGGTGAAACTCGCCTGGTTTGATAACAACGTGGCGAGATCGGCCTGGGGCAAGCTGCCCCGCTGGCAAATGACGGAAGTCGAACTGGTCAAGCGTAGCGGAAAGTCGCTAACAGATTTACATCACAGCTTTTTAATAATACGTCAGAAATTACTCAAGGCGCGTAAGGCGCGCTCATTGCCGGCTGATGGAAAAGGCCTGGCGGCATGGAATGGCCTGGCGTTAACGGCGCTGGCAGACGCTGTCGAGGCCGGGGGTGATGCGAAGTATCGTCAGCATGGCGATCAGCTTGCCCGCTACCTTGCCACAGTGCTTTGGGATGGTAAGCGACTGGTGCGCGCGTTGAACAGTGGCAGGGTGCTGGCAGATGCTTCCTTGCAGGATTATGCGCTGGTAGCAAAAGGCTTGCAGGACTGGGGGCGTGTCAGTGGCGACAGGCAATACACACAACTTGCCAGTCGCCTGGCGCGTATTGCCTGGACGCGTTATTACCGTAAAGGCCGTTGGCTGGAAACGGATACGCCGCTGATACCCATGCTGAATGGCAAGGTGGCGCTGGACGATAATCCCCTGCCATCAGCGACAGCGCTGGTTACCGGCGTGTCACTGACAAACAAGGATTTGAAACAGGATAAAAAAATCCGGCAAGCGGTGTCTGATCACCTGGAACGGGTTCGCGCGCGGCTGTCGGATTCCATCTTCTGGTATGCGAGTTATGTTGAGTGGCTGGACAGGAACCCGGGCTAGCCCTTTATGTAGCGCATGCGTGTTCCGTGAGTGAGTGACAGTATCAACTCCTCTGCACTTAACTCAGGCGGGAAGTAGGCGCCGGATATTTTTGCCGCATTGATACTGGCGCCCTCGAGATTGGCGCCGGTTAAATCCAGGCCACGCAGGTCGGTCTGACGGAAATAGGCGTCACGAAGATCCAGCCCAGTGGCATCGAGTTTGCGCAGATCCAGCGTGCGGAAGTCGCAACCTCTCAGGTCACAGGTTTCGCCCGAGGCCCTTCGTGAATTAAATTCTTCTATGGCGCCTTCACGCAGAAGGCGATACATCGGGTCATCGCTGATCCGGGGTGCTTCGTTGCTCATCGTGTACCTCGCGCGGTTATTTTCGAATAAGCCTGTCTCTTAAGGGTATCGTCCGTTCCGGTGCAATGCTGAAATATGTGGTGTATGAGCCAGCCAGGCGCCTTTGGGAGTATATCTTGGACTTTATGTCGCGTATACGGTCGGAGGTTCAGCCCGGTTGCCAAAGCGTCTCCACTGTAGCTATTTCAACGCACTGAACCGGTTTTTTATCCACTATTGACCGGGTTGATACACGTCAGTGTCGGGGTGAAAAGCCGCCCAGGCAAACCAGAACCCGGTGGTGCTGGGTATGAGTCTATCGTCGGCATAGGCACGACCGCTTCGATGCGCTGCATCGAAGACGATGCGAATGGTTTCACCCCCGAGCTGATCCTGGATTTGCGCCGGCCCGCGTGACAACACGGAAAACGGGTAAGCCCTGGCCTCGCCGTTGAGTTCGACACCGAGTACCTGTTCTTTGGGATGAAAACGCCGATCGAGGTGAGATACATCGAACATCAGGTGCTCACTGTCCGCATAGCCGGCATAGGGCGAGCGCGTATAGTCGCGCTGGTAGCCGGTGTTTGTTGACAGCACCTGTGTCTGCGGGTAACGCGCATGCCAGTCTAACCAGCTGGTATGTTCCAGGGGGATCTGTTGCAACCGCTGTCCCTTCAACGGGCCGGTGATCGCCTGTTTGCGCAGCTGCGACCAGAGTGATTCGGTCTGCCGGTCGTAGAGTAATACGTCACTGTTATACAACAGCCCTGATACACCAAAATCGAAATCTTCACCATTCCTGCCAGCAAGGAAGGCCATACCGGTACCGCACAACGGGCAGTAGCTGACAACGACTGCCGTATCGCCTACGCGGTCATTGACGATTTCATGGTAGTTAAGGATGCGCACCGGGTAGGCTTTCTGTTGGCCGTGCAGGTTGATGCCCAGGACGCGGTCATTGTCGTTGAGGAAATCTGCCTGTGATGCAGCGATGAAACGGGGATGGTCGATGGCCGGGATACCATCGCGCATCGGGCCGCCAGCTTCGATCTGTGTAACCGGTACCAGTGCGCCGGACAGGTCAAAGCCGTTATGCGGCCCGGCGTGCAGCAGCTGCGGGCCTTGCCAGAACCACAGGGCAGCCAGTAAGGCGGGGTAAATGATCCAGCGCGCCCGCTCGTTTG
>CAYYAP010000011.1:0-35237 GCA_964469575.1 uncultured Thiohalobacter sp.
TCTACCCAGCATTCACCGGACATTGACCACAAGGAACTGGAAGAAGCGGTGATGGAAAACATCATCAAGCCTGTACTGCCCAGTGAATGGCTGACAGCCGATACGCAGTATCACATCAACCCGACCGGCGCCTTTGTGATCGGTGGCCCGATGGGTGATGCCGGTCTGACCGGGCGCAAGATCATTGTCGATACCTACGGTGGCGCGGCACGCCACGGCGGTGGTGCCTTCTCCGGCAAGGATCCGTCCAAGGTGGATCGTTCCGCGGCCTATGCCGGCCGCTATGTCGCCAAGAACATAGTCGCGGCCGGGCTTGCTGACCGTTGTGAGATCCAGGTCTCCTACGCCATTGGTGTGGCAAACCCGACATCCATCATGGTCGATACGTTTGGCACCGGCAAGATCAGCGATGAGCGGATCACCGAGCTGGTGCGAGAGCATTTTGACCTGCGGCCTTATGGCATTCTTACCATGCTCGACCTGCTCAATGCGGACAAGATCAAGTACCGCAAGACCGCAGCCTACGGGCACTTCGGGCGCGAGCACGAGGGCTTTACCTGGGAGAACATCGATAAGGTGGAAGTCCTGCGTGCGGATGCGGGTGTGTAGGAAGGGAGTACCGGGGAAGGGGACAGATTTCGGTGAAAGGGGACAGATTTAAATCTGTCCCCGTTAGACATACCGCAAAAACTTGGCCTGACGCCGCGAATTGGCGATAATCGCAGGCCTTCAAATTCGGCTGTGTTCCCCGAGGGGCGCTGCAGCGGGCGATGCCCGCCAGGCTCGGGGAAACCAGCATCTCAAAACAACGGCGCTCGACCTTAAGTAACCTTTAAGGGAGATGCCTTATGAACGCTGTTCTCGATTCAAATCACGATTATAAAGTCGCCGATATTTCACTGGCCGACTGGGGCCGCAAGGAAATCAGTATTGCGGAAATTGAAATGCCGGGCCTGATGGCGCTGCGCGAGGAATTTGGCGCACAGAAGCCGCTCAAGGGCGCACGCATTACCGGCAGCCTGCACATGACCATCCAGACCGCCGTGCTGATTGAAACACTGGTCGATCTGGGCGCCGACGTGCGCTGGGCCTCGTGCAACATTTATTCCACCCAGGATCAGGCTGCTGCTGCGATTGCGGCCACCGGTGTGCCGGTATACGCCTGGAAAGGCGAGAGCATCGAGGAATACTGGTGGTGTACCGAACAGGCACTGAACTGGCCCGACGGACAGCTACCCAACATGATCCTCGACGACGGCGGCGACGCCACCCTGCTGATCCACAAGGGTGTCGAGTTTGAAAAGGCCGGCGCTGTACCGGAAACCAGGGCCGACGACAACGAAGAGTGGAAAGCCATTCTTGAAGTCCTGCGCAACAACCTGGCGAACGACCCTGGCAAGTGGCAGAAGATGGCCGACAGCATCAAGGGCGTTACCGAGGAAACCACCACCGGCGTACACCGCCTGTACCAGATGCAGGAAGCCGGCGAACTGCTGTTCCCGGCCATGAACGTCAATGACTCGGTCACCAAGTCCAAGTTCGATAACCTGTATGGCTGCCGCGAATCACTGCTCGACGGCATCAAGCGCGCCACCGATGTCATGATTGCCGGCAAAATCTGCGTGGTGCTGGGTTATGGCGATGTGGGCAAGGGTTGCGCACAGGCCTATCGCGGCATGGGCGCTACCGTACTGGTGACGGAAATCGACCCGATCTGCGCCTTGCAGGCCGCGATGGAAGGTTATCGCGTGGTCACCATGGATGAAGCTGCCAGCATCGGTGATATCTTTGTGACCACCACCGGCAACATGAGCGTGATCACTCACGACCACATGGCTGCAATGAAGAACGAAGCCATCGTCTGCAACATCGGTCACTTCGATTCTGAAATTGATATCGCTTCACTGGAAAAATACCAGTGGGAAGAGATCAAGCCACAGGTGGACCATGTCATCTTCCCGGATGGCAAGAAGATTATCATCCTCGCCAAGGGTCGCCTGGTAAACCTGGGCTGCGCAACAGGACATCCCAGCTTTGTGATGTCGGCTTCCTTCACCAACCAGGTGATGGCGCAAATGGAATTGTTCAGTAATGGCGAGAATTACAAGAACGATGTTTTCGTACTGCCGAAAAACCTGGATGAAAAAGTCGCGCGCCTGCACCTGAAGAAGATCGGCGCACAGCTGACCGAGCTGTCTCAGGAACAGTCGGAGTATCTTGGCATTCCGGTAGCGGGGCCTTACAAGCCGAATCATTATCGGTATTGAGCCGAGGTTGTAATCGGTCAGGACGCACCGGGACGGTGCCTCTTTCAGGGCTTCGGCGCAGGCATGCGCAAGGCGCCCTGAAAGAGGCACCGTCCCGGCGCTTTGTGGTGGCATTATGTTGTGTAGCTTTCTATACCGGAGTGATTGATGCTCATGGAATCACAAAAAAAACATTCCCGTGTTTACAGTTTTGAATTTTTTCCGCCTAAAACCGATGAAGGCGTGGCGAAGCTGCGCGTCACGCGCGATGAGCTGGCAAAACTCAAGCCACGGTTTTTTTCCGTGACGTTTGGCGCAGGCGGATCTACCCGGGAACGCACCTTTGATACGGTTTCCGAAATACAGCGGGATTCCGGTATCGAGGCGGCGCCCCACCTGTCCTGCGTGGGTTCCACGAAGGACAGTATTCGTGAAATTCTTGACCTGTACCGGAATGAGAATATTCGCCATATCGTGGCGTTGCGCGGTGACCTGCCATCCGGCATGGGTCTGCCGGGCGAGTTTCGCTATGCGAATGAGCTCGTTGAATTTATTCGCAGTGAAACCGGCGATCACTTTCATATCGAGGTTGCGGCTTACCCGGAGTTTCATCCACAGGCGCTGAATGCGGAAGCAGATATCGATAATTTTAAACGCAAGGTCGAGGCCGGCGCTGACAGCGCCATCACACAGTATTTTTATAATGCCGATGCCTATTTCAATTTTATCGACCTGTGTGAAAAACGTGGCCTTGATATTCCCATCGTGCCGGGCATTATGCCCATCACTAACTATACCCAGCTGGCGCGTTTCTCCGATATGTGTGGTGCGGAAATTCCACGCTGGATACGCAAACGGCTGGAAGCCTGCGGTGATGACAAAACCGCCATCCGCAGGTTTGGCGCCGAAGTCATCACCCGCATGTGCCAACGCCTGCTGGACGCCGGTGCGCCAGGCCTGCACTTTTACACCATGAACCAGGCGGGGCCGACCCGCACGATCTGGGAACAACTCGATCTCGATTGATCCACGCCGGGTTTGCAATCACGCCATACACGGTGCAACACTGAACCCCCCTGTTTTCACCAGGTAACCCGACACCGATGAGCCGAGCCAGCTACACCAACGCCGACCTTGCCGCACGTGATTTATCGGTCATCTGGCATCCCTGCACTCAAATGAAGGATCATGAGTGGCTGCCGATGATCCCGATACGCCGTGGCGAAGGCGTCTGGCTGGAAGACTTTGAAGGCAATCGCTACCTGGACGCCATCAGTTCCTGGTGGGTCAATCTGTTCGGGCATTGCAACCCGGACATCAATGCCGCACTGACTGAACAACTCGGCACGCTGGAACACACCCTGCTGGCAGGATTCACGCACCCTGCGGCGATTGAACTGGCAGAAAGGCTTGTATCGGTAACGCCCGAAGGACTGGAGCGGGTTTTCTTTGCGGACAATGGCTCATCGGCCATCGAAGTGGCACTCAAGATGAGCTTTCACTACTGGCTCAACCGGAACAAATCCGGCAAAACAAAATTTATTACCCTGGAGAACAGTTACCACGGTGAGACACTCGGCGCACTGGCGGTTGGAAATGTTGAACTGTACCGTGACACCTACGGCCCGCTGCTGATGGAAACAATCCGTGTGCCATCACCGGATTGTTACCTGCGCGAAGAAGGCGAGTCCTGTGCCGACTACAGCCGGCGCGCATTCGTACAGTTGGAACAGACACTCGAACGCCATGCTGACGAAGTGTGTGCTGTCATCGTCGAACCACTGGTACAGTGCGCAGGCTCCATGCGCATGTATGACCCGGTTTATCTCAGCCTGTTGCGGGAAGCCTGCGACCGTTACAACGTCCACCTCATTGCCGATGAAATCGCAGTGGGTTTTGGTCGCACCGGCACCCTGTTCGCCTGTGAACAGGCCTCTATCAGCCCGGACTTTATGTGCCTGTCCAAGGGGCTGACCGGGGGCTACCTGCCTTTATCAACGGTATTAACCCGCGCATCGATCTATGAGGCTTTTTACCAGGACTACGAGAAGCTCTCCGCCTTCCTGCATTCTCACAGCTACACCGGCAACGCCCTGGCCTGCCGCGCCGCCCTGGCAACGCTGGACATCTTTTCGAAAAACAATGTGCTCGAAAACAACCATGAACTTGCCGCGCACATGGCATCGGCCACGGAACATTTTCGTGAACACCCCCATGTGGCGGAAGTCCGTCAAACCGGCATGATTCTCGCCATCGAACTGGTGAAAGACAAGCCAGGTCGTGTACCCTATGACTGGCAGGAGCGGCGTGGCCTGAAGGTGTATCGCCACGGACTGGAAAATGGCGTACTGCTGCGTCCGCTGGGGAATGTCGTGTATTTCATGCCACCCTATGTGATCAGCAAGAATGAAATCGACACCATGGTTCGCGTTGCCTGGGGCGGCATACAAAAAGCAGTGGCAGACTGATGAGGGTATCGCGCCTCTATATTGACCAACCACTGTCTGAAAACATGGATGTGCTACTGGAAGAACACAGCAGTCACTACCTGCTGCGCGTACTTCGTCTGAAAGCGGGGGATGCACTGCTTGTATTTAACGGTGATGGCCACGAATACAGCGCCACGCTTGAACAGGCGACAAGGAAGCAGGCGTCGGCGCACTTGCTGGAGAAAACATCGCCACAACGTGAGTCACCACTGTGTATCGAAATCGCCCAGGGTGTTGCCCGCGGCGAGCGCATGGATTTTGTTCTTCAGAAGTCGGTAGAGCTTGGGGCAAACATTATCAGCCCACTATGGACACGACGATCCCAGGTAAAGCTCGACGGGAAGCGCCTCGACAAACGCCTGTCGCACTGGCTCGGCATTGTGCATTCGGCCTGTGAGCAATCGGGCCGGGTGAGCGTACCCGTCCTGCAAGCGCCTCGTGATCTCGATAGCTGGCTGGCCACAACGTGGGAAGGACAAAAGCTCGTGCTGTCACCCCGCGCTGACTCAACGCTGAAAGACCTGCAACCGGCAACCCGCGTACGCGTACTGGTTGGGCCGGAGGGCGGACTGGAGGATGGTGAAATCAACAAGGCCGAGTCGAATGGCTTTCAACCCGTTCGACTCGGCCCAAGAATACTGCGCACGGAAACCGCTGCACTGGCAACGCTTGCAGCGCTGCAAACGCTGTGGGGGGATCTTGCTGCTCAGTCTTCGTCAGGCAGCTGACCCGACACACCTTTCCAGACTTCAGAGACAACCGTCTGCACCACAGACAGGTTCGGTATCAGGGCCTGTTCGCTACCAATCTGCACGCAGTCGGCAACCGTTTCCGGGAAATTGCCAGTCGCCATCAGTGACGGGCCAAGTGCTTCCTCGTCGGCATTAAACAGGCGCGGGATACCCGACGTCACGATCGCATAGAAAGGCATGTCCGTAGCTGACTGAACGGAATTCAGGATAGATATTCGCGCACGACCTCCACCCTGCGGCAAATTAAATCCGCACAGGCGCTCCATGGAAATAATCGGCAACTGCTGGTCTCGCCAGCGCAGGCCCCCCAGCAGCCAGTCAGGACCGGACTGAATGATATCCACCGGCTGGTAATTGATGACTTCCGCAATTGCGACATTAGGCAACAACAAGTTTACACCTTCCAGCGGCACCCAAAGGCTTCGTACAGACTCAACAACGGCGTTCATGTCTACTACTCCCTGTCAAAAATCAGTTTATATCCGGCTGAAACGGCTGGCAGCGTAGCGCCAGTTGTTTTGCCAGTTCTTCCGGTGTTCCACTAAACTCGACCGGGCAACTCCGCCCGGCGGCTTCCGGAAGATTCGAAATCGTGCAACTCTCCGCACTTTGCGTCCACACAAAGCCACCGCTTCTGGATACCGCCGAGCAACCTCGTGAACCGTCCTCACCAAGACCGCTGAACAGGATAACGCCACAACGCTGATGCCATTTCCCTGCCACCTGTTCCAGTAGCGCATCGATATCCGGCTGATAAACCGAATTCCAGGCATGATCGGAACGCTTCACACTGAACTGATCACCCGGTTCAACCGCGCTTTCTGCAGGTACCATCCACACCTGACCGGCTTCCAGCATTTGTTCCTCACCCATCAGGGCAACAGGCCAGCTGCTGCACCGATCCAGCTGCTCGACCAGCAGGTCCTGGAACGCCTCGGAGATATGCTGCGCAACCAGCAACACGACCGGAAGTTCGTCAGGCAATGCGGCGAGAAACTCCGCCAGCGCCCTGGGACCGCCAATCGACCCACCCAGGACAATAACCCACGGGGTCAAACGCTCAGTCATATTTTCAACGCCATCAACGACGCGGAGTTCCGGACGGGTACTGTGTGCCGTATCAAGCTCTGCCTGCGGCAAGGCGCGACGCGCCAGTGTATGCAACTTGTCAATCAGGCGTCGGTTCCAGATTCCCCCCTGACCAATGCCACCATGATTCAGCAGCACCGGAACCGGCGACTGCTGCAACACACAACGTACCTTGTTCCTGTCAACCTGCCTGTCATCCATACCAACCAGCAGCACTTCCGCACCATTCCAGCTGGCTGGCAACGGCAACTCCAGGATGCCGTCAAGAACGACTTCTATTCCCTCGTCTTCCAGAACCGCGCGAAAACCACTTCGCTCCGGCTCGCCCGCCAACACGGCAACACGCAGAACATCCTGTGGATATTCACCCATTAAAGATTTATTCCTCGAGCAATTCCGTTATATTTTCCAGCAAATCGCTTTCCTGGAATGGCTTGCCCAGGTAGCGATTGACGCCAATCTGCATAGCGCGCTGGCGATGCTTGTCACCGGTACGTGACGTAATCATGATAATCGGAATATCGCGCAGGCGCGGCTCGTTACGAATATGGGTTGCAAGCTCGAAACCGTCCATACGCGGCATCTCGATATCGAGCAACATGATATCAGGGATGTTCTCCTGCAACTTGGAAACCGCATCCACCCCGTCCTTGGCTGAAATCACATTCATATCGTTACGTTCGAGCAGCCGCGTGGTGACTTTACGCACCGTAATCGAATCATCGACTACCATGACGGTGACACCTTCGTGTTGCGCGGACTGCTGCATCATTTCTTCGACCTGTGCCATCATACCCGGCGCCTGTCCGCCCGCCCGCAACATGGCAATCACGTCAAGAATCATGACCACGCGTCCGTCACCCAGAATGGTGGCCCCGGACACGCCGCGAACGGTAGCGATCTGCGGTCCAACTGATTTCACCACAATTTCACGACTACCCAGCAGGTTCTCGACATGGAAAGCCACGCCATGATCTCCCGAACGCGCCAGCAAGACCGGTAAACGCTTCTGCGCACTATCCAGGTGCGGCTGACCTGTACCCAGCACGCTACCCAGATGACGGACTTCGTACTCGTACCCGCCGTACTCAAATCGTCCAGCCGGATCATCGTAATACGCCTTGAGATCTTCGCGACGCATACGTACGATGCCTTCGATACTGGAGAGCGGAACTGCGTAGGTATCCTCACCCACCTCGATGAGCAGGGCCTGGTTCAGCGCCAGTGTAAAGGGCAGGCGTACCGTGAACGTTGTACCCTCACCCTGGACTGAATCAATGTGTAGTGAACCGCCAAGCTGTTTGACCTCGCTGTTCACCACATCCATGCCTACACCGCGTCCTGACACCTGCGTGACCTTGTCCGCGGTACTGAAACCGGTCTCGAGAATAAACTGAAGGACTTCGTTGTCGCTCAGCGTGGCATTTTCATCCATCAAACCGCGCTCGACCGCCTTTCTGCGAATGGCATCCAGGTTGATGCCGGCACCATCATCAGATATCTTCAGTACCACATCGGATGACTCGCGCTCAAATGTAATGCGAATCGTACCGGTTTCCGGCTTGCCGGCCCCGGCACGTTGTTCCGGTATTTCGATGCCATGCGATATGGCATTGCGCAGCATATGCTCGATCGGCGCCACAATCCGGTCAACCACCGTACGATCCATCTCGCCTTCAGCGCCTGACAACTCCAGTTCGGCCTGTTTACCAAGTTCCTGGCAAGTCTGGCGGACAATACGGCGCATGCGCGGAGCCAGTCCGAGGAAAGGCACCATACGGGTTCGCATCAGCCCTTCCTGCAACTCGGTGTTCACTCTGGACTGCTGAAGTAACAGGGTTTCTGACTCGCGGGTGATATTGTCGAGCAGCCCCTGCAGACTGCCAAGGTCACTGCAACTTTCTACCAGGGAACGCGACAGTTGCTGCATATGCGAGTAACGATCCATTTCCAGCGGATCGAATTCCTCACTATCGGTTTCTTCCTCTGCTTCGCGTTCATAACGGAACAGTACCTGCGCTTCTGTCTCAATCTCCAGTTTGCGCAACTGTTCACGCACGCGCGCCACAGTCTGTTCAAGCTCGACCAGGTTGAAGCGGTAGGCCCCAACCTGTTGTTCCAGACGCGAACGATAGATACTGATTTCGCCGGCGTAATTTACCAGGTTATCCAGCAACGAAGTCTTGACACGAACCAGTTCCTGGCTGACGCGCGAATGCGCCCGCCGTTCTTCCGTCTCACCATCCTTTTCAACCACCACCGGCTTTGCGTGTGAGCTGGCCTTTTTGCTACGTTTACCCAGCGCCTTACCTTCACGCAACGCCTCAAGATCAGCAACAAGCGCGGGCTTGTCGGACAGGGATTTCCGTTCAGCGACATCTGCAACCATATGGGTCAGCGTGTCGTGTGCTTCCTCCAGCACCGAAAACACCGTCTCACCTGCTTCGACTGTATCTTCGCCCACTTTCACCATGAGCGATTCAACAGCGTGCGCAAGATCACCGATCGCGCTGATATCCGCCATACGTGAGCCACCTTTCAAGGTGTGTAGCTCACGTTGAAGTTCTTCCATCAAGTCGCGGTTACCGGGTTCAGATTTCCAGTTCTGCAGTGTTTCCTCACTATGCTCCAGAATGTCCGATGCTTCCTCAAGGAATACTTCCAGCAACTCCTGATCTATTTCTGCATACGGATCATCAGCCGGCGCAACTTCTTCCGTTGTTGACCCGGGCGCTTCTTCCATTGACTCGTCTGACGCATCCTGACGGCTTCCCGACAACACACTTGCGCGCAACACCTGAAGTTCGCCGACCAATGCATCCGATGTATCCAGCGGCTTATGCGCACGCACATCATCCAGCATACTGACCAGCGCATCCTGGGCATGTTGAACGCCATCCAGTGCCTGTTCGCTCGTGCCTGCCCCGCAATCGTTAACCGATATGATTAATGACTCAACCGCATGTGCAAGATCACCGATCGGGCCGAGATCCGCCATGCGCGCGCCACCCTTGACCGTGTGCAGCGCGCGTTGCAGTTCAGCCAGCGCATCATGATCTTCACTGTCCCTGCGCCACCGATTCAGCGCCGCATCGCTTGTTTCAAGGTTCTCTTCACTTTCCTCGAGAAATATTTCCAACAACTCCGGGTCTATTTCGGCATAGAGATCTTCAGCAGGCTCAGGCTCGCCATCAAAATTTTTCCCGACCTCATCAACGAAACCGGCTTCCACATTCTGATCACTGTGCTTCTCCGGAGACGGGGGAACAGCCGCACGTAATTCGCAAACACGATTCAGCAACGCCTCAAAGCCTTCCGGCGCCTGGTGTTCATCAGGAAGCAAATCAAGCATTTCCTGAATCTGGACCACACATTCCTGTAGTACGCTGCATCCAGCTTCCGTCATTTCCCTGTCACTAACAAATAACTGCCTGACATACTGCTCAAGCTCGCCGGCAAGATCCGCGATCGGGTCACTTCCCGCCATATGGGCACTGCCATGCAAGGTGTGCAGGGCACGTGTGAGCATTTCATCGACATGGGCGTTGCCATTGTCAACCTGCGCAATAAACTGACGGAGTATTTCCAGGTGACTGCGTGACTCCGTATTGAAGATCTCGTACAACATCGGATCCATTACGCTGTCAACGATAAGGCTTTCATCTGCGGCACCCAGTTCCGGGGGTTCTTCCGCCTGTTCCGGCGCATCCATGACTGCAGGCCCAGGCTCTGCCTGATCTTCTGCCTGGGTGGCCTGAGCCACAGAGGCTTCTTCTGTATCAGCTTCTGTATCTACAGCCATGTCCGGGGCTTTGTCTCCGGCCGGCATACCAGGCTCATCAGGCAAGGCTTCACGATTGGTGATCGCATCGGCACATTGCATCAACCAGTGGACCGGCTGTACTACCGCCGAGCCATGCTTTACCTGCCCGGTCAGTTCAGCAAGCGCGTCGAGTGAGCGCTCAAGCATATCGGTCATGGGAGCACTGACCTCAAGCGTCCCATCGATCACCCGATTCAGCATATTCTCGTAGGCCCACGCGAACTCACCGATACGCATGGCGCCGACCAGCCGACCGCTGCCCTTCAGGGTATGGAATGACCGTCGAACCGTATCCAGTGCATCGCTGTCATCATGGTTACTAATCCACTGCGGTAACCGGTCTTTGAGACTCTCGATTTCTTCTTCAGCTTCCTCGATAAATATCTCGAGGATTTCCTCATCAATTTCATCGCCGATAATAGTCAGCCCGTCATCCTCTTCTTCCAGCGACAGTCCGGCAAAGTCCGCTGCTTCCGTCTGGTCGTCTTCGACTGGCTCGTCCAGCTCAGGAGTTAGCTCTACCGTATCACGGGATACATCCAGGACTTCTTCTTCGCCAAACCCCGGATCAAACGGCTCCAGCCCGTCAACAGGCTCCACCGTCTCCCCGGCCTGCGCTGTCGCAGCTTCTGCGTCACCACCCTCAACGGGATAGCCGAGTGTTTCTATGCCTTTTTCCGCCACACTCATGGCAGAGTGGCCGTACATACGGTTTTCTCTGCGACTCTCAAGGTAATACTCAAGACCGCAGATAGCGTCTGCCAGCGAATCCAGCTCCTGTTCCGGCGCACTTCCATCACCGGGAATCAACTTGTCTTCAATATATTTCGCTGCCGCCTCGATAATCGAAGCCGCGCGTGTCTCTTCCAGCAATAACAGTCCGCCTTTGACCTGATTAAACCACTGCGGGACTTTGGCAAGGTCATTCGCCTCATCACTGCCCTTGGTATAAGCCACAATAGCTTCCTTGGCACGGGCAAGATCTGAAATCGCTTCCTGAAGCACGACGTCCATTACCTGATCGAATTCAGACCTGGCCAGGTGTTCATCAACGCTCTCTGTGGACATATCAATAGCGCGCCCTGAACCCATAGACTCAACGGATGATTCGACAAACAGCAATGTGCTGGCCAGATCCATTAACAGGGTGTCCGGCGGCGGCGTGCCAGCCTGCAGGTGGGCAGAAAGTTCATCGACCTTGGTGACAACCGTATTACGCGCTTCACCCAGGCTCAACATGCCAAGCGTATCGCCGAGCGAGGCCAGTGTTTTTGCCATAGTCTGCAGGGTTTCAGGATCCTCGCAGCCATTACGCAAGGCGATATCCAGCTGGTCTTTCAGCCGAGCCAGTTCTTCCTTGACCGCGACGGCAACCGTCGCAAACAGGTCGGCATTCTGCCCCGACAGACTTTCCCTGGCAGCCGCCATTTCTTCCTCGCCGGGCAGTAAATCCTGCAGATGCCAGGTCGCCTGTATCGCCTCAACCCGCTCTCCGCCGCCAGTCGACTGGGCAACATAGAACAGTAAATTCTTGAACAGGTCTATCGCAGGTTCTCTGGCAAGCACCTGTTCGCCATGATCGACCAACCGTTTAATCTGGCGGTCCACCTGTCCCATCAAGCGTTTTACCGACACACTCCCTTCAAGCCCGCTGCAACGAATGGCATCAGCAATACCTGCCGAGACCCACCAGAGCCGCGCCACGGTCGATTCACTGCTTAGACCTCGCAGGGTATCAAGCACTTCAGACAAGGCTTGCAGAGACTGTTGTTCCCTGTCACCGCCACGAAACCAGCCGAGCAGACCAATCTGAAAGCGGTGACGAAGCTCCTTCGCAACAGCAGCCACATCACTATCAATGCTCTGGCCGGCCACGGCAGCGGGCAAGGCCGCCTCCAGGTCCGGAGAGAACATGGCATTTTCAGAAAGCAGGTTTTCACCCCGAACAGCGCGTAAATCATTGAGGACAGGTAATAGCACCAGGGGGATATCCTGGCTGCCCGCGATCAGGCGATCAAGATAATCGGGCAACTGCAGAATTGCCCGCATGAGCACATCGCAGGTTTCATCCCGTTGTGTGACGCCATCTTCCGCCAGCGCCTTTGCAACCTGCTCCATTTCCTCGGCAAGCAATGCCGCGCCGTAGAGTTCAACCATCTGCAGGGTACCGTATACCTGGTGCAGGTGGGCCGCGAGAAATCCGAGCTGTGCTTCGTCTGACGTGTCCTCAACATACGCCTCGAGGGACTGGCGCGCTTCCTTAAGCGTCTCATCCAGTTCGTTCTTAACCCACGTCAGTGTACTGAAGTCGATTACCTGATTCATTTTAGTTCCTTCCATCCTGCACCAAGTGCTTCTAGTCCGTGCGGCGATACGCAAGCGTATCCTGGTAACGCACTTTCTCCATATGTGGATGTTGCCAGTTCAGCAATTCCCCCGGCCCCAGTACCAGTACCCCCCCCGGTCTGAGGCACTTCGTCAGGCTGTTTACTATATCCAGCCGTCGGTCACGATCGTAATAGATTAACAAATTCTGACAGAACACAAGATCCATACGGCCCATCGGAGCGGTTTCCACATCACGTAGATTCAGCTGTGCAAAACAGACGCGTTTGCGTAACACCTCCGCCATACCAAACTGACCTTGCGTTATCGATGTGCAAAATCTTTCCCTGAGCGTATCAGGGATACCTTTTAACCTTCGCTGCGGATATCTCCCGGCTCTGGCCTGGCGCAGCGAGGGAAGACTGATATCAGTCCCTGTCACGCTGAACTGCACTTTGCCATCCTGCGAACAACAGAACCTGTCCATCAGCATCGCCAGGCTATAGGCTTCCTCGCCTGTTGAACAAGCGACACTCCAGGCCTGGAAGTTCTTTCCGCGACGCATGGCATCCGGCAAAATCACTTCCTCAACCAGTTGCATCGATGATGCGTGGCGAAAGAAGCAGGTTTCATGAACCGTGAGCTGGTCAACCAGTAATGACCACTCCCTGGCCTGCAGCGCCGGTGACGACAGGAGCCGGTAGTATTCGCCCAGATCCTCACAGCCCGTCTCGCGCATTCGCGCCCTGAGACCACTGGCAAGAAACGATTTTCTCTCAGGCGCAATAAACAAACCCATATGCCCCTCGAGCAGCCGCGTCCAGCGGGCAAACTGCCTGTCATCAATATGCAGCGAATGCCCGGCTGACAGCCGGGCTTCGTATCCTGCACAGGATTGTTCGGCCGGTTGAGACACGGGCGCTCCCGATCTCCCCGTTATTCCGGCAACTTGAAGCCGGCCACAGATCCACCCATCTCTTCGGCAAGACTTGCCAGGTTACCGATAGAAGCCGCTGTCTCGTTCGTACCCGCAGAGGTCTGCGTGGTGATTTCCTGGATAACGTGCATGGTCTCGGAAATATTGCCTGCGGCCTTGGACTGCTGTCGGGCCGATGATGCAATGTTCTGAACCAGCGAAGAAAGATCGTCGGACACGTTCATAATCTGGTCCAGCGCTTCCCCGGATTCCTCGGCCAGTCGCGCACCGTTGACCACGCCCGCCGTACTCTGTTCCATGGAAATGACGGCCTCGTTGGTATCCGTCTGGATCGTCTTCACCAGTGCCTCGATCTGCTTGGTCGCATTACCGGAACGTTCAGCAAGTCGCTGGACTTCATCCGCAACCACCGCGAAACCACGACCGGCTTCACCGGCCATCGCCGCCTGGATCGCCGCGTTCAACGCCAGGATGTTGGTCTGCTCCGCGATGTCGTTAATCAGCTCAACAATATCACCGATTTCCTGCGAACTTTCACCCAGTCGTTTGATACGTTTCGACGTTTCCTGGATGTTTTCACGGATGCGATCCATACCTTCGATGTTACGGCGGACCGTATCGCCACCTTTCTGGGCATATTCAACCGAGTTCATCGCCTTCTGCTCCGTGTCCTCGGCATTTCGTGACACTTCGTCGATCGACACAGCCATCTCGTTAATCGCCGTTGTAGCGCTGGTGATTTCTTCAGCCTGATGGCTACTGGCCTCGGTCAGATGCTGCGCTGTTTCCTGCGTCTGCCTGGCAGCAGCTGACACCTGCCCGGACGTTTCGTTGATGGTTGTTACCATGTCTCGCAATGCGTCAATAGTATAGTTCACCGAGTCTGCAATTGCGCCCGTGAAATCCTCGGTCACCGTCGCATAGGTCGTCAGATCACCATCGGCGAGGTTACCCATTTCATCGAGTAGTCGAAGGATAGCGTTCTGGTTGTCTGTATTCTCCTTCTCCGCATGTTTGCGGCGATTCTCCTGATCGCGGTACACCTGCATACCCAGGAGAAACAGGACCAGCAGCCCGACAACACCAAATACGTAAGCCATTTCAGGCTGAACCGGTCGCAAATCTGCCGCCAGGGAATAGGAGTTCTGCAGCCGTAACGCAGTAGCAAACAGATCATCGGACTGGGAAGAAATGCTATGTGCCGCTTTCTGGATCTCGATCAGGTCATCGGACATATCCAGCAGCTCTTCGACGTAGTCCGACACAATGGTAAACAGCATCGATGTTTCAAACAGCTTTTTCTGGATGTCTTTATTGTTTATCTTCTTGATAGTGTCATTCCCTCGCACCATACCATCAAGAACCGTCCCGTACGCCTCAACATCTTCGGAGAAGCGTTCGATCGCCGTTTCCACACCTTCACCACTGAGGGCATGATTAATATTATTGGCAATTCGCTGACTGAGCATCAGCTGCCTGGTAGCCAGATTAATAGTCTCCCGGCTCGCCTTGCTGTCCATCAGAATATCGACAATCTCTTCATCATAGGCCTGCAATTTCGGCATGGTCTCGTTGATCACCTTACTGGCTTCAGCAACCACCGCCACACTGTCCTTGCCCGAGAGAACAAAATCGATACTTTTACGGAACTTCGCCCAGGACTCCTGCATCGCAGTGAGGTCTTCTTTTACCGAATCGCCACTTGGCGGAAGCCCGGTCACCACATTACCGTTTTCCTCATTACCAAGAATGGTCTCAAAGCGATCACGATACTTGATCAACTGATCAAACGCTGTGTCAACACCCGAAGACGCCTCGAGCGCATACTTGGCGATCTGCTGGGAAAGCACCTGTTGTTCACTGGTATAACCAATGTACTCCTTGTCGTAGTTGGCCTGGATACCAACATACCAGAAGACACTGACCATCGCGCCCAGTGACAGCAGCAATGCTGCAATCAGATACATCGTCCTTTTGTGTGAGCCCACCTTGACGTGGGAGTGTGTTGCTGTACTCATGTTTCGTCTCCTGACCTAATCAGCTGATCGTCTTCCCCAATTGGATTACTACTAAAACAAACCCGCGCAGGCCGCTACACAGCAGCCTGCAAAAACTGTGGCGTTTCCGCCAGTTCGTACATACTGAATACACCCCAGTGTTCATTGCCCGCCCGAAAGCCGAACTTCAGGTACGCGTAGATCTTTTCATCGTCACCGGGCAATTCATCACAACGCTGCTCTTCCCGGAAGTGCCTGAGACCAAGCACCGCATCAACCACAAGACCTGAATACATGCCGTTGTGGTTAACAACGAGAATACGACTGCGCCGGTTCAGTGCCGCAGGCCTGTCGTGCAGGTAACCCTGCAGATCCATAATCGGCATCAGGTTCCCACGCACATTGGCAATGCCGCACACCCATGCCTTGGTGCGCGGCACCCTGGAAAGCGATGGCGGCGTAAGAATTTCCGCCACCTCACCGAGGGGCGCAACAAGGTTGAGCCCACCGAGGCGGAAGCCAATGCCGATCCATTCATCATCACCCTCTTCCTGCTGAGGTAAAGCATGCGCATGGGTCAAACAGCTTTTTTCCAGGTGCGCCAGCCATTGCAGTGGTGTCTCGAAACCTTGTGCGGACATATCCCTGTTCCTCAGGCAGCAGCCAGAATCGCGTTAATCTTTTCCATCAGGGTTTTTTCCGCAACCGGCTTGGTGAGGAAATCTTTTGCGCCCTGACGCAGGCCCCACACGCGGTCGGTCTCCTGATCCTTGGTCGTCACGATAATGACCGGGATATCGGCCGTCTCGGGATTTTTGGTCAGCTGGCGTGTGGCCTGGAATCCGTTCAAACCCGGCATAACAATATCCATAAGGATGAGATCCGGTTTCAGTTCCTTCGCACGCTCGATACCCTCGGTACCGTTTTCTGCGGTTTCGATTTCAAAACCGTTTTTCTCCAGCATTCCCTTGAGAATGTGCGCCTCGGTGGGTGAATCATCTACTATCAGAATTTGTGCCATTTCTTACTTCCCCTAGGGTTGGTTACTGCTCAACAATGGGCGCGCCGCAGTACGGCGTTCTCCCCGGGCAGCGTACGTCACGCAGAAACGTGTTCACGAATCGCTCCCAGTAATTCATCTTTCGTAAACGGTTTGGTCAGATACTGGTCCGAACCGACAATGCGACCCCGTGCGCGATCAAATAATCCGTCCTTGCTCGACAACATAATGACCGGGGTATTCCGAAACACCTGGTTGTTCTTGATCAGCGCGCAGGTCTGGTAACCGTCCAGCCGTGGCATCATAATATCGACAAAAATAATGCTCGGCTTCTCGTCAGCAATTTTCGCCAGCGCCTCGAAACCGTCTGTCGCAGTCACGACCTCACAACCGGCTTTTTTAAGCAGGGTTTCGGCAGTTCTGCGTATGGTCTTTGAATCATCGATGACCATCACTTTAAGACCGGCAAAATCGCCTTGCGCCGGTTCGGCTGCCGTGGTTTCTTCTGATTCGCTTACAGTTTCCATATTTTCTGCTTCTATCGGATCCACAACGGTTTCCATACGACTCCCACCTTGCGTTCTACATCTCCGCCCGGCTATGGCCTGCGCTTCCCTTCGTGGCGTGCAGCAGACTCCAAGCGCCCGTTTTGCCGACGAAATTACGATATAATCGCGGCTACTGGCATCTATCGTCCGTTGCCAAGTAAACTTTACATTCATGAATTCGTTCACAATCTGAGCGATTGATCTGAACGCAGCAGGAACTCCCGATGACGACTCACCTGGGCATAGTGATGGACCCGATCCAGTCCATCAAAGTCTATAAAGACAGCAGCTTCGCCATGTTGCTGGCCGCTCAGCGCCGCGGTTGGCAGCTGTCCTATATGGAGCAATCCGACCTGTACCAGCGCGATGGCGAGGTGTACGCCAGCCTGCGTTCACTGCGGGTTTTCGACCGTGACCACGACTGGTTTGAGCTTTCTGCGGCCAGCGACCAGCCACTGAACGACCTCGATGCGGTACTGATGCGTAAGGATCCACCGCTGGACATGGAGTTTCTGTACAGCACCTACCTGCTTGAGCGAGCGTCTGAGCAGGGCGTGCTGGTGGTAAACCGCGCGGACTCGCTGCGAAATTGCAACGAAAAGCTGTTTACCGGCTGGTTTCCCCAGTGCTGCGCCCCCAGCCTGGTGAGCCGGGTTTCCGCCCGCCTGCGCACTTTCCTGGATGAACAGGGCGACATCATCCTCAAACCGCTGGACGCCATGGGCGGCGCATCGGTTTTCCGGGTGACGCGCGACGATCCCAATATCAGCGTGATCCTGGAGACCCTCACCGACCTCGGCCGCCGCACGGCCATGGCGCAGAAATTTATCCCCGAGATCAGCGCCGGCGACAAACGTATCCTGATGATCGATGGCGAACCTGTGCCTTACGCGCTGGCGCGCATCCCGGCAAAAGGGGAAACCCGCGGCAACCTCGCCGCCGGCGGCCGTGGCGAGGGCGTGGAACTCAGTGAACGGGACCGCTGGATCTGTGCCCAGGTCGGCCCGGCACTGCGTCAGCGCGGCCTGCTGTTCGTGGGCCTGGATGTCATCGGCGACTACCTGACGGAAATCAACGTCACCAGCCCGACCTGTATCCGTGAACTGGACGCGATCTACGGGCTGGATATCGCCTCGGATCTGATGGACGCCATCGAAGCAAGACTCAGCACCCGCCCTTGATGACTACACGCATCGGATTTTTACTGCTCCTCGGACTGCTGACGAGCGCCTGTCAGCCGCAACCGGAACCCGTCTATCGGCAACAGCTGTTTGCCTTCGGCACAATAGTCGATATCACCACACAGGGCACAGACACGGCGCAGGCGCGCAGCGCCGTACAGGCCGTGGATGCCCTGTATCAACAGGAACACCGCGACTGGCATGCCTGGCAACGCGGCGAGCTCGATGACCTCAACCGCGCCATCGCGGCGGGTAAACCCTGGAAAACCGATCCTTCAATCGTACAACTGATTCGCCTGGGACAACGGTTTGAACGCCTGAGCGACGGCCTGTTCAACCCGGCGATTGGCGAGTTACTGGCGCTTTGGGGCTTCCAACAGGATGAGCGGCCTGATGGCCCGCCACCGCCACCTGCGCAAATCGCAGACTGGCTGTCACACAAACCTTCAAGCTTGCAACTCAAGATTCAGGGTACAACAGTGACCAGCAGCAATACCCACGTTCGACTGGATTTTGGCGGTTTCGCCAAAGGCTACTCGGTGGGCAAGGCGGTTGAGCTGCTGGAACATCGCGGTATACACAATCTTATCGTTAACGCTGGCGGTGACCTCTGTCTGCGCGGCAGCCGTGGCGGCCAACCCTGGCGTATCGGCATCCGTCACCCCCGTGCAGACGGGGTACTCGCCACGCTGTCAGTAAAGGGCGCCACCTGCGTCTTCACCTCCGGCGATTACGAACGCTACTTCACCTTTAAGGGCCGACGTTACCACCACATCCTCGACCCGCGCACGGGTTACCCGGCTAGCGGAACCCGCTCGGTGACGGTCATCGCCGATGACCCGGCATTGGCCGATGCGGCCGCGACCGCGCTGTTTGTCGCCGGTGCGGAACGCTGGCAGGCACTCGCGGTCAGTATGGGCATCCGGGAAGTACTGCGCATCGATGACCAGGATATCGCCTGGGTGACACCCCGGCTGGCGAAACGCATCACCTTTGACCCGGCATGGAAATCCATACGGATTGTGCCACTTGAACCATGAACCGATTACCTCCGGTATAATTACTGCATAGTGCAGCGTATGAGCAACGACGGAACGACATTGTGACGACCTTCGATCAGACACCCCTGGAAGCGCCGACCACCGACCGGCTGGTGCTGACATTGTTCATCGCCACCGCATTCCATGCGCTGCTTATCCTCGGCATCAGCTTCGACCCTTTTGACAGCAAACCGTCCAACCCGCACATGCCCACGCTGGATATTACCGTCGTCAACCCGAGCAAGACCTTGCCGCCGGAAGATTACGATTACCTGGCGGAATCCAGCCAGCAGGGCGCTGGCAACACCACGGAAAAGGTCAAGGCTCGTCAACAGATGCAGGCGCAGGCCAAAGCCGCCGCCAGCGCAGAACAAAAACCCGATCAGACACGCTTGCTCAGCCGCAACGAAAGTCTGCGCAAGATCAACAAGGCCGAAGACCCGCAGGAAAAACCCAACAGGCCCAGCGCTGCCGATATCATCAACCGCAGCCGGGAAATGCTCTCGTTGAACGAAAGTATCCAGCAGAATGCGCTGATCTATTCGAAACGCCTGAGCGGCGCCTATATCACCGCCAGCACCCGGGAAGCACGCTACGCCAGCTACATGCGTGACTGGGTACACAAGGTCGAACGCGTCGGCGAACTCAACTACCCCGACGCCGCACGCCGCCAGGGTCTGTCCGGCAAGCTGATGGTTGAAGTCGCGGTATACCCGGATGGCAGTGTACGCAATATCACCATCCTGGAACCTTCCGGACACAAAATCCTGGATGACGCTGCGATACGTATTGTCAAACTTGCCTCACCCTTCGCGCCTTTCCCGGAAAACATCCGTAAGGATAATGATATTCTCTACATCACCCGCACCTGGATCTTCTCCAGCAGCAACACACTCACCACCAACCCCTGACACTTGTACTCTGCGGTGCGCTACAGGATACTGGCGCCATGACTGGATCGTTTCTCACCAACCAGTTTCTGATCGCCATGCCCGGGCTCGAAGACCCGAACTTTTTCCGTTCCGTCACCTTTATCTGCGAACACAACGAAGATGGCGCCATGGGACTGATCATCAATCGGCCCATGAACATGCAACTGGGTGAGGTTTTCGAACACATCCAGGTTCAGGAGGCCTCCATTGAAGCGCGACAGGTTCCTGTCTACCTGGGTGGCCCGGTGCAGCAGGAGCGTGGTTTCGTCCTGCACAGGCCGGTCGGTGACTGGGAGGCCACACTGAAAGTCACTGACCGTATCGGTGTCACCTCCTCGCTGGATATTCTGCATGCCATCGCCCGTGACGAAGGACCGGAACAGAAGCTGATTTCACTGGGTTACGCCGGCTGGGGCGCCGGCCAGCTGGAACAGGAGCTGGCCGATAACGCCTGGCTCAGCGGCCCGGCTGACCCGGATATTCTGTTTAACAAACCGAACGAGGAGCGCTGGAAGGCCGCCGCCGCCTCACTGGGTGTGGATCTCGATCTGCTGTCCGGAGACACCGGCCACGCCTGATGCCAGGGTCGAACAAGCAAACCCTGCTCGGCTTTGACTACGGGCGTCGACGCATCGGCGTCGCCGTGGGTCAACGGCTGACCCGCTCGGCAACGCCCCTGTGTACCGTGCGGGCACGCGACGGCAAGCCGGACTGGCCTGCGGTCAGCCGACTGATCGAGGAATGGAAACCGGGCGCACTGGTGGTCGGAATCCCGTATCATATGGATGGCGCCGAGCAGGATATGACCCACGCCGCCAGAAGGTTCTGCCGCCAGCTCGAAGGCCGTTACCGCCTGCCGGTTCACCAGGCGGAAGAACGGCTCAGCTCATGGGTGGTGGAAAGCCGGCTCAGCGCACGCGAGCAGGCCAGTACAGATATCGATGCGATGTCGGCACAGGTCATCCTCCAGGACTGGTTACAGCAAGAGCCAAACGATTGA
Source organism: uncultured Thiohalobacter sp. (assembly GCA_964469575.1). GTDB lineage: Bacteria > Pseudomonadota > Gammaproteobacteria > DSM-19610 > DSM-19610 > Thiogranum. The sequence goes on from CAYYAP010000011.1 coordinate 21,360, forward strand.
GCGAAACAACACACATCACAGCCCTGATCGATAACATGGCCGGGGCGCTGCGTGAGCGCGTCCGTCTCGACGAACAGTCTGCCATGGTCGGCATCCATACCGGGGGCGTCTGGGTGGCCCGGCAACTGCACACGCTGCTGGGCATCGAAGCCCCGCTCGGCGTACTGGACATTTCCTTCTACCGTGATGACTTCACCCGTATCGGCATGAATCCGCAGGTACGCCCCTCACAACTGCCATTTTCGGTCGATGACCGGCACATCATCCTGGTCGACGATGTCCTGCATACCGGGCGCACCATCCGCGCCGCCATGAATGAATTATTTGATTACGGCCGCCCGGCGTCCATCACGCTTGCGGTGCTGGTAGAACGCGACGGCCGCGAACTGCCCATCGAAGCCGCCGTTACCGGGCAACACATGGAACTCGGCGATCATGAACACGTCAAACTGACCGGCCCGGAGCCGCTGCAACTGGAGATCAACCGCGCACCATGAGCGCCAACCTGCAAATTGGTGAAGACGGCCGGCTGCGCCACTTTCTCTCTATCGAGGGACTGAACCGCACGCTGCTGACGGAAATTCTCGATACGGCGGAATCCTTTGCCGGCGTCACCGAGCAATCGGTCAAGAAGGTTCCACTACTGCGCGGCAGAACCATCGTCAACCTGTTCTTCGAAGCCAGCACCCGTACCCGCACCACCTTTGAACTGGCGGCCAAGCGACTCTCGGCCGACGTACTCAACATCAACATCAATGCGTCCAGCGCCGTCAAGGGTGAAACCCTGCTGGACACACTACGCAACCTGCAGGCGATGCACGTCGATATGTTCGTGGTGCGCCACGCCGACAGCGGTACCGCACACTTCATCGCCCGTCATGTACAGCCACATGTCAGTGTCATCAATGCCGGCGATGGCCGTCACGCGCACCCGACCCAGGCGATACTGGACATGTTCACCATACGCCGCGAAAAAGGCCCCGACTTCGGCCGTCTGAGCGTCGCCATCGTCGGCGATGTGGCGCACTCGCGCGTCGCGCGTTCGCAGATACACGCCCTCAACCTGCTGAATGTGGGCGACCTGCGTATCGTGGCACCACGCACCCTGATCCCGGCGCACGTGGAATCACTCGGCGTACGCGTCTTCCATGACCTGCACGAGGGCCTGCGCGATGCCGATGTGGTTATCATGCTGCGCCTGCAGCGCGAACGCATGCAAGGCGCCATGCTCCCCAGTGAGCAGGAATACTTTCGCCTCTACGGTCTGACCGAAGACCGGCTGTCTGTGGCCAAACCCGATGTTACCGTGATGCATCCCGGCCCAATAAACCGTGGCGTGGAAATGGACTCGCAGGTTGCCGACGGGCCGCGCTCGGTCATCCTGGAACAGGTCACCTATGGCATCGCTACACGCATGGCGGTGATGTCCATGGCCATGCACTCGACACCCCGGCAGGACAATGATGGCTGAAGGCACTATCCACATCCACGGCGGTCACCTGGTCGACCCGGCCAATGGCATCGATGCGCCTGCCGACCTGTACCTTGCAGACGGACGCATTGCGGCCATCGGCAAGGCGCCTGACGGCTTCAGCGCAGCACTCACCCTGGACGCCAGCGGCCTGTACGTCATTCCGGGGCTGGTCGATCTGTGCGCACGTCTGCGCGAGCCCGGACAGGAACACAAGGCAAACATCGACAGCGAATGTCGCGCTGCGGCAGCCAGCGGTATCACCACACTGTGCTGCCCGCCGGATACAACGCCCGTCATCGACACACCCGCCGTGGTAGAACTGATCCGTCACCGCGCCGGCCAGACCCGTGCCGCACGCGTCGTCAGCCTGGGCGCACTGACGCGTAACCTCGACGGGGAACATCTGAGCGAGATGGCGGCGCTGAAACAGGCTGGCTGCGTGGGGGTAAGTAACGCGCTGCACCCGCTGGCCTCCACCCAGATCGAACGACGCGCCTTTGAATATGCCGCCACCTTCGACCTTACCGTATTCCTGCATGCCGACGACCCGGCGCTGTCTGCCAGTGGCTGCCTGCATGAAGGTCAGCTATCGACACGACTGGGCCTGCCCGGCATCCCCGAAGCGGCGGAAACCGTCGCCGTGGCGCGCGACCTTGCCCTGATCCAGCAGACCGGCGTGCGCGCCCACTTCTGCCGACTCACCACGGAACGCGCCGTACGCATGGTGGCGCGCGCACAGTTTGACGGCCTGCCCGTCAGCGCTGATGTTGCCGTCCCCTACCTGTACCTGAGCGAGCTGGACGCTTCGGAATTCAACCCCGACTTCCACTTCATACCGCCACTGCGCACCCAGAATGACCGTAACGGACTGGTTACCGGCCTGCGCGACGGGACGCTGGGCGCACTCTGCTCCGATCACCAGCCACATGAGGCGGACGCAAAACTGGCGCCCTTCCCGGCCACGGAACCCGGCGCTTCCGGCCTCGAAACCCTGTTACCCCTGACCCTCAAGCTGGTACAGGAAAAACACCTCACACTGAGCGAGGCCATTGCCCGCGTCACCTGTGGACCGGCGGCCATCCTCAACCTGCCCTGTGGCGAACTCGGCGTCGGCCGGGTCGCTGATCTGTGTCTCTTCGATGCCGCTGCGCACTGGCAGGTAAAGCGTGAAAACCTGCTCAGCCAGGGCAAAAACACGCCCTTCACTGGCTGGGAAATGCCGGGGCAGGTGCGTTACACCCTGCGTGACGGCCAGATCATCTTTCGTCGCGAGGCCCGATGAAACACCCCGCACACCGTGAAACCATCGCGCTGGAAACGGCCGAAGTCCTGTCGCACCAGGCCTTCGAGGGCGACCAGCACGTTCTGCGCCTGCACGCGCCCGACTGCGCCGGTCTCGCCCAACCCGGCCAGTTTGCCCACCTGAGCTGCGACCCCATGCTGGCCATGCGCCGGCCCCTGTCTATCATGCGCGTCGATGCAGAAAAGGGTTGGGTGGATTTTCTCTACAAGGCCGTCGGACGGGGCACACGTCTGCTGGCAAAGCGGCAAGCCGGTGAAACACTCAGTCTGCTCGGACCCATCGGAAAACCCTTCACGGCGGATCCAGAGCGTCCCCGCGCCCTGCTGCTGGGCGGTGGCGTCGGCATGCCGCCCATGGTGTTTCTTGCCGAGCAGATGAAAACAACCGGCGACAGCCAACCGCTGGTGCTGATGGGTTCCGAAGTCCCCTTCCCGTTCAGCGAACGTCCCTCGCAAATTATGCTACCAGGCCTGCCGGAAGGCGTTATCGCCGCCATGCCACTGCTCGATGACTGGGACGTTCCCAGCCGGCTGGCCAGCCTGCAGGGCTACGCGGGATGTTATGAAGGATATATCACCGACCTTGCACGCTGCTGGCTGGATGCCCTCGATGCGGCGCAACGCGAGGCAGTCAGCGTCTATGCCTGCGGTCCTCACCCGATGCTGTCGGCGGTGGCAAAACTGGCGAAGGACTATGAACTGCCCTGCCAGGTGTCACTGGAGGAGTATATGGCTTGTGCGGTGGGAGGCTGCGCGGGTTGCGTGGTCAAGGTGCAAACGCCGGACGGTGTAGCGATGAAGCGGGTCTGTGTAGACGGACCGGTGTTCGAGGCCAGCACAGTTTTCTGATTTTGACCCGGCGCAAAAAATAACGGGCCGCAGAAGGGTCAGGGTGTATCGACCAGCGTAACACCTTCAAGCGCGCTGGAGGCATCGATATCACTGTCCTTGAGCTTGATCATCAGGCGAACCTCGTTAGCCGAATCCGCATAGTGGATGGCGTCATCCTGGGTGATCTCACCTTCACGATACAATTCATACAGGGCCTGATCGAAGGTCTTCATCCCCTGCTGGTTAGAGCGTTTCATCAGATCCTTGAGCTTGTGCACCTCACCCTTGCGGATCTGGTCGGCGGCCAGCGGCGTGTTGATCAGCACCTCGACCGCCACGCGACGCCCCTTGCCATCCGGCGTGGGTATCAACTGCTGGGCGAGAATGGCCTTCAGGTTTAACGACAAGTCCATTAACAGCTGGTCGCGTCGATCTTCCGGGAAGAAGTTGATAATACGGTCCATCGCCTGGTTGGCGTTATTGGCGTGCAATGTCGCCAGGCACAGATGGCCGGTTTCCGCGAAAGCAATCGCGTGGTCCATGGTTTCACGGGTACGGATTTCGCCGATCAGGATGACGTCCGGCGCCTGACGCAGGGTGTTCTTCAGTGCGGTATCAAACGAGTCAGTATCGATACCGACCTCACGCTGGGTGACGATACACCCGTTGTGCTGGTGCACGTACTCGATCGGGTCCTCGATGGTAATGATATGCCCGGTGCTGTTGGCGTTGCGGTAACCGATCATCGACGCCAGCGAGGTGGACTTGCCAGTACCGGTTGCACCAACAAAAATAATCAAACCACGCTTGGTCATGGCCAGATTTTTAACAATGGGAGGAAGTGTCAGCTCCTCGATGGTCGGTATCGTCGTTTCAATGCGACGCAACACCATGCCGCAGTGGTTGCGCTGGTAAAATGCACTGACGCGAAAACGCCCGACGCCCGGCGCGCTGATGGCGAAATTACATTCGAGCTTGTCATCGAATTCCTTGCGCTGCGCCTCCGTCATTACACTGAGTACAGCCTCGCGTGACTTGTCCGGTGTCAACGAGGACTGGGATACCGGCTTGATACGACCGTTAACCTTCATACTCGGTGGCATACCCGCCGTGATAAACAGGTCGGATGCCTGCTTGTGCACCATAAGCTTGAGCAGTGAATTAAAATCCATCGTATATCCTGTTACTGGAAGAGTTCTTTGTTCATGGCCTTGGAGCGCGCATCCAGGCGACTGATCAGGCCACGTTGCACCAGCTCCTGCAAATTCTGATCGAGCGTCTGCATACCCACCGCCTGCCCGGTCTGGATGGCCGAGTACATCTGCGCCACCTTGTCTTCGCGAATCAGGTTACGGATCGCCGGCGTACCGATCATGATTTCGTGCGCCGCAATACGTCCACCACCAGTCTTCTTCAGCAACGTCTGTGCGATAACCGCACGCAGTGATTCGGAAAGCATGGAGCGCACCATGGTTTTCTCGGCCGCCGGGAACACATCGATAATACGGTCAATGGTCTTGGCGGCAGAACTGGTGTGCAAGGTGCCAAATACAAGGTGACCGGTTTCGGCCGCCGTCAGCGCCAGTCGAATGGTTTCCAGGTCACGCAGCTCGCCCACCAGGATGATGTCAGGATCTTCACGCAATGCCGAACGCAGCGCTTCGTTGAATCCGTGGGTATCGCGATGTACCTCTCGCTGGTTGACCAGGCATTTTTTACTTTCGTGAACGAATTCGATGGGATCCTCGATCGTGAGGATGTGCTCGAAGCGTTCGTTATTCACATGATCTACCATCGCCGCCAGCGTGGTGGACTTGCCCGAACCGGTCGGCCCGGTCACCAGCACGATACCGCGCGGCTGATCGGCGATATCCTTGAAACTCGCCGGGCAACCCAGCTCTTCAAGCGTCAGGATGGTCGACGGGATGGTACGGAAAACGCCACCCGCGCCACGGTTGTGATTAAAGGCGTTGACGCGGAAACGCGCCAGATTGGGGATTTCGAACGAGAAATCGGTTTCCAGGAACTCCTCAAAATCCTTGCGCTGCTTGTCGTTCATGATGTCGTAGATCAGGCTGTGCACGGTTTTGTGATCCAGTGCAGGCACGTTGATCCGGCGAATATCGCCATCGACGCGAATCATGGGCGGCAGGCCCGCGGAAATGTGTAAATCAGAGGCGTTATTCTTAACGCTAAAAGCAAGTAACTCAGCAATATCCATGCTCTTCCCCAACGATGGTTCTGGCTTTCCTTATCGTCACACGGGCACAGAACTTGACCCTGCGACGTCACCTGAGTGCTTCAAGTATAGCGACTTGCCACACGGACGCGCCGCCGCCGGTTTTTCCGCTTGTATCAGGCATTTGGGGTGCGGTATGGTCTGCGCCATGAAGAAAACACGACTTGCATTCATCGGTGCCGGCAACATGGCGCGCAGTCTGGTCGGCGGCCTGGTGGCCGACGGCTGGGATCCCGCCTGCATATCGGTATCCGACCCCGACCCCGAGCAACTGGCCGCCATCGGCACGCTGTTCGGCACGACCCGTGCGAATAACAACACGGCAGCCGTCGAAAACAGCGAAATCGTGGTGCTTGCGGTTAAACCCCAGGTAATGCGCGAGGTCGCCCATGAACTTGCCGCCGCCGTAGAGGCTCACCAACCGCTGGTAATTTCCATTGCCGCCGGGATTCGCGCCAGTGACCTGCAGCGCTGGCTGGGCGGCAACTGCGCACTGGTGCGCTGCATGCCCAATACCCCGGCACTGGTGCAAAGCGGGGCCACCGCCATGTTCGCCAACAGTGTGGTCAACGATGACCAGAAGGCGTTGGCGGAAAACATCCTGCGCGCCGTCGGACTGGCGTTGTGGGTGGATGACGAAACGCAGATGGATGCCGTCACCGCGCTCTCGGGTAGCGGCCCCGCGTATTTTTTTCTGGTCATCGAAGCACTCCAGGAAGCCGCGCAAACCCTTGGGCTGGATACAAAAACTGCCCGGCTACTGGCGATGCAAACCGCTTTCGGCGCGGCCAAAATGGCGCTGGAAAGCCGCGACGACGCCGCCATACTTCGCCAGCGGGTGACGTCGCCCGGTGGCACCACGGAAAAAGCCCTGTCGGTGCTTGAGCAGGGTGGACTGCGCACACTCTTCAATGACGCCCTCAAAGCCGCCTGCGACCGTTCGCGCGAGCTGGCTGAACAGTTCGGGGCCGAATAATGGGTACGGGCTACGTTACTAACCCTTTGGGATTCCTGATTAATACCCTGTTCGGGCTGTATATTTTAATGGTGATGCTGCGCTTTATCCTGGCCGTGGTACGAGCGGATTTTTATAACCCGGTCAGTCAGTTTCTGGTCAAGGTCACCAACCCCCCACTGCTCATGCTGCGCCGGGTGATCCCCAGCACAGGGAAAATCGACACCAGCGCACTGGTGCTGATGCTGGGCCTGCAACTCCTGTCCTTTACCCTGATCGGCCTGCTGCGGGGTGGCGCGCTGGCGCTGTGGCCACTGCTGGTTTTATCGCTGCGCGAGTTGGCCGAACTGGCGCTCAACGTGTTCCTGTTCTCGATTTTTATCCAGGTCATTATCAGCTGGGTGAATCCCGGCACCTACAACCCCGTGGTCTCGCTGCTGTACAGCATTACCGAGCCGGTGCTGCGCCCCTGCCGGCGCCTGGTGCCGCCGATCTCCGCTATGGACCTCTCGCCACTGGTAGCGCTGATTGCCATACAGCTTGCCAAGTACCTGATACTCCCACTGTTCCTGATACTCATATAGGGCACTTACATGTCTGAGTCCTGTTACCGGTGGCAGGATGACGACCTGATCCTGTCGATCAGGTTGCAGCCCCGCGCCAGCCGGGACGAAATTGTCGGTGTACACGGCGACCAGCTGAAAATCCGCATTACCGCCCCCCCTGTCGATGGCAAGGCCAACCAGCACCTGCTGCGTTATCTGGCGAAATATTGCCAGGTACCGCGCGCCAATGTCGAACTGATCAGCGGCCAAACCGGTCGCACCAAAAGAGTGCGCATCCACCAGCCCAAACGCCTGCCCGACCCGGTTAATTCCCCAGCCTCAGGCTAAACACTAACTCTCTAAAAAACCTACTAAAGCCCTCCAGCCTGTGGCCGTTACCGGGGAAAGGTACGCCTATAGCGTAAAGCCGACCGCGCCTGACACAGGCCTGTCCATTTTCAGCGGGAAGAGATGCATGCAGCAGGATCAACTTGATCGCCGCCTCAAAAACTACGCAAAATGGCGCGAAAAACTGATTCACGAAATCCAGTCGTTCCAGGCATGGCTTGAAACGCATGAGCTGGCGTCCAGCGAACAGGAATTCAGGATCTTTGAAACTATCGAGGCGCTGCGCAAGGATCGCCTGACGATTGCCTTTGTCGCAGAATTCTCGCGCGGCAAAACAGAACTGATCAATGCGCTGTTCTTCGCGCATTTCGGACGGCGGCTGCTGCCCTCCGAGGCCGGCCGCACCACCATGTGCCCTACCGAACTGTTTTACGACCACGAAACGCCGGAAGCCTATATCCGCCTGCTGCCCATCGAAACCCGGCTCAAGGATAAAAGCATCGCCGACTTCAAGCACGAACCGATCCACTGGAATCACACATCGCTGGACATCAACAATCCGGAACAGGTCGAACAGGCGTTACACGAGGTCATCAGAACCCGTCAGGTTCCGCTGGAAAAAGCCCGCGAGCTGGGTCTCTATGACGAAGCCACTGACCCCTGGTTCAAGAGACATGGCAAACCGCCCGAGCAGCTGGAAATTCCCTACTGGCGGCACGCCATGATCAGTTTTCCCCATGACCTGCTCAAACAGGGCCTGGTGATCCTGGATACTCCCGGTCTGAACGCAATGGGCAACGAACCTGAACTCACCCTCAGCATGCTGCCGGCCGCGCAGGCGGTACTGTTCCTGCTGGGTGCTGACACCGGCGTAACGCGTAGCGACATGGAAATGTGGGACCATCATGTGACTGCCGTTCGCAATGACTCCGGCAAGAACCTTGTCGTGGTACTCAACAAGATCGATACGCTATGGGATGAGCTGAAAGACTCATCTGCAATCAAGGCCAGCATTGAATCGCAGCGTATCGCCAGCGCCGAACAACTGCACATTTCCCCTGAGCTGGTTTTCCCCCTGTCAGCGCAGAAAGCCCTGCTGGCAAAAATCCGCGGCGAAAAAAAGCTGCTCCATGAGAGTCGCCTGCCCGAACTGGAAGACTATATCGCCAACACCATATTGCCAGGCAAGCAGGACATTATCCGCAGCAACCTTGTCACCCATATCGGCGGCATGGTCGATGAGAACCTGGCCATACTGGAAAACCGCAAGGTGGAGACGAACAAGCAACTGGCCGAACTGCGCTCCCTGCGCGGCAAGAATGCCGACGTCATCATGCACCTGATGAGCAAGTCGCGCGAGGAACAGGCGGCCTACCTGCGTAACGTGGAAAGTTTCCAGAACAGCCGGCGCCTGCTGCAAAGCCAGGCGCGCAGCATGCTCGACGCGCTCAGCCTGGAAGCGCTGGACCGGCTGATCAACAAGACCCGCGAGACCATGACGCACAGCTGGACTACCGCCGGCATGAAACGCGGCATGGAAACCTTCTTTGAAGGCGCACGGGATACCATGGACCAGGTCACCACACATTCGGAACAGACCCGTATGCTGATCCGGGCGACCTACAAGAAATTCCATGAAGAACACGGTCTGCCACAGATCATGCCCAAGCAATTTTCCACGGCACGCTTCTCCTCCGACCTGGAACGCCTGTACCAGGAGGCGGAAAACTTCCGTCGCAGCCCGGTGATGGCCGTGACCGAGCAGTCCTTCGTGATCAAGAAATTTTTTATCTCGCTGGTCAGTCATACCCGCAGCCTGTTCTTCAAGGCCAACCAGGATGCCAACGCCTGGCTCAAGGAAGTCATGAACCCACTGGTCAGGCAGATCAAGGATCACAAGGCGACGATGGAGAAACGTCTGGAAACACTGCGCCGTATCAGTGAATCACGCGATACACTGGATGCCCGCATCAAGGAACTGGACGCGCTGCTGCGGGAAACCAAGCAACAGATCGATGCTCTGCAGCAAATTCGCCACACCATCCGTTCTGATGACACCAAGCCTGACCCTGCGGCGCCCGCCGACGAGCCAAACCGCGAAGAAGCTATCGTATAGAGGGTGCCGCGACCACTGGATATCCTTCATGCCCCTGGAAAACCCCGGACGGCCTGGTTTGGTCTATAGTTTCACTGAACAAACCGGAAAATCGAAGGAGAATTCGGATGCTGAAGAAAATATTGTTGCCCTTCCTGCTTGGCACACTGCTCATCCTGTCGGGTGGAGCGAACGCAGAAAACTCCCAGGACTTTGGCGACTACGTTGTCCATTTCAATGCCCTGAACACGAATTATCTCCCCCCCTCGGTCACACATGAGTACGGCCTGAAACGCAGTAAAAATCGTGGCATGATTAATGTTGCGGTGCTACGCAAGGTCATGGGGACAACGGGCAAACCGGTCGCGGCGGATATCAGCGCCAGCGCAACCAACCTGGCCGGTCAGAAACGTGACATCACGTTGCGTGAAATTCGCGAGGGAACGGCGATTTACTATATCGGAGACTTCCCGATCGCACACGAAGAGACGTTTCGTTTCACACTTCACGTCAAACCGGCAGACAATAAAGAAGCGCTTGAGGTGAAATTCACTCACCAGTTCTTTACGGAATAATCCGGTACAACGCGTACAGCCCAAATCCGGCAACCAGGATACCGGCCAGTCGTCGGGTGCGCGGGTCGCGCACCCGCGTCGCCAGCCGGTCTGCCGCAGCACCGATCAGCAACAGGTTGGGCAAGGTGCCCAGACCAAAGCTCAACAGTAACGCCGCGCCCCGCCCCGGACTGCCGGCTGATATTGCCCATACCAGCACGCTATAGACCAGGCCGCAGGGCAGCCAGCCCCAGATGGCGCCCAGCACCAGCGCCTGGCCCGTGCTGCGCACCGGCAGGAAACGCCGGCCCAGTGGTTCCAGTCTCGTCCAGATCACACCACCCAGCCGCTCAATGCGCGTCAGGCCGTTCCACCAGCCGCCGAGGTACAAGCCAAGGGCAATCATAAACAACGCCGCCAACAGCTGCAGGCCCAGTTGAAGCTGGTGAACACCACTCCAGTGCGACGCCAGCCAGCCAATACCGCCAAACAGCGCGCCCGCCAGGCTGTAACTGGCGATTCGCCCTGCGTTGTAGGACAGCTGGTAACGCCAGCGTGTGACGCGGTCATCTGCTGGCAGACCCAGTGACAGTGCCGTCACAATGCCACCACACATACCCACGCAATGCACGCCACCCAACAGACCCACCAGAAAGGCCGACAGCAGTGAAATATCAGTCAGCATGGACGTCAGCCTCTGTCAGCCAGCCCCGGAAGCGCGTGAGCAACAACAGACCCGGCAGGGCAATCAGGGTACAGAATACAAAGAACCCCACCCAGCCCATACCTTCCGCCATGTAACCGGTCGGGGCCGCCAGGATAACCCGGGGTATACCCATCAGGCTGGTCAATAAGGCGTACTGCGTGGCAGTAAAACGGCGATTGGTCAGACTGGCCATGAAAGCAACAAACGCCGCGGTACCCATACCGCCACTGAAATTTTCAAAGGCAATGACAGCAGCCAGCAGTGGCAGGTTGTAACCACTCAGTGCGAGCACGGCAAAACCCGCCGTCGAAACCGCCTGCAAGATACCGAACCCCCACAGCGCCCTGTAGATACCGATGCGCAGCATCACGATGCCACCCGCCAGTCCCCCGGCCAGGGTTGCCGAGAAGCCGAACAGTTTGACCACAGTGCCGATTTCGCTCTTGCTGAAGCCGATATCCAGGTAAAAAGGTATGGTCATGTTACTGGCCATGGTATCGCCCACCTTGAAGAACAGGATAAACAACAGGATCAGCCAGGCATGGTGGCGTTTGAAATAGTCAACGAAAGGCTGAACCACCGCTTCGCTGAGCGTGGCCGGTAACCCTTGTGCGGCCACCGGCTCCGGTGCAAACAGCGTTGTGCCAAGGCCGGCCAGCATCACCGCAGCCATCAACGCGTAGACCTGGGAGAAAGGAATGAAGTCAGCCAGAATCAACCCACCGCCCGAGGCCAGCAACATACCGACACGGTAACCATTCACATACAATGACGCCCCCAGACCCAGCTCCCGGTCCGCCAGCGCCTCGCGCCGGTAAGCATCGATCACAATATCCTGACTGGCGGAAAAAAACGTCACCAGCAGGGCGGCCAGCGCAACCGGCAAGGCATTTTGCGCCGGGTGCGTCCAGCCCAGCAGGGTAATGGCCAGCATCAGGCACAACTGAATCAACACCAGCCAGCCGCGCCGCCGGCCCAGCAACGGTAAGGCATAGCGATCGACCAGGGGCGCCCACAGGAATTTCAGCGTGTAGGGCAGGCCGACCAACGCAAACAGACCTATCGTACCCAGGTCAACGCCTTCATCCGTCATCCATGCCTGCAATACCGAACCGGTCAGCAACAACGGCAGACCGGAGGAAAAACCCATCAGCAGCGCAACCAGCATGCGCCCGGAAAATATTGTCCTTAGCGTGTCATTCATAAGTCGTAGTCATAATCCATAATCAACGGCGCGTGATCGGAGAAACGCTTGTCCCTGTAGATGCGCGCTTTCTGTACGCGTTTGGCCAGCCCCGGCGTCACCACCTGGTAGTCGATGCGCCAGCCGACATTCTTCTCCCGGGCGCGGCCGCGGTTAGACCACCAGGTATACTGGTCCGGGCGTGTATCAACGACCCGGAAGGCATCGACAAACCCGGCTGGCCCGAATAATTCATCCATCCAGGCCCGCTCTTCGGGTAAAAAACCGGAATTTTTCTGGTTGCCACGCCAGTTCTTCAGGTCAATCTCGCGGTGGGCAATATTCCAGTCACCGCAGATCACGTATTCGCGCCGGCTACGCCGTAACTTGCGCAGGTAGGGCATAAACCGCTCCAGCATATCGAACTTTTTCTGCTGGCGTTCCTCGCTGGACGAGCCGGAGTGCATATACAGCGAGACCACGCTGAGCGCACCGAAACGCACTTCGATATAGCGCCCTTCGCGGTCCACATCCGGCCAACCCAGCCCACTGATCACCTTGTCGGGTTTGTGCCGGCAGTAGATCGCCACGCCGCTGTAGCCTTTTTTTTCAGCATCGTGGAAATACGCCTGCCAGCCACGTGGCCAGAACACCCGGTCCTGCAACTGGTCGATCTGTGCCCTGGTCTCCTGGATACACACCACGTCCGCGCGCTGTCGCGTCATCCAGCTGAAAAAGCCCTTGCGGGCCGCCGAGCGGATCCCGTTGAGGTTGGCGGTAATAATACGCATGCGTTCTCCTGTAGCCGTTGCGCGTGTATCATACCGGAGCTTTTTCATTCCCGGTGGAGCACCATGCAGTCCTACAAAAAAGAATTTCTCGAATTTGCCATTGAAGCCGGTGTTTTACGTTTTGGCGAGTTCACGCTGAAATCCGGTCGCATCAGCCCGTATTTTTTCAATGCCGGCCTGTTCAACCGTGGCAGCCACCTGGCGCGACTCGGACGTTTTTACGCGCAGGCCATTATCGACTCCGCGATTGGCTTCGATGTCCTGTTTGGCCCGGCCTACAAGGGTATTCCACTGGCCGCTGCCGCCAGCATTGCACTCGCCGACCACCACCAGCTGGACACCCCCTGGTGCTTTAACCGAAAAGAAGCCAAGGATCACGGCGAAGGCGGCAACCTGGTCGGCGCCGCGCTGCAAGGTCGCGTACTGATCATCGATGACGTCATTACCGCCGGCACCGCCATCCGCGAATCCCTGCAGATCATCGATGCCGCCGGCGCCAATGCCACCGGCGTCGTCATCGCCCTGGACCGCCAGGAGCGAGGTCAGGGCGACCGTTCCGCCATCCAGGAAGTCGAACAGGACCTCGGCCTCAAAGTCGCCAGCATCGTCACCCTCGCCGAGTTGCAGACCTTTTTGCAGGATCGTCCCGATTATGTGAAGGCCTTGCAGGCTATTGAGGACTATCGTGCGAAATACGGTATTCGTGGCTGATTTCGTCACGGGTGGGGGTGGGTTTTATCAGGAGACGGTTTGCCCGCTGCGCGGGTTCCCTGCGCTTCTCGACATTTTGCGCGCTCGCTAAATGTCTGCGATGCTCGGCTGCACCGACACCTGATAAAACCCACCCCCACCCGT
>CAYYAP010000012.1:0-6559 GCA_964469575.1 uncultured Thiohalobacter sp.
AACTGCGACACCATGAAAAAGGCCATGCGCTGGCTGGACGAACAGGGCGTTGAATACCACTTCCACGACTACCGCAAGGACGGGCTGGAGGTGAAACAACTGAAGGCCTGGGAAAAGGAACTGGGCTGGGAACAGTTGCTCAACCGCCGCGGCCAGCTGTGGCGCAAACTGCCACAGACGGTACGCGATACCATCGACCGGGAAAGCGCGCTGCAATGTATGCAGGATAACCCCGGCATCATCAAACGGCCGCTGCTCGACCTGGGCAACCGCAGGATACTCGGGTTTAAACCGGAAACCTATGAAGCACTGTTCTGAGTAGCGTGGCGCCGACAAGCCGCCAGGCAGCGGTATCAATCTACAGCATCGACTCACTACAGCATTACCGACAAACCCGGTACACTCCGCCCCATGTCAGACACGCTTGAACTCGCCAAAGACCTCATCAGCCGTGCCTCGGTCACACCGGAAGACGCCGGCTGCCAGTCGCTCATGCAGGAAAGGCTGCGTGCCATCGGTTTTGAATGCGGAGACCTGCCCTTTGAAGAGGTGAGTAACTTCTGGGCGCGGCGCGGCGACAGCGACCCCCTGCTGGTATTCGCCGGCCACACCGATGTGGTGCCAACCGGACCACTGCACGACTGGGACTCTGACCCCTTCAGGCCGGAAATTCGCGACGGTATGCTATACGGGCGCGGCGCGGCCGATATGAAAGGCTCGCTGGCCGCCATGGTAACAGCATGTGAACGTTTTATTGCCGCCCACCCGGACCACAGGGGATCCATCGGCTTCCTGATCACCAGCGATGAAGAAGGACCCTCGATCAACGGCACGGTCAAAGTGGTCGACCACCTGGTGAAGACCGGGGTAAAAATTGATATGTGCCTGGTTGGCGAACCCTCCAGCACCGAACAACTCGGCGATACCATAAAGAACGGTCGACGCGGTTCGCTGAACGGAAAACTGACCGTGTACGGCAGGCAGGGGCACGTCGCCTACCCGCATCTTGCCATCAACCCGATCCACCTTGCCGCGCCGGTACTCACGGAACTGGCGGCAATCGAGTGGGATCACGGCAATGACCACTTCCCGCCGACCAGCTTCCAGATTGCCAACATTCATTCCGGCACAGGGGCGGAGAATGTCGTCCCCGGCGAACTCACCGCCGGGTTCAACCTGCGCTATTCAACGGAATTGACTGAACGGGAGATCCGCGAGCGAGTCCACGCCGTGCTTGATCGCCACGACATACGCTACAGCCTCGACTGGCGTTTATCCGGTGAACCCTTCCTGACACCGGCAGGCGAACTGGTTGAAGCTACCCGTCAGGCAATACACACAGTAATGCATACCGAAACCCGTCTATCGACGAGTGGCGGTACGTCGGATGGTCGATTTATTGCACCGACCGGCGCACAGGTGCTTGAACTTGGACCGGTGAACGCCACCATTCACCAGGTCAATGAATGTGTGGCGGTCGAGGCCCTGGATCAGCTTTCCGATATATACACGGCCATGCTGGAAAATCTGTTAACGTAAGCCCATCAGTACTGGCGCGTCATTAGGGAGTTGTCATGGGGAACACGCTACACAAATACCTGCTGATCCTCCTGCTCCTGCCCTTGCTGGGCGCCTGCAGCATGGGACAGATCGTTGCCCGCACCTCGGGCAGTATCATGGATGGCGCCATCGACGCCATGAACCGCGAAACCGATCTGACGCTTGCCGAGGCGGCCATCCCCGCCAACATCAAGCTCATTGAAGGTCTGATTATCGAAGACCCTGAAAACCCGGTGTTACTTGCCAGTGCGGCACAGGGCCTGTACGGGTACGCCTTTGGCTTCACCGAACTCCAGGACAGGCAACGCGCCGATGCCCTCTACCAGCGTGGTACAGACTACGGTTTTCGCGCCCTGAAAAGTTTCGGCGTTAACATTGACCTGAGAACCGCCAACATTGACGCCATCGACCACGCCCTCTCCCGGCTGGGCAACTCTGCCGTTCCTGCACTGTTCTGGACAGCCTCCTGCTGGGCCAAGCAGATCGACCTGAACCGGACCGACCCCGCGCGCATTGCTGAGCTTGCCAGCACGGAACGGCTGATGCAGCGCGTGCAACAACTGGAACCCGACTACTTCGCCGGCAGTGTGTATGGCTACTACGGTGTCTACTACGGCAGCCGCGCACCGATGTTCGGGGGTAACTTCAGCCTCGCCGATAAAAACTTTTCCTCCGCGCGCGCTGTCACAGGAGGCAGACTGCTGATTTTTGACGTTCTGCAGGCGGAATACCTGGAGCGTCAGCGGCTGGACAAAGGACAGTTCCACAGCCTGCTGGAGCACGTTGTTGATACACCGGTTGGCCTGTTCCCGGAAATGGCGCTGATCAACCAGATTTCACGCGCCCGCGCGCGTTACCTGCTCGGCCGGGAAGAGGAATGGTTCTGATGACACACAGATTCAAGATCAGCGCATGGATCCTGCTCATCGCACTGCTCCCCCTGACAGCCACTGCAACGACCAACTATGTACTGAAATTTGCCACCCTGGCGCCCACTGGCTCAACCTGGATGAACCTTCTGGAAGCGTGGGGACAAGAGGTCAAAACCCGAAGCGATGGCCGCCTTGTGTTTAAATTCTACCCGGGCGGCGTGCAGGGCGACGAGCCGGACGTCCTCAAGAAAATGCGCTTCAACCAGCTACAGGGTGGTGCGTTTACCGGCTACGGTATCGGCCACATGTACTCGCCGGCACGTGTGCTTGAGCTGCCTTTCCTGTTTCACAACGTGGATGAAATCGACTTTGTCCGCAAGCATTTTACACCGGAATTCAGAAAAGGCTTCCACGACAACGGCTTTGAACTGCTGGGCTGGATGGAAATCGGTTTTATCCACATGTTTTCAACCAAACCCATCCGTTCACTGAACGATATGCGTTCGCGCCGTGTATGGCTGTGGCAGGGCGACCCCATGGGACAGGCCTTCTTCAAGGCCAGTGGCATATCCCCGGTTCCGCTGTCTATCGTCGATGTCTACACCAGCCTGTCCACCGGCTTGATCGATACGGTCTACGCACCACCACTCGGCGCCATCGCCATGCAGTGGTTTACCAAAACGAAATACGTCAACAGCGTACCCCTGACAAACGGCATGGGCGCGCTCGTCGTGACACGCCGGTTCTTTGATCGGCTGCCGGACGACATCAAAACCCTGCTCCGTGAAACCGGTTACCACACCGGCGAAGCACTCATCACCCAGACACGCATTGATAATGCGCGCAGCATCGACCAGCTGAAAAAACGCGGTCTGATATTTGTCGATCCGGATGACAGCATGAGTGACGCGAAATTGCTGGCGCTTCGCGACCGCGCTGCGGTAAGCCTGATCCACAGCAACTACATTCCCTCCAGCGTATTCGAGGAAACGCGCAAACTTCTTGACCAGCGGCGAAGTGCCCGGGCGACGGCACACACACCCGTCGCCGCCCCCTGATACGTGCATCGCAAAGCCACGAGCTGATGAGGTTCCTGAGAGATTTTAAAAACAGGCTGGTGCAACTGGAAGTCTTTCTGGCTGCTGCCAGTCTGTTATTGCTTCTACTACTGGCGCTGATACAGATTATCGCACGCAACGCGTTTGACGCCGGGATCCCCCAGGCCGATTTGCTGACACGCCACCTGGTGTTGTATGTCACTTTTTTCGGCGCTGCGCTGGCGGTGGACCGGAACCGGCATATCAAAATCGATGTGGCCAGCACCCTGCTTTCCGCCAGTTCGCTGAGAACCCTGTATCGCCCCCTGCACGCACTGGCCGCACTGGTCTGTCTGTTTTTCACCGATGCCGCCATCCGTTTCTGGCGCGATGAATGGGCCTATGCACAGGACTACGAACGCTGGCAGACACTCGTCGGCCTGATCCTGCCGGTGGGTTTCACGCTGTTGACCGTGCATTTCCTGCTTGCCGCCCTGCTCGGAGCGGATGACGACACATGCCATTCGCCGTAATAGCCATTGTTCTGCTGGCCCTGTTCGGGCTTCCGCTGTTCGCGGTACTGGGCGCAGGCAGTCTGCTTTACGCGCACAACAGCAACCTGGACAGCGCGCTGCTGATTGTCGAACTCAACCGGCTGGCGGCCTCGCCTAATCTTATCGCCATCCCGCTGTTTACGCTGGCCGGCGTTATCCTGTCTTCCGGCGGCGCGCCGCAACGCTTGATCCGGATGTTTAACGCCCTGCTCGGCTGGATGCCCGGCGGCCTGTCCATTGTCGCCATCACCGCCTGCGCCTTCTTCACCTCGTTCTCCGGCGCCTCGGGCGTTACCATTCTCGCGCTTGGCGGTCTGCTTTACCCGGTACTGAGTAAAGTCCAGTACCCGGAGCGGTTCTCGCTCGGCCTGCTGACGACCTCCGGCTCGCTGGGGCTGCTGTTCCCACCCAGCCTGGCCATTCTGCTCTATGGCGTGGTCGCCGGTGTCAATATCGACGACCTGTTCCTGGCCGGTGTGGTGCCCGGACTTCTCCTGATGCTGATGCTGTGGGTCTATGCTGCTGGTGTTGGCGCACGTTTTGACATTCCACGTCATGCGTTTTCCTGGCCGGTACTGCGGAGCGCCCTGCGCACGGGGTCTGGTGATCTCATGCTGCCGGTGCTGATTGTGGTAGGGATCTTCGGTGGCTATGTGACGGTCAGCGAGGCTGCCGCCTGCACTGCCCTGTATGTACTGTTACTGGAAAGTGTTATACATCGCTCGATGTCACTACGCAGGCAGCTGGTACCACTACTCGCGGATACCGCCGTTCTGGTTGGCAGTATCCTGATCATCCTCGGCATCGCCATGGGCCTGACCAACCTGTTGATCGACGCGCAACTCCCCATGCAGTTGCTGGACTGGATGGAAAACAGCATCGACACCCGCTTGAAGTTCCTGCTGTTGCTCAACCTGTTCCTGCTCGCCGTGGGCGCGATGATGGATATTTTTTCCGCCACCGTCGTGGTGGTGCCACTGATTCTCCCGCTCGCCCAACGCTTCGGTGTTGATCCGGTACACCTCGGCGTGATCTTTCTCGCCAACCTGGAAATCGGCTACTCCACGCCACCCGTCGGCATCAACCTGTTCATCGCCAGCCAACGCTTTGAAAAACCGGTGCTCACCCTGTTCCGATCAACGCTGCCCTTCCTTGCCCTGATGCTGGTATGGCTGGGTATTGTCACTTACCTGCCCACCTTGTCGCTGTGGTGGCGATAAGGCCGTAGCGCTGGATGCCTCCCAGGGTTAACCCCAGGTCGGACTCGGGTACACAGCAGTTACACCGATTAATGTTGTACAGCAGACTGTTCCTGTCTCACCCGGTTAGTTCATGTAGTGGAGGATTAAGGCATGTTTGCAACGTTTAACACTGGCCGCACGGCGGCCCTGGCCCTGTTTTTTGGCGCGCTCACCCTGATGGCCACGACCGCATTCGCGGCCAAAGACGTGGGTAAAGGCCACGATCACCGAACCTTCCACGCGGATGGCGAAATCGACTATGGCAAGGTTGGCGATTCCTACACCTCTGACCTGGTGATGTACCTGGCAGGCAACCAGTTCATGGTAATGCAGGACCTGATCAGCGCTTTCCAGGCACACAACCCGGATATCAAGACCGTGTTTGTCGAAACCATTCCACCGGGTCAGATCCTCAAGGGACAAATTCTTAAACAGGGCGAGATTGCCGGCCAGAAACTGGCCATGAATCCCGACCTGTTTGCCAGCGTCAACGTTAACCATCTCAAGAAACTGCACGCCAAAGGGATGATGAACGACTACATGTTTTACACCCACAACAAGCTGGCGCTGGAAGTCCTGAAGGGTAACCCCAAACACATCAAGGGTCCCAGGGACCTGGCGCGGGATGATGTGGTTGTGACACTGCCCAACCCGTTAACAGAAGGCATATTCAAGTTTTATGGCTCTGAAATGCTGAAACAGCTGGGCATCTACCAAAAAGTTACCGGCGGGAAAAAGTGTAAAAGTTGCTGGGCCATCGAGGGCAAAACCTGGTTTACCTCACGCCATCACCGTGAAACGCCGATTCGTCTGCTGGAAGGTAAAACCGATGTCGGTGTGGTCTGGACCACAGAGATCACCTACCAGCAGGAAATCGGCCGCAACATCGAGGGTGTAGACATCCCTGCACCCTACAACATGGGCCACAAGGTCGCTTACGCTATCGGCGCCCTGCAGGCCGGCCGCAACCCGTACAATGCGATGCGTTTCCTGTCCTTCCTGGGTACCAAAGAGGCCCAGGACATCTACGCCAAACACGGGTTTATCAAGGCCACCCAGGAAGAGCTGAAACTCAAGCCCTTACCCTTGCCGGCCAAAAAGAAATAACACGCGTACAACGCTCACGCTCAGGGCTTCAATTCCGCAACGGCCTCGTCCAGCGCCTTTGAAACCCCCTGTTCAATCTCGCGGGCAACCGTCAGCGCCTTGCTATCGGCGGCAATGACGGTTGGCCGCGTAAACAGGATACGTGTCACACCGTTTTTTTGTACCAGCGTGATATGCAGGGGACACAA
>CAYYAP010000012.1:6659-34957 GCA_964469575.1 uncultured Thiohalobacter sp.
GGATCAGGCGTTCACCAGGCCCAGTCGCAAGACCGTATCACTGGTTTCCTCGCGGGTCTCTGCAAAGCGCTGGCGCCAGGACAGGAAGTCCTCCCAGGGCATGGGTTTTCCCAGCACATAACCCTGGATAATATCGCAGTTCATATCGATCAGCCGTGCGGCAATACCCTGGCTTTCCACACCCTCAGCTGTGACTTTCAGACCCAGGTCGTGCGCCATGCGGATAGTGGCGGATACAATTGCGCTATCGTTACTGTTGGTCATCATCTGGCTCACGAAGGACCGGTCTATTTTTAACTCTGTCACCGGTAGCTGCCGCAGGTTCGACAGTGAGGAATACCCTGTACCAAAATCATCAATCGCAATGCCGATCCCCAGAGACTTCAGGGCATTCAGAATATCCCTGGCCTGCCTGGGGTTCTGTAAAATAGCGCTTTCGGTGATTTCCAGATCCAGGCACTGTGGCGACCAGCCGATCCTGGCCAACAAGGTTTCAATACGCGCCGGTAAGGCTTCATCACGCAAACTGACCGGCGACAGGTTGACCGCAATACGCAGGTCATCACTGCCCTCAAGATCTGACCGGTAGCACTGCCCGGACTGCGCCAGAACCAGCTCTGTCAGGGGATCGATAAAACCCGCGCGTTCCGCCAGCGAAATAAACTGGTCAGGCCCCAGCAAGCCACTGCGCGGGTGCTCCCAGCGTACCAGTGCCTCGGCACCTGTCAGACGGCCGGTGCGCAAATCCAGTTTTGGCTGGAAGTAAACAACAAACTCCTGCTTTTTGATGCCGTCCAGTAAGTCATTCTTTAATGACATTTCCAGAAAACTGTGTCGGTCAAGCCGGGCATGGTAGATACCCACATCATCGCCGTGTTTCTTCGCCGCATACATGGCGACATCTGCGTGTTGCAACAGTACGGAAGCATAGTTCCCATGATCGGGGAACAACGCGATTCCAATGCTGGCGCCCAGCAACACGGATTGCTGTTCCAGCTCGAACGGTTTACGTATCCGCGCAATCATCTTTTCGGCCATGGCGACAGCTTGTGCTTCGGAGGCCCCATGCAGGAGTATGGCAAATTCATCACCACCAAAACGCGCCACGGTATCGCTTTCACGCAAGGCCCGGGTAAAACGCATCGAGACCTCCTGCAACAATTTATCGCCAGCGTAATGCCCCAACGTATCGTTGATTTCCTTAAAACTGTCAAGATCGATCATCAACAGCGCAAACTCCGATTTATCACGGCTTCCGACTGTTATGGCCTGATTCAACCGATCATTGAGCAAGGCCCTGTTGGGCAAATCCGTCAGGCAGTCGTACATCGCCTGGCGCTCAAGCTGCTGGGCCAGGCTGACCAGCTTCCCGCGCATGTTTTCCAGGTCACCGGCCAGCTCCTGAACATCGCTGACATCGGAATCAATATCCAGATGCCTGTCGACCTGGCCATCGGCAATCTCACGCGATGCACGCCGAAGACGGCGTAATGGCTCTACGGTTTTATGCCCGATAAATCCCACCGCCAACAGTGTCAACGCCATGAACATGACAACCAGTACCGACGCCAGACGGTAGGCACGTATAATTTGCTGCTGGGTGGGTTGTTCGTCATACCCCAGCTGCAACATGGCCACGCCCTGCACCGTATGCAGCGGCAGTTTGATAAAATAGATCGAATCGCCATGCTCTTCGTAACTCAGGTCTTCCCTGAACGCGACGGGTGTGTCACTGACCCCGTTATGACCGGAAACCGATTTTCCTTCAGGTGTCACCAACTCGGCATACACGATACGTCCGCCCAGCAGTGCCTCATCCAGCAAATCGGTGACCGTGTGACCTTCCCTCTCGACATCAACCGTCATCAACACACTGGCCAGCAGGCCCGATGTCGCCCTGACCTCATTGACAAACTGGTTCTTGAGTGAGGCGTTTACCCCGTATAACACAATACCGAACAGCAACGCCGTCAGGAATGCCTGGGAAATCAGCACCGATAAGGCCAGGCGACCCGACAGGCTGCTGTACAAACGCTGTAAGCGGGATATCACCATAGGGGCTGTACCACTTTCACATCCTGTAGCTGTTTGACCTGTCCCCGCGTCATAAAGCTTACCCTGAGAGGTTCGACCGCCATCGCCCGAACCAGTTTCCGTGAATCACGATAGACCTGAGGCCGTTTGCCACCACGACGGAAGACCCTCAACACCAACTGTCGCTGGTAATTGGCCTCTGACATAAACATGACCTTTTGCAGGAAGGCCTGGTAGATAGCCTTATCTGAAGCATTGATCAGAGGGGTAAGCACCTCCCCACCCCGGTATACCGGGATACCGAGAAACAGGCGTCGCAATTCCGATACGCTGAAAGTATCCGGCAGGGGAAATCCTGCTGACGCGACTAACACGACAGAGGTATCTGAATCTGAATCCGCCGCAGACACCTCCCCGGCAGGCAGCATCAGGAGCAAGCAGACCAGCATGAGGCGCAGTGTCTTCACGGAAACACCGCGCTCCACTGCAACAACCAGTCGTCAAAATACTCACCGGCGAGATGACTGTGCGCATACTCAATATTCAGCGCCTGTTGCCGGGTGAAATCGAAACGCAGGCCCAGTAACTGTTTCTGATCAACAAAGTCAACCAGCTGGCTCAGGTAGGCGTCATTATTGTTACGCCAGGTGTCCTCCAGGCGCAGGTAGGGGCTAAACTGCTCATCGAGCTGGTAGGTCCCCTGAAGGTACCCCCCAAAAAAGGTGTTATCACGGCTTTGTCCGCCGCTTCGCAGTCTATCGTGCACAGCGAAGACTTCACTGCTGAGGGTGATACGTCCTGGCTTCCAACGCGCATAAGCCCCCACCACAGCCTGTCGAATACGCCCGAAGTTCTGTGCTTCGCGATCAATCTGCGCATAGCCGGCGGAAAGCCCCAGCTTGTAGCTGCCGCCGAGCGATTCCATCCCCAGGCGGAGAGCGCCCGACAGGCTTTGTTTCCCCTGTCGCGGACGCAACAGGTCAAGGGGCCTCAACCTGTCTTCATCCAGTGACGGACCCAGACCGAGGCCGGCATCCAGACTGTAAATCTGACCACCACGAAACTGCTCCGACGTTACCATCACACCCGTCAGGTGCGTGGGCAAGGGTCCACCTCCATCTTCAAAATCAACCATGGCGGGGTTAGCGACTGTCGGCTGCAGAAAATGGCCATGGTGGTAGGTGATATTCCAGTTTGTCAGCGGACTGTGGTAGCGCCCGAACCAGATCTGGGTCGCCTCTCCAGCGGAGAAGCCCAGCTGAAAACGCTCCAGTTCCCGCTCATCCTTGCCAAGGAAAAACTCGACCAGTGACAGCAGCGGGCCTGTGTCACGGCTATAGAACAGATCTGCGGCAATATCACCATCGTAGCGACCCCCATCATTCATCTGTTCGGCATTGACCCGACGCTCGGCCTGAATGGTCGGGAAGATCAATAGTTCACCACCGATGGGCGATGCTGATGCCAGGTGCGGAAGGATAACCTCCACGATCAGGCACGCGAATCGAGACCAGGCTACGCGTATGTCGCTCATACCGCCTCATTAACTCCGATAACACATTAAATTTACAGTTAAATCGGCAGGCTTCTCCCCCACCTTAGGGGTCCGCCCTGACACAACACGAAATACGCTTATTGCCTCAGTAATTCACCGCCAGCAAGCCCATATGAAATTCTCCTGGCGGCATCGGGATCCGCATGTAATGTCCGCTACCCGGCGCCACATCGACAGCCTGCCCGTCCCTGTCACGCAGTTCTGTCAGCGTGAAGGTGCGGTTGCCCCCCGGCAGGATCAGTTCCAGCTCGTCTCCCACGGCAAAGCGGTTTTTGACAATAACCTCCACCGTGCCGCTTTCCCCGTCATAGTCGCCCAGTTCGCCAACAAAGCGCTGCTGCACGCTTTGGGAGTGGTTGTCGAGGTAGTTCTGATAGTCCTGTTGGTGATGGCGCTGGAAAAAACCGTCGGTGTAACCGCGGTTAGCCAGGTTTTCCAGTTTGCCCAGCAGCGTGGGATCAAACGACCGGCCGGCCACGGCGTCATCAATGGCCTTGCGATACACCTGGGCGGTACGCGCCGTGTAGTAATGGGATTTGGTGCGCCCTTCTATCTTGAGGCTGTTGATACCCAGCTTTACCAGTCGATCGACGTGTTCAACAGCACGCAAGTCCTTCGAGTTCATGATATAGGTGCCATGCTCGTCTTCCTCGACGGCCATCAGCTCGCCGGGACGATTGGCCTCCTCGATAAGACTGACGCTTGGTGTGCGCTCTGCAGGTTCGACCGAAACCGGGATGAGGTTGCCCGCATCATCTTCACCTGCCGCTTTTACGCTGTAATCCCAGCGGCACGAGTTGGTACAGGTTCCCTGGTTAGCGTCACGGTGGTTGAAATAACCGGACAGTAAACAGCGGCCGGAATAGGCTATACACAGCGCACCGTGCACAAAAACCTCCAGCTCAATATCCGGGCAGGCCTGGCGGATCTCTTCCACCTGGTCCAGTGACAGTTCGCGCGACAGGATAATGCGCCTGATACCAATCTGCTGCCAGAACTTCACGCTGGCGTAGTTCATGGTATTGGCCTGGACGGACAAATGAATCGGCAGTTCGGGCCAGCGTTCACGCACCAGCATGATCAGTCCCGGGTCTGCCATAATGAGCGCATCCGGGTTCAGGGCGATAATCGGCTCCATATCAGTCATGAACGTCCTGACCTTGCTGTTGTGCGGCAAGACGTTGCTGGCAAGGAAGAATGCCTTGCCAGCCGCGTGGACAAATTCAATGCCCTCTGCCAGTCGATCCAGCGTGCTGAAATCGTTATTGCGTACGCGCAGGCTGTAGCGCGGCATACCGGCGTAAACCGCATCAGCGCCATAGCTGATGGCATAGCGCAGATTCTTGAACGTGCCTGCGGGGGCGAGAAGTTCAGGGGATTTCATGGAGGTGGCTCACACAAGACAATCAGTCCTATGATTCTACTGTGTCAGACAAGCTACCGGTAGCGGTTTCAGTGACTTTCCGGATACCGCCACCGTGTCCGCTATAATGAAGGGTAGCCACGGGGCCATAAGTCATGTAATATATTGATTGTTATATATTTATTAGTCTTCCCCAGGAGAACGCCAGATATACCGGGACTCGCAGGTATTGCGCAGGGAATATTTACAGGTCGGAATCTCTCTACACTAGGTGTAAGACAGGTTAATACACGGCCTTCCAGCGTCATCTGTGGCCATCATTAATATTTCATCATCAGGAGAGAGTTCGATGACAAAAAGACTATCCTCGTTTGTAATGGCTTTTGCGATTTCCAGCCTGCTGGCGCTGAGCAGTACGAACCTGTTTGCCGCAGATTACCCACTCGAGAAAAAGATGCAGCAATGTGAAACGGCATTCAAGGCGATGCGTAGCAAAACCTCTACCCGCGAGGAAGCGGCCAAGGCTCGCACCAAACACTTCACCTTGATGGTTGAAATTCTGAAAAATCTTAATGACGCCAACGTCAAGGCAGCTGATGCAGGTCGGCCGCTGTCACCGAAAGAACTCAGCAACAATGTGCGCGTCATGGGACACCTGCTTGAAATGCTCGCGAAAGATCACATGGCGGAAACCCCGGAGTGGTCTTACCTGTATTGATGGTTTGATACTCGTACAACTGCCGATAACCCGCAACGTTCCGGCGGGTTATCGGCTAACCACCCCGCACCGCCTCATCCATTGCTTTCAGCGCAGTCTCCCAGACTTCGCCCTGGTTGCCGTTCTCTGCCATCAACTCCATCAGTCCATAGGCGAGCCGGCGATGTTCGGGTGACAGGTCGCGCAGTTTGCGCAACATATACAGATAGCCACTGTTGTCCATTTTCAGCGTGCTGACCAGCGCGTAAAGTTGCAGGCCGGGACCGCTGTGCGGACCTGCCCTGATGATGTCCACGACCTGCTGCAATACATCGTTCGGCATATCACACCCTGGCTTTGGGTTTGTCGGCAACATTGTCGCGCAGATAAACGGGTGCCGCCTGCTCTGGCGCGATGGCCTGGCCGGATTGAAACTGCCTGGCGGCGAGCTGTGCGACATCGGCGGCATGGGGTAGCCAGTCGGGCAGACAGTCTGTTGCCGGCAAGGCGCAACGGCCCGCCAGTACATCCCCGTAGGTATCCCAGCCACTCCCGGCGCCAAACCAGCCTTCACCTTCCGGAACAAAAACAGCGTCCGGCGCACACACCGCCTCTTCACCAACCAACTCAAGGTGCACGTCCTGATCGAAACGGTAGGCACCCCAGTAGACTTCCTTCATGCGCGCATCCAGCGCAGCAAGAATACGCGGCTTGCCACTGGCCAGGTGCGCACCGTACGCCAGCGCCGCCAGCGTGGAGACCTGTACCACCGGCAGGTCAGCGCCAAACGCCAGCCCCTGGGTGACCCCGGCAGCGATGCGCAGCCCGGTAAAGGAACCCGGCCCGCGACCAAAGGCAATGGCGTCGAGCTGACGGAGTGAAATCCCGGCGTTGGCGGTTAATGCCTCCACCCACGGCAACACCAGTGCGGCATGCTGGCGTGGTGCAATCTCGAAACGCTCCATCACTTCACCCTCCTGATACAGGGCGACAGAACAGGCTTCGGTGGCGGTTTCAATGGCAAGCAGGCGTAACATGATTACAGGCTCAGGGCATCGCTGGCGTGGAAGAACTTCACCACGTCATCGAGGTCACGGGTCCGTCCCATGTCCGGCAGGCTGTTAAGAAAAACGCGGCCATAACGCTTGCCCAACAGACGCGGGTCGCAGATCACCAGCACACCGCGATCACTGACGTCACGGATCAGCCGACCGACACCCTGTTTGAGGGTGATCACGGCGTGTGGCAGTTGCTCGTCCATAAAGGGATTGCCGCCGCGTTCTTTCATGGCGTCGATGCGCGCCTGCCAGACCGGGTCGCCCGGTGAAGCGAACGGCAGCTTGTCGATGATGACGCACGACAACGCCTCACCGCGCACATCAACGCCTTCCCAGAAACTGCTGGTGCCGAGCAGGACGGCGTTACCCAGTTCGCGGAAACGTTCCAGCAGTTCGTTACGGGGCGCATCACCCTGCACCAGCAGGGGAAACTGGCAACTGTCGCGCAAGCGTTCGCGTGCGATATTCATCGCCCGGTAACTGGTGAACAGCACGAAAGTGCGGCCGCGCGCCGCCTCGATAATCGCTTCTGCTTCATCGAGCATACGCGGGGTAAAATTTGGGTCGGAGGGTTCGGGGATGCCTTTCGG
Source organism: uncultured Thiohalobacter sp. (assembly GCA_964469575.1). GTDB lineage: Bacteria > Pseudomonadota > Gammaproteobacteria > DSM-19610 > DSM-19610 > Thiogranum. The sequence continues at coordinate 13,957 of CAYYAP010000012.1, forward strand.
TACGTAGAACAGCGCGTGGTTGGCATAGTCAAACGGGCTGTCGAGTTGCAGGGTAGCCGCATCCTCCAGGCCGAGCTTGCGCGAGAAGTGTTCAAAACTGTCATTGACCGACAAGGTCGCCGAGGTAAACACCCAGCAGTTCGGCAGCGCGTGGCGCTGCGTATTGAAGTTCTCCGACACATCGAGCGGGGTGAGGTTGATGCGAAACGACTGCCGCCAGGTTTCAAACCAGTGGATGTACTGTGCCGGGGGTTGCTCGGTGGTCTGCGCCAGCAGGGTCTGTACGCGCAGGGCGCGCTGGTAGCAATTATCCAGTCCGCGGCAGCGCTCGGACAAGGGTTCCAGTTGCACTGACAGTTCCGCCAGTGCGATTTTCAGGGCTTCGCGCGCGCCAGCCAGCTCGCTGTTACCCGCCAGCCGCGACCAGGGCACGCGTTGTTCACCCTGCCCCATCACCAGGCGAAACTCACGGGTCGCTTTTTCCAGCGCGCGGGCGACATCCGGCAGGCCATCCAGTTCGCCGGTTTCACTGACGTATTCGTTGATGCTGTCCTGCGCCAGTTCCAGCAGCTGCCGACTGGACAGCGCCATGCCGAAAAACCGCGAGGCAGTGTCCGGTAACTGGTGCGCCTCGTCGATAATAAACGCTTCGGCGCCCGGCAACAGTTCGCCAAACCCTTCTTCCTTCAACGCCATGTCCGCGCACAGCAGGTGGTGGTTGATAACCACCAGGTCGGCGTCCTGCGCTTCACGGCGCGCTTTCATGACATGGCAATCGGAGAACCAGTCACAATCGGCGCCGAGGCAGTTTTCTGTGGTGGAGGTAACCTTCGGCCAGATAAGCGCGTCTTCCGGGATGTTGGATAACTCGGCGATGTCACCGCTGGCCGTGCGCCCCGACCAGTCGAACACCTGTTCCAGCTGATTGGCCTGCTGACGGTCGCCGGGACGGCCTTCGCTGCGCGCCAGGTGCAGGCGCTCGTGACACAGATAGTTGGCGCGGCCTTTCAGTAACGCCGCCTTGAGAGGTACGCCGAGTGCGGAACGTACCGTGGGCAGGTCACGGTGAAATAGCTGGTCCTGCAAATGCCGGGTGCCGGTGGAAATAATCACTTTCTTGCCGGACAACAGGGCCGGCACCAGGTAGGCAAAGGTTTTACCGGTTCCGGTGCCGGCTTCGACAATCAGTGTCGTCTCATCGACCAGCGCCTGCTCCACGGCGGCGGCCATTTCCTGTTGCTGCGGACGCGCGGCGAAGCCCTGCACCTCACCCGCCAGCAAGCCATCGCTACCCAGACAGGAAGCGGCCTGCGTGATGTCGTCAGCCAGTGGGTTTGCCGTCATGGTTTGAACCCGTCAGGCGCCAGAGCGGTTATCCCAGATTTCATCGTCGAGCAGGCCTTCGTCACGCGTCCACACCAGCCGGGAAATAATTTTGAAACGCGCAACGGTCATTGCGCCGCGTTTTTTTCGATTACTGGAAACCGACGCTTCCATGGCGTCCTCCACCGCTTCGCGGCTGGCTTCGAAGATCTCCACCGCCTCGTAGTTTTCATCCATGATCACCAGCGCCACGCTGTCCCAGTCCTTGTCGAGCTTGAGCTGGCCGATACGCTGACCGGATTTTTCCTCACCAAAAATCACCCGGCCCTTGATCTGTACACGGTCGCCTTCGCGGCTGCCGAGGCCGATGGCGTCGTAGCCACCGGGGCGTTCCTTGCATAATTCCAGGCCGAGCAGGCGCGCAGCGTCGTGTTCGGCAATTTCGCCACTGACACCGGGCAGCGGTTTGCCGGTGGTACGCCGAAACTCCGCCGCCAGCCGGCGGGCTTCGGTGATCAGCTTGTCAACAGAGTAAACGCCCACGACTGGCGATTGTACACGGATATCCACTCAACGACGCGCTTCCGCCGCCTTACGTTCGGCGCGGCGCGCGCCCTCGGCATCATCCTGTGCCCAGCGGGCGCGCGCCACCAGCGCCCAGTTGCTGGCCTGCAGCGCCCTGTCGTGGGCCGACAAGGCGTTTGACTTGAGCGCCAGTTGTTCGGCCTGGGCCGCCCGGCCCTGTTCCAGGCGTATTGCCGCCAGACGGTGCCACAACTGCGCATTGCGCGGGTCAATGCGCAGGGCGCGCTCCAGGGTGGCGGAAGCCGAATCGTCATCGCCCAGTCGCCGGTAGTGCTCGGCACGATCCAGCAGGGCAATGACTGCATCCCGACTGGCGTGATGCTCAGGCGCCGCCTCGATAACCGGTACCGGCGTTTCCCCGGGCGGTATCGTCCGTTTTGCGGATGCCCCATTGTCGACAACCGGGGGATACTGAACCGGGGGTCGGGTGCTGCAAGCGCCCAGCAGCAGGGTCATGAGGAAAAACGTACGCTTCATCGTAACCACCCAGGTAACCATTTCCGGATCTCCCCACCGGCGCAGGGTGCGGGTGGAGGCAGGCTTCCGGACTCGATAAAGGGTAATTGTACGGTATCGGTGCAACCCCTGTCCGCCAGTCCGCCGCTGACGCGATCAACACCGTGTACCACGATACCCTCCGGCGCGGTTGGCTGATTGGGGACTGCGCCGGTTTGCGCATAGAGGCCGGACCATACCCGCAAGGCGCCGCTGGCGCCGGTCAGCCCCATCGGTTGGTTATCGTCACGGCCCATCCAGATCACCGCCAGTTGGGCGCCATCGTAACCGGCATACCAGCTGTCGCGCAGGTCGTTGGTGGTGCCGGTCTTGCCGGCCAGGCCCAGATTTGTCGAGAAGCGATGGTTCAGGGAACGCGCGGTGCCCTCTTCTACCACCGCCTGCAGGGCGCGGTTGATCAGGTAGGCCGGCTGTGGATCGATGACCCGTGACACTTGCAGGTCATAGCGCTGCAAGGGTTCGCCCTCGGCGTTGAGAATGGAACGGATGGCACGCAACGGAATATGGTAGCCGCCACTGGCGAAGTTCAGGTACAGGCGCGTCACATCCAGTGGACTGAGGTCGGTGGCGCCGAGCAGTAACGACGGGTACGGGTTGAGCGGACGGGACACCGATAGACGACGCAGGGTCCGAATAACTGTGTCCACACCGAGATCCAGTCCGAGACGCGCCGTTGCGACATTATAGGAATGTGCGAGCGCCTGGTAGAGCATGACCTGGTCGTGGAACCGGTGATCGTAGTTGTGGGGACTCCAGACGCTGTTGGTCTGCGGGTATTCGAGCGGGCCATCGTCGAGCAGCGTGGCCAGGTTGTAGCGTTGTGACTGTTCCAGCGCGGTGAGATACACCGCCGGCTTGATCAGTGAACCGACATGGCGCCGGGCATCCAGTGCTCTATTGAAACCGGCAAAACCCGCCTGCCTGCCACCGGCCAGGGCCAGCACCTCGCCGTTTGCCACGTGCGTCACCAGCCCCGCACCCTGCATGTCGGCGTGTGTCCTGAGCAGCGGCCTGATGCGCTGGTCAAGACTCTTCTGCAAGGCCCACTGTACTTGCGGGTCGAGGGTGGTAAAAATTCTCAGCCCCTCGCTGACCAGGTCATCCTCACGGTAATCACGCCGCAACTGGCGACGCACCAGGTCGACAAATGCCGGGAACTGCTTGCTGGTGCCAGCCACCGCCGTCACCAGCCCGAGCGGTTCGTTACGCGCCTTCTGGTATTGCGCCTGGCTGATAAGATTTTGCTCGTACATCACCCGCAACACCAGGTTACGACGCTTGCTGGCGCGCTGCGGGTGACGACGCGGGTCGTAATAGGACGGCCCCTTGACCATACCGACCAGCAGCGCAATCTGCGCCGTACTGAGTTCATTCACCGGTCGTTGGAAAAAAAACCGGCTACCGAGTCCGAAACCGTGAATGGCGCGCTGGCCATCCTGCGCCAGGTAAACCTCATTCAGGTAGGTTTCGAGAATTTCATCCTTGCTATAGCGGCGCTCCACCAACAACGCCATCAGTGCTTCATTGACCTTGCGCCACAGGCTACGCTTGTTGCTGAGGAGGAAATTCTTGACCAGTTGCTGTGTCAACGTACTGCCGCCCTGCACCACTTGCCCGGAACGCAGGTTCACCCAGAAGGCGCGTGCAATCGCGCGCGGCGAGACCCCATGGTGCTGGTAGAAACGACGGTCCTCAACAGCAACCAGCGCTTCCGTCAGCAGATCGGGTACGTCACTGAGCTGCACCAGGATACGGTCTTCCTGGCGCGCGGTGTGGATACTGCCGATTTCCAGCGGTTCCAGCCGCGCCAGCGCAAGATCAGTGCCCGTGCGGTCGTTCTGCAACTGTTCCACCTGCTGCGCGGAAAAGTTCACACGTAGCGTTTGCGAGCGCTCACGGCCATCCCAGAAGGTAAAGGGGCGGGTAATCAGCTGAAAGCGGTTGCCATTCCGGGACACTTCGCCGGCGCGTCGCGGGCTGGCGACAAAACGGTAGCCGAGCGCGCGCAATTCGTTGTTGAACTGCACAGGCCGTAACGACAGGCCTGCGTACAATTCCAGCGGTCGGGCATACACCCGCGCCGGCAGTGACCAGCGCCGGCCTTCGAACTGGTGATACACCTGGTAATCCAGCCAGCCGATGTAGCCTGCCACCACCAACAGCAGGCTCAGGGAAAGCTTGACCCAGGGGAAGTGGAAACCTTTACGTTGACGTCGCTTGCTGGAACGGCGGCGGGTTTTGCGTTTTTTTGGCGGCATGCAATACGGATATCGGGACACGATACCGGCCCGATGCCGGTATCCGCAGCCGCAGTATACCTGTCGCGGGGGGATTCATGCAGCCCGGTACCGGTACGGGCCGGCAGCGTACTCAGACGTCCTGTTCGCCGGTCGCCTCGCGGTACTTCACTTCCAGCGCGTTGTACTGCTTTTCCAGCTCTTCGATGGTGGCGTCCTTGAACTCGACCAGGGCTTCCAGCTCCTGGACCTTGATTTCCATCTCCTTGATTTGTTCGCTGTGCGAGGGTGGGTCGCCAGCCTCATCTTCCGGCGCCGATTCGGTTTCCTGCAAAGGTTCAATGCCTGGTTCGGACATTTCGACCTGTTCTGCAGATACCTCGGCTTCGCGCTGTGCGTCCTGCTCCGCCAACTGCTTTTCAATCATTTCAAGCTCATTGCGCAGCATGGTATTTTCGTCTTCCAGCACGCTGACACAGCCGGACAGTTCCTGGTTGGTACGCTGGATACTGTCCAGCGAGTCCTCCAGCTGCTGCGCCTTGTCGGCCTCCGGCATGAGTTCCCCGATCAGTTTTCGCAATCCGCCGATGGTTGCCTGCTGACTGCCCACCATGTTTTTCAGTCCGGTCAGCTGGGCTGGATCAGCAGGCACAAGCTTCTCTGTGGATCCACCTTCGTTCTGGATGGCGCGCAGACGTTCATTTTCACTTTCCAGCGTCAGTAGACAGTGTTCCAGCTCCGCACTCTGTTTCTCGAAATCTTCCATCTGCGCCAGGATCGAATCCATACCTTCCACGTCGGCATGCGCTTCGAGTTCCGCGCGCAGGGCCGCCATCGCATCCTGCTGGTTATTGATAACATCTTTAAGGTGATTGATTTCATTATTGGTGGTATCGATGGTGTGGCGTTCGGCTTCTGTCTCCGCCTCATCATCCGGTGCCTCTTCAAGCTCGACAGCGTCAGATGACCCGGCTTCCATTTCGACCGTTTCGGCTTCCGGCCGCATGATTTCCACCAGTTCGCAAAGCCCGGCGGCAATCCGGTCCTGGTAGGCGACCGGGTTGGCTTCCAGCGCATGCGCCTCGAGTTCGATTTCAAGGAAACGCTTGCGAAACTTCAGCAATTCAGCCGCTTTCTTCTCCGATTCATCCTGTGATGCTGCAGCCTGATCGATCAGCGCCTCATTACGAATAATCCCGTCTCGAAGATACTGGTCGAATCCCACCGCTTCGGGGACCTCCGCTGAATCTTTTAATTGTTTTTCCAGCACCCGAACCTTGTGCGACAGCCGGTTTCCCCGCAACAGGAAAACAACACTGGCTGCCATCGCCAGCATGGCCAGCTCCAGCACGCCGAGGAAAACAAACATTCCGACCTGCAAGTCATCCATGGTTACTTGCTGTCCTTGTCTTCCGCGTCATCCTCATCGTCTTCCGATGCCTCATCAGCCCCCTTTTTTCGGCGTTTCAAAAACCACCAGACACCGAAGCCAATACCACCCAGCGCGACGTTGATGCCGGCGAAAATCCCGATGGCGATACCCAGGTTCATTTTCTTCTTCGCGGGTTTTTTGGCATCACCGGCTTCATCAGCAGGTGGCTTTTCAGCCGTCTTTTCATCTTCCACCACGGCTTGCGCCGGGGGTTCTTCCTCCACGGGTGACGCGGCTTCAGGTGCGGGTTCAGGTGCAATGACAGGCTCCGGCTGCGGCGCTTCTGCAACCGGTTTCGGCGCCGGTGCGGACAGGCCAGGCGGTGGCGCCTGCACTTCAAAGTGTATGGTCTTCTGCCGGCTGAAGGTTTCCCCCTGGGCAATCAGATCGATCTGGTAGGAACCGGGGTTCTGGTAAGCCAGCAAGGTGGAGTATTTACCGTCCGCCGCTTCCTTGTCCCCCTCACGCCCCTGGTCGTGCAGATCGAAATGCGCGGTTTCACCACTCGGCACCTGGATATCCATGGAGAATTTCGTATGGGTCAGCACAGCTTCCTTGTTCAGCAGTTTGCCGTCCTGTTCCAGCCAGGCCTCCAGTACCATATCCTCATTGACCTTGAGACTCGGCGACTGGGGACTGTGGTTCAGCGTCATATTGGTGACAATATAGGCATGATTTTTACCGCCAGTGCCCAACAGTTTCCAGGTGCCTTGCCGGGGATTTTTCACGGTAATCATGTCGAAGTGTTGCGAGAGAAACCACTTCAGCTTGTCTCCGACATCCTCGGAACTGAGTTTTTTTCCGTCCGGTGATTGCAGGAAAATACGCACATCTTCGCGTTCCTTCGACGCGACAATGGTGACTTCCTGGATCGAACTGTCGACGGTGAACTCGCCACCCTTGATGGGAAGCATGTCGGGGTCCTTGGCACTCTCGAAAATCGCACTGAACACTTCGTGCAAGTCCTTGTCGCTACGCGCCAGTTTAAACAAACCGCCGGTTTCGCGGGCGACATCGTGCAGCAGATCCACATCGGAGCCTTCAGTGAACGCAATGGTGTATACCTTCACGCCACGTTGCTTTGCCTTCGCAACCAGCTCCTGTCGTAATTTCTGAGTCAGTGCAAAGTCTTCGTCGGTATCGCCAACATCCATCCGGCCATCGGACATCAACACCAGCATCGGTTCCTGGCCGCCCTTGCCTTCTTTCGCCAGCATCGCCAGGCCTTTCTCCAGTGCGGCGTACAGATTGGTATAGACACCCTTCGACGACACCCGGTCAGCGGAAGACAGAATGCGTGCGTTGGTTTTGGGACCGGGGGCGGTCAGGTGCAGCACCGGGTAACCGTTATCACTGAAACTGACCAAACCGATGCGGTCTGTTTGACCCAGCAGCGACATGAACATTTTCGCGGCCGGCACGCGCAGCTTGTCGGGATCATTCTTGGCCATGCTGCCGGAACTGTCGATCAGTAAAACAGCGTCAACACCCCCGGTCTTGTCCGCCGCCGCTATGGCCGGCCAGCTGACGATAAAGCTACACAGCAGCAGCCAGCCCAGAACTATCGGGTTAAGCGCATTGCGTGCGCCAGCACTGGCGTTAGTCGGATACATCCTGTTCATGCCTGCATGTCCTTATATCCTGTTGATAAAACATGTTATTTCCGCAAATACCGGGGTTTGCCCCGTAACTCACTCCCTGTAACGGCAAAGGGTAGAATTAATTGAGATTCAAGCGGTTAATAGATGATTCTAGAATAGGACGAGAAACTGTCCAGTGCCAGGCTGGAAATTGTCTTTTATAAGATGGGGGTGTTAACCGTCACGGCCGGTGTTCCTTTTCACCGCCAACGGTTTGCCCGCTGCGCGGGTTCCCTGCGCTTCTCGACATTTTGCGCGCTCGCTAAACTCGCGGTCCGCACTGACGCGCGAACCACTCAGACAACGCTCGCTTCATCGCAAAATGTCTGCGATGCTCGGCTGCACCGACGGCGGTGAAAAGGAATACCGCCCGTGACTTGCTTTGTACGCATCGATAAACAGCCGTCTTCGGCCAACCCCCGTCATTTCCGCAACCTGACACATGGATTCCGGCCTGCGCCGGAATGACGGTGCAGTCTTGCCGTCACCCGGAATCTGCCACAAAACTTCAAAGCGTTGGCTTGTCGGGGGTTTTCGGTGAATCGGTACAGCTGAGCATCGCAGCGACAGGTGGATGAAGCGAACCCTGTTTGAGTCAGTCACGTAGTGACTGGCGAGTTTGGGTGAGCGCCACCTGTCGCGAGAAGCGCAGGGAACCCGCGCAGCGGGCAAACCGTTGAACCGAAAAATCCCGACAAGCCAACGCCTGCCACCACAACCCGTACACAATACACTGTCTTTTCTCAAAGATGGTGCGTTAAACAGATTTTTGTCCAGGCTTCAGGTTAACAGGGCGGCCGGTTGTTACTGAGACACAGGTCTACCAGGTCGTCAAGGCGCGCAGTTCCGGCGCACATTACGGTATCCGCGCCACCCCAGTAAATTTTTATGCCACCATCGTCATCCGCGACTGCACCGCAGGTAAATACGACGTTGTGTACATAGCCCGTGATCTCCCAGGGATCCTCCGGGGCCAGCACCCATTCGTCCGAGACGCCAATAATCTTCGCCGGATTGGCGAGATCATGCAGTGCCACGCCAAGGCGATAAACCGCCCCGTCCATGGTCTCGAATACGCCGTGGTAGATGCTGAGCCAGCCACGATCAGTGCGGACCGGGGTCGCGCCAGGACCGATTTTCGACTCGTCCCAGTGATATTGCACCGGCTTCATCACCACCTCGGAATCGCCCCAGTGCACCAGGTCCGGTGACCATGACAGCCACACGGACCAGGGGCTGATTTCCGAATGGGGGCGATCCAGGCGGGCGTATCGGCCGTTGAAACGTTCCGGGAAGATGACGACATTGCGCATGTCTGCCTGGGTGATCAACGCCACGCGCTCGATAGATCGGAAATCGCGGGTCTTTGCCAGCGCGATACGCACGCCGTGGCGCGAATAAGCGCTGTAGGTAATCAGGTACTCCCCGTCGATGCACGAGATGCGTGGGTCTTCCACGCCGAAGGCCTCATATTCCGAAAATGCGCCTTCCGTCGATGGCACCAGGAACGGCTTCGGTCTGACCGTGAATTTGAAGCCGTCTTCGCTCTCGGCGATGCCGATGATCGACCGGCCACTGCGCAGGTGGGAGCGAAACAGCATGATGGTGCGATCGTCGTAACGTGTAACGCCGGCGTTGTGCACGGTCTCCACCGGATAGGGGACATCGTCCCGCGTGAGGACCGGGTTGTCCGGGCAACGTTCGATGATTGGCGGTGGTTTAGCTGCGGTCATAGTCATCCTCCAGCCGAATAATATCGTCTTCCCCGAAATAATCCCCCATCTGCACCTCGACCAGGACCAGCGGGATGTCACCGGGGTTCGTGATTCTGTGCACTGCACCCCTTGGGACATCCACGGACTGCCCCGGCCTGAGCGGGATTTCCTGATCCCCCACGGTGACCAGCGCCTCGCCACTGACCACGGTCCAGTGCTCGGCCCGGCGCCGGTGCTTCTGCAGGCTCAACCGCTCGCCCGGTTCGACGATGATCTCCTTGATTTTGTGATCGTCCCGTTCCAGCAGGTCTTCATAGTGTCCCCACGGCCGATAGTTTTCCCGCTGGTCGAGGATACTCTTGTAGACCTCCAGATAGGCGCGTGCCATGTGCTGGCTGGTGAAGCGCTGCTCAACTTCGTCCCGGCAGGCGCGCCGGTCGAGCGAATCAATCCTGTCCACCGCCTGCACCGCGGCGTTTACATCGGCCACAATGAATCCCGTGTGGCCGTCGCGAATGAGTTCCGGCATTGACCCCCGCCCATAGGCGATCACCGGCGTGCCACAGGCCATGGACTCCACCACGCTCAGCCCGAACGGTTCGTCGAAGTGGATCAGGTGCAACAAGGCCAGCGCACCGCCCAGCACCTCCTGTCTTTTTTCAGGCCCGACGGAACCGATATATTCCACCGCAGAGCCATCGATATGCGGCTCTACCTGTTCCCTGAAGTACGCCTCGTCCTGCACAATGCCGGCAATGACCAGCCGCAGTCCTGCCCTGCGCGCCACTTCGATGGCATCAACGACCCCCTTGTGGGGATGGATACGCCCGAAGAACAGCAGGTAGTCTCCTGCGTCTTCCCGAAAAGGGAATTGTGCGACATCGATACCATGATGGATGGTGGCGATGTAGTCGAGTTCAGGGTGCCTGTCCGCCTCACTGATCGCCACGTAACGGGTCCGCTTATTATATTTTTTATAAACCGGCAGAATCGATGGTGAAGAGAACCCGTGGATCGTCGTGACCACCGGCACGGGGGTAAAGCTGCTGTAACTGAGCGGCAGGAAATCGAACTGGTTGTGGATGAGATCGAACTCACCCGCCCGCTTGAATACCTCTGCGATATGCAGGCATTCCCACACCTTCGGGTCGACCGAGGGATCTTCTGAGTAAGGCCGTTCACAAACCCAGGCAAGTTTGCCACGGGTAATGGAGTCCCCGGTCGCAAACAGCGTCACATCGACGCCCATCGCTACCAGCTGTTCGGTCAGCAGGCTGACCACATTTTCCCACGGCCCGTAATGGCGTGGCGGTGTGCGCCAGGACAGGGGGCTTAACATCGCAATCTTCATACCAGGTGCCTGCGTGAAAACCTGGGCGCATTCCACGCGCCAGGGAGTGTTACAGTAACACGATTAGCCGGACGGACTACGAGAGTAGAAGATGCATTCCGCCCGCGAAGACACAGTGCCTTCCAGAGAAAAATAGTCTACCCTGTTAACAATTCAATAGTAAGCCGGTGCGGATTGCGATGCAGACCGAACCAGGCACCGAGGACTTGTACCACGTGGATGCGATGAAAATGGAAAGCAGATCTGACTCCACCACTCCACTCGCACGGCGCAAGTCGATTGTAATGAATGCGAAGATTGGCCGTGTCATTACCCGGCCGTATCTGCCGTCCGGCGAACAACGCATCCAGAAAATTATCCAGCGGGTGCTGAGCCTGGACGAGAGCGAGGCGGGTACGATACTGGACAACGTCTTGCAGGATTTTTCCCACCGCCACCGCTACTTCAGGGAGAGTCTGGAACGGAATTTTAGACTGGTGGCCAGTTTTGTAGCGGATATTGACCAGCTGTCGACACAACGCCAGCTGCTGATCGGTGCATACTTTACCGCGGAATACTCGGTGGAAGCCGCAGCATTATTCAATCCCTCGATCGTTCAGGTTCCAAACCAGGAGACGGACCCTGAAAACGCCTGCCGGTTTGTTATGAGCTTCCGTGCCACTGGTGAAGGCCACATCTCCTCCATTGAGTTCCGTAGCGGAATTATCGATAGCAACAACGACATTTACTTTGACGCATTGAGTGACTACGTGGATACCCCCGAAATTCACCCCAATCCAGGTTACGACCGGCACCTGTTCCGGCTGAAACTCCAGGAAATGGGGGCGAGTAATGTGGTAACACACCAGCTCCTCAACCGGTTGCCGGACAACTTCACCTTCAACGATCTGCAGGGAAAGATCGCTGAACTGCAAAACAACGGCCTGTTCCCGTGGCAGGAGAAGACGGATGCCATAGATATGGCAATGTGGCTGGCGCAATCCAATTACCAGATTTTGTTTCGCAAGGATCACCCGATTTCCGAGCGGGTGATCTTTCCGGTGTCGGAATCCGAGCGCAAGGGCATCGAGGATGCCCGTTTTGTGCGTTTCGTTGACGATGACGGTACGGTGACCTACTACGCTACCTATACCGCATATAATGGAGAGACCATCCTGCCGCAACTCATCGAGACCTGCGACTTCCTTTCATTCAAGGTCATTACGCTGAACGGGGTTCAGGTACAGGGCAAGGGGATGGCCCTGTTCCCAAGAAAGATCAGGGGAAAATACGTCATGCTGTCGCGCCAGGATGGCGAGAACAACTCGATCATGTTCTCCGACCATCTGCATTTCTGGCAGCAGGCCCAGATTCTGCAGGAGCCCGAGTTCCCGTACGAATTCATCCAGATGGGGAACGGCGGCTCACCTATCGAGACGCCCGAAGGGTGGCTGGTCGTGACTCACGGGGTCGGCCCGCTGCGAACCTACAGCCTCGCCATCGAGTTGCTGGACCTTGAGGATCCCACCCGAATTATCAGCCGTATTGAGGAGCCGATCCTGGTGCCGAATGCGCATGAGCGGGAAGGATACGTCCCGAACGTGGTTTACAGTTGCGGCGCACTCATCCACCAGGACGAACTGGTTGTCCCGTATGCCTCCGGCGACCAGCGCTGCGGCATAGCAACCCTGCCGGTACCACAGCTGATGGCCAGGCTGACAGCACGGTAGAGCGTGGTCGTCGTTGTTATTCCGACGACACTTTCTGAATATCAGGCCGGGCGGACGCTTCCCCCGCTGAAACCTGGTCCAGGCCACGGTGATTGTAGACGGCGAGCAGCGCCATGAGCCAGCAAAGCGTGGATTCTGCTCCCTGATTTTCATTCACACCCTGCGCTTCCAGCCCGTCCCGACAACCCCCGGTGGCGTAATCACAGAGCGGAATCCCAAGGTCGTTCTCCCCCTGGTACCAGTTGAGACAACGGTAGGCATACGCGCTCCATTCCTCATTCCGCGTGCAGTTGAACGCTTCGATGCAGGCATCCACCATCGCGGCTGCCTCGATGGGTTGTTGATCGAAGCGCGCCTTCTCACCGTCCCGGGTTAACCAGCCGTGGTTGCCGATGGCGGCGAAATGGTGGCCCGCCTCATCGGTCTGAAGCTGCTTCAACCAGTCAAGGGCGCGTAAACCTGTCTCCAGCATCTCGCGGTCGGGAAGCCACTGCCCGGACAGCAGCAAAGCCTGTGGCAAGCGGGCATTGTCGTAGGTCAGGGTAGCGTCACACCAGGGCCAGTCTTCGCTGGCGAAACCGCTAAAGCGCTGCATCAGTCGTTCCGAGAGTATCCTGCGCATCCTTTTCGCACGGCTGTCCCCGCTGTAGCGGGACAGATACTCATGAATACCGATGATGGCGAAGGCCATGGCCCGTGGGTGGGTGAAATGTTCGGTGGCATCCAGCGCACGCTGGAACAGGTCGACCGCAAAAGTCACCTGCCCCTTATCGCGTCCCAATGCCACTGCGACGCCAAGTCCCCACACTGCGCGGGCGTGGGAGTCTTCCGAGCCTTTTTCCTCGAGCCAACACCGATCATAGGACATGAAGTTGCGGAAGTGGCCGGTCTCGCTATTGAAAGCATGGCCCAGGAAACTCAGATAAATGGCGGCAAGGCCGTTCTGTACTGATTCCAGGGGCTGGAGGTCCTGCAGCGTGACGGCGACGATCAACGCGCGGGCATTATCGTCCACGCAATAGCCGTGCGCCCGGTCTGCAACCGTGTACCTGGCGTGTTGCAACAACCCGGTGTCATCGGTCATGCGGCGTAAATAATCCAGTTTGATCTCCGGTAGCCGTTGCTGGCGCAGTCCGAAGGTCTCCAGCCGGTGCTCGGGTACATTCTTCCGTAAGCGCTGGCGTTTGGCTTCTGCAAAGGTGTCGAGATAGCGGCGGCCCACATTGCTCCAGACCATTTTGCGACCATACTGGTAGGCCCTTTCCCGGAGGGCACGGCACTCGTCGGGATGATCCAGGAGATCGATGACTTCCCGCGCCAGCGCCGCCGGGTCCCGGAATGGAACCAGCTTGCCCCGATCATCGGCAAGCAATTCCCGGGCGTGCCAGTAGGGTGTGGATACCACCGCTTTGCCCATGCCAAGCGCATAGGCAAGCGTGCCGGAAATAATCTGCGCCTCGTTCTGGTAAGGAGTGACATAAATATCCGCAACACCGATAAACTCCAGCAGATCCTCGTCAGCAACGAAACGGTCATGAAAAACGATGTGATCCGACACGCCGAGTTCATTGGCACGCCGGTGAAGGCTGTTTCTGTAATCCTCTCCCTGTTCCATCTTGAGGTGCGGATGAGTCGCCCCTACCACCATATAGAGGATCTGCGGGTGGGCTTTAACGATCTCCGGCAGGGCATCGATAACCACCTCAATGCCCTTGCCCGGCGAAAGCAGGCCGAAGGTCAGGATGATCTTCTTTCCGACTACGCCGAACTTGTCCTTGTAGGCATCGGATTCGACAAACGGTACGTCAGGAATGCCGTGGTGTATGAGGACGATCTTCTCCTCCGGCACCTGGTAGATATCGCGCAGGAATTCGACCGAGCGTTCGCTCATCACCACCAGCCGGTCCGAGAACTCGGCAAGCTGCATCATGATGTGCCGGTCCTGAAGGTTCGGCTCCTTCAGAATTGTGTGCAGGGTGGTCACCACCGGCATGTTGAGGTTGCGCAACAGATCAATGATAAAGCTGCCCCGCTTACCACCGAAAATGCCGTATTCATGCTGGAGACAGATTGCATCCACCTGGTTAAGGTTGCATAAGTCGGCCGCCAGACTGTATTCGCTCAGTTGACTCTGGTTGATCTCGAAGCGCACCTGGGATGGGTAGGCATAGCCTTCCGGCCGGTCGTTCATCGCAACCGCCCAACAGGCTTTATCCGGTGCATTCAACGCGATGGACTCCAGCAGGTGCGTGGTAAACGTGGCGATGCCACACTGCCGGGGGAGGTGGTTGCCGATGAGAACGATAGACTTAAGAGCCCCCCACTCTGGTTTTGAACCTGTCGCTCCGAAGTTATCCATAGACGTCTTTTTTAACCAATGTTGTCGTGCAGGTGGGGTTGATACCCTAATAGTCGCAGGTGAAAAACATTTTCCGTCATGCGCGTGATGCCCCGCTCACGAAAGCGGGCCTCACGCGCCAGTACGTTATCTTCCTGCAGGTGATCCACTGACCAGCCCGTGCCGAACAGAGCCTGGACTTCGCTGGTACAAACGGCAAACGGCGGGCCATCCATTTGTTGTTGCGGGTAGTCAAGCGTGACAAGCAGCATCTCTATACCGGCTGGCAGAATGGTTTCCAGGTGGTGGACAAATTGACGTCGCATGTCAGTCGGCAATGCAATCAGTGAGGCCCGGTCATAGACGGCCTTGATATGGGAAAGCTGCCCGGCTTGCAGATCAAAAAAATCACCGCAAAGGATGCGGATGCGCTCGCTTTCGGACACCTTGAAAGCACCTTCCTGCGACTGCCGGACTTGCAGGCTGTTCTCCTTGAAGAACGCATCCACCGCAATCGGACTGAGTTCGACGCCGGTGACCGGGTGACGTTCGGCAAGCCACAGCATGTCGAGGCTTTTCCCACACAACGGGACGAAAACAGGGTCGCCAGCCTGCAACGGCAATCGTGGCCAGAAGGTTTCCAACTGCGGATTAACGCCTGACAAGTGAAAGCCGATCAGGTTCTCACGCCAACGCTGATGCCAGAAATCCGGCTCCATCAGCTATGTGGCGTCCCGCCAAACGGCCGGGGGTCAGCGCCCGGCAGCGGATTGAACCAGTGCAGGGTTTTGTGCAGTTCCACCACGGTACCCACAATAATGATGGTCGGCGGTTTGAGCGCCTGTTCTTTTACTGTGCGTTCGAGATTTTCCAGATCGGTGATAATGACACGCTGGTTCTGGGTGGTTCCCTGTTGTACCAGACCGACCGGGGTTGATGCTGGCAGGCCATGTTTAACCAGCTGTTCCGACATGACACCCACACCGTGTAGCCCCATATAAAACACAATGGTCTGGTTGGGATGCGCCAACGCCTTCCAGTTGAGGTCTACCGAACCATCCTGCAGGTGACCGGTGACGAACACCACCGACTGTGCATAGTCGCGGTGCGTCAACGGGATACCAGAGTAGGTCGCACAACCGGAAGCCGCCGTGATACCCGGCACCACCTGGAAGGTCACACCATTTTCCATCAGGGTAGAGATCTCTTCGCCACCGCGGCCGAAAATAAACGGGTCGCCGCCCTTGAGACGCACGACACGCTTGCCTTCTTTTGCCAGACGTACCAGCAGCTGGTTGATACTTTCCTGTGTGAGGGTGTGATTGTCGCGTTCCTTGCCGACGTAAATACGCTCGGCGTCACGACGCACCATGTCGAGAATCTGTGTGGAAACCAGGCGGTCGTAGACCACTACATCCGCCAGTTGCATGAGCCGCAGGGCGCGGAAGGTCAACAGGTCAGGGTCGCCGGGACCGGCACCAACCAGGTAGACTTCACCCACCGGCTGTGTGCTGTCGTCTGTCTCATTGAGTGCGTTTTCCAGGTATTCACGCGCGCGTTCATCCTGACCGGTAAACATCAGCTCGGCAATTTCACCATCCAGCAGGTTCTCCCAGAAACGGCGACGTTGTTCAACATTCCCGAAACGTTGCTTGACCTTGTCCCGGTAACTGTCCATCAGCTTCGCCAGGCGACCATAGGCGGCCGGCACGTAGCTTTCCAGGCGTGCGCGCAACATACGCGCCAGCACCGGTGAACTGCCCCCGGTAGAAATCGCAATCTGTACCGGGGAGCGATCAATCATCGATGGCATGATGAAGCTACACAGTTTCGGCTGGTCGACCACGTTCACCGGTACATGCCTTTGATGCGCCAGTTCCGAAACACGTTGGTTGACGTCCTGCTGATCCGTGGCAGCGATAATCAGTGTCTTGTTGTCGATATCGCTGTCTTCAAACTGACGCGCGCTGTGCGAAATCCCGCCATCCGCCACGACGCTCGCCAACTCGTCGCACAATTGCGGTGAAACCAGCTCGACCTTTGCACCGGCGCGCACCAGCAACGCCACCTTGCGCGCTGCGACCTTGCCACCGCCTACCACGAGACAATCGCGGCCGACGAGTTTCATGAATATCGGAAAAAAGTCCAATGCTATCTATCCTCAGGCCCGGCTGGCGTTCAGTAGCGGTTCCAGCAGGGGATCGAGTTCGCCATCACGCTCCAGTGCCGCAAGATCGTCATAACCGCCGACATGATAATCACCGATAAAAATTTGTGGGACGGTATTACGCCCCGTCAGGCGCTGCATCTCCTCCCACAGGGCCTGGTCACTACCCACCGGGATTTTGCGTATTTCAGCGCCCTTGCGTTTTAACAGACGCTCGGCACTGACACAGTAGGGGCAAAAACGTGTGCAATACATAACAACTTCTGACATAAACAACCTGCTTGTTTGTGAATCACTCTGGTTTAACCTTACCACGCAGCTGTGAAAACTGCGCCTGTATCGGACCCGTGACAGGGATGATTTTTTTACGCATCACCGAACCGATGGAATCGGTACGGGCAAAAATCGGGTTCACCAGCGGCTCGCCCACCCAGCCAAGCGCCATCATGGCGCGGATATCGGCGCTGTGCCCGGGCAGCTTTTCCAGCACCTCATAGACTGCGGTGGTGGTTGGACACACGGGTGGTACGTCGAGCAGGGCTTCGGCATCACTGACAATGGTTTCCATATCAGCCGCCGAATCGATATGCGGGCATACCGGTGAAAAATACCGGTGTAGTGACTGGAGAAATTCGACAACCACATCCTGATTGGTGGGTTTGGCCATTGCCGCCTCGGCCGTGGCCAGGAACGCCTGTCCCTGCGCGCCCAGGCAACGACACAACTGTTTTGCCACGGCATTACCCGCCTCGACCAGTGGCGCCAGTGTCCCGCTGACCTGTTGCCAGTCGGCGCGCGGCTTTTCCGCTTCGGGCAAATTGTCCGGGCAGGCGTCCATGAAACCGACGTAGTAGGAATTCTTGCGCCTGGCGGAACGCCAGAGTTGGTCGCGTAGCTCATCCGTGATCAGGCCGGGTTGCAACACCAGGCGGATGGTTTCAATCATTGCCTTGTGCTCGGTTTCAAACGGCAGGTACTCGACCAGGAATTCCGCCAGCTCCCGTCCCAGCTTGCCACCGACCACACAGGCATGCTCCAGCATGCGTCGGGCATTGTCCGCCACCGGCATAACCCACCAGGCGCGACGGGCAATTTCATCCGTGAGGCCATTGGCGTGTACCACGGCAACCACGGCTTCCGGCTCACCCAGTAAAAGCAACTGTTCCAGGCTGTCGTCACGCGCCTGCCCCATGCGTGTCCAGCGGCGCAGGAACACCGGGTAGCCACCGGGGGAGCCCAGCACCTGGCTGGACAGCAATTCGCGCACCTTTTTCAGGTACTGGTCATCCCTGCCCCTGGGATTCAGTCGGACGCAGGCTTCCCCCGCAGTGGACAAGGCATGGACAACCATCTGTGATTCATCAATGCGCACGGCTTCCAGCTCGTTGGCCAGCAGCACGTTGAGACGCAGTGCATCTTCAGCCGACAGTTCCATTAACGCTCGAAACCGGCCGCCCGGTACAGTTCATTGGCCTTTTCAATATCCTGCTCCACGCCATTCCCCTCCTCGTACATCATCGCCAGGGTGGTAAGTGAACCGACCAGCCCCTGCTCCGCCGCTTTCTGGAACCATTTGATCGCCGCAGCCGGATCTTTCTCGACGCATTCGCCTTCCAGGTACATAAAACCCAGGCCGTGCTGGGCAATCGGGTAGCCGCTTTCCGCCGCCGCCTTCATCCAGCGCACCGCCAGACCATCGTGCTGGGCGACACCCAGGCCGTTCTGGTACATAATCGCCAGCCGATGCTGGGCTTCCGGGTTACCCTCATTGGCAAACGGCGACAGCAACTGTGCGGCGAGTGAAAAGTGCTTGGCTTCAAATGCGGCCATACCGCTGGCGAAATCCACTTCACTTTCATTCGTATTGGCTGAATCAGACATCATCACACCCTCCGGAAAACAACGCATTATATAGATCCGCCCTTTCCTTACCAAATTACTCGGGATTTAGTTGGCCTGCACGGATAATAACCCTGTTAATTTTACTGTTTTATCCCGGTAGGGATATATAGCGGATTCCTGATATCGCTGTATACTTGCGCGCCATTGATTACCCAAGATTTCGAAACCTCGTTGAAGGAGATCGCAACAATGGATCAGAACTACTACGATTTTACTGTCAAGATGGAAAAAGAAGCTGTAAATGCCGATTATGTTGAAGGCTGGCAGAGTGGCTATGTCCTCAACCCGGCACGTGAAGAACAGCACTTGACGGAACCCTACGAAGCCGGCTATGCAGATGGCAAGGCGCGTAACACAGACAACTACTCGAACTGGGTCGGCAAGTAAGTGTCCTGATTCGGGATAAAAACGGGCCTCCGGCCCGTTTTTTTTGTCCGCAAAAACTTTGTATACTATTGTCACCCGATAAAAAAAACTAAAGCCACACCGGGTATGTGGCCGTAATACTCGTTTACATGTCACGCCAAGGGGAATTTCACCATGAAGATACGGTTTCTGAAAACCGTGGCGGCCTCGCTGCTGCTGTTTCACGCCGGGATAGTGCCCGCTGTGGAAAATATCCAGTTCAACGGTTTCCTGACCGTTGGCGGTGCCGTCAGCAATGACAAGGTCGATACGCAGAACGGGAATATCAGCGACAGTATCGGTTTTAACGAAGACACCCGTGTCGGCGTACAGATATCCGCTGATATCAACAAACGCATGTCCATCACCGCACAACTGCTGGGATCTTCTGACCAGAGCCAGTCTTTCGACGCCAAATTCGACTGGGGTTATGTCAGCTACTCACTGACGGAAAATGCTGACATCCGCGGCGGCAAAATCAAGTTCCCGACTTTTCTGGTTTCGGAATACATCGAGGTAGGTTATGCCTACCCGTGGATTCGCCCACCGGAGGAGGTCTATGGCAGCAACCCTATTACCGCCATCACCGGCACTGACCTGTTGTTGCGCACGCGTGTTGGCAACGGCGACCTGCTGGTACAACCTTATTTTGGTACCGCCAGCGATGAGAAAGCGCTGGTGCCGCAGGAAGTCCTCCCGATGATTCCAACCACACCACCAGGTGGATTACCTGCTGGAACTGTCAAGTTCGTCAACTTCGACGCCAAAAATATGGCCGGTATCAACGTCGCCTATACAGGCCGCGCCGGCACATTGCGCGGCGGTTACCTGCAAACCCAGGTCAGCGCAAGCGATCTGGGTATCACCAAGAACGAAGACGTCACCTTCTGGAGTGTCGGCGGCAATCTCGACTGGCACAATGTGATTGGTTACAGCGAATACTTCGAACGCGAGATAGACGGCGCCGCCAATGCCTTCTTCCCCAGCCAGAAAGGCTGGTACGCTACGCTCGGTTACCGGATCGGTCGTTTTCTGCCACACATCACCTATGCGACCCTGGAAGACAACAACAGTAAAAGCGACCCCGGCGTGGCACTTGAGCAGAAATCCGTCACTGCCGGACTGCGCTACGAACTGGGTACCGGCGCAGCGCTCAAGCTCGAAGCTGAGCGTATCGACCCGAAAAACGGTACACGCGGGTTACTCATCAGCCCTGTCGACGACATCATGATCTACAGCCTCGCTGTCGACGTGATTTTCTAGGGGGGCTGACCATGAAACCATTCATCAAACTGTTACCTTTGGCGAGTATCCTGCTGGCCTTCAGTGCCTGGGCCGAACTGGCTGTGATCGTCGATCCATCCATCAAGGTCGATAGCATCAGCGTGGAACAACTGCAGCGCCTGTACCTGAACCAGGCCAACCGTTTCCCCGGCGGCGTCGCCCTGCGCCCCCTGGATCAGCATAGTGGCTCCAGGCAGCGCGAGGCATTTGACGCTCACGTACTGGGCATGTCGGAAAGGGAACTTGCAGAATACTGGTCACGACGCATGTTCTCTGGCAAGGGACACCCGCCGGGAACTGTCAAGGATGATAACGCCGTGATTGACCGGGTCATCAATGAACCCGGCGATGTTGGTTACATTGACGGGGACTCGGTCGATGACCGCGTCAAGGTGCT
>CAYYAP010000013.1:0-31126 GCA_964469575.1 uncultured Thiohalobacter sp.
GTTGATAGGCTGGGTGTGGAAGTGCAGTAATGCATGAAGCTAACCAGTACTAATTGCCCGTGAGGCTTGACCATATAACACCCAAACGATCTGGGTGTTGATTCAAGCGCAACATACCAATCCTTAACAACTTTCCTTATTCGCCTCAAAGGGGACAGATTTATTTCTCTTCTGTCCAGTATGATGAAGACAGAGGAGAAATAAATCTGTCCCCTTTGAGGCAACCAGTTTGCCTGGCGGCCATAGCGAGTGTGAACCACCCGATCCCATACCGAACTCGGAAGTGAAACCGCTCTGCGCCGATGATAGTGTGGGGGTTCCCATGTGAAAGTAGGACACTGCCAGGCTTTAATAGCAAAATACCCGGTCACTTGTGGCCGGGTATTTTTTTGTCCGGAATTTATCTCTAACCGGGCATGTTGAAGGATGGACCCGGCTGGTCTATACGTTAACGTATAACAGTCAGACGGGATTGGGACAATGACGGAATCTAGTGAAATACGACTTCACCCGGTGTCCTCGTCATTAGGCTATTTCGAGCCAAGTCAGGAACTTGCGTCACGTGTGAGCATGGACTCACCGGCTATTCTGGTTATGACGGATTTACGTCAGCAGATTGCGGTCACGATTGAGCCGAATATGTCTATCGACTGGGCGCTCCAGCGCATGAAATCTTCAGGCGTTAGATTGTTGCTCGTGGTGAATGCCGACAAGCGGGTGCTGGGGCTGATCACCTCTACGGATATCCAGGGTGAAAAACCCATCAAGTTTCGTGAGGCACTGAGTTTGCGCCATGAAGAAATCATGGTGCGCGATATCATGACGCCACACAGTGAACTCGAAGTAGCTGATATGTCAGCCGTTATGCGTGCCAGCGTGGCGGATGTGGTATCCATGCTGGAGCGGGATGGGCGCCGGCATGCGCTGGTGGTTGATCAGGACCCACATACCGACAGGCAGGCCATTCGCGGCATTTTTTCGGCCACCCAGATTGAAAAGCAGCTTGATCGGGTGATTGAGACAATCGCTATTGCGCGAACTTTTGCTGAAGTGGAGTCCGTACTTAACAGCTAGCCTCAGAAGGCAGGTTGCGCGACCAGCAGCGCTTCCGGCACGGCGTTATTGATGGCCGCCGGCAGCCGCCAGGAGACTTTGGCTTCGGGACGGACGATGACCCAGAGTACGTTTAATTTCAGGTTAAGATCCGCAAACACCACGGCGTGTGTAAAGCGGTTGAGGACGCGTTCGATTCTGGATACCGTTTCCCTGACCAGATGGTCCGGGCGATCACGAAGTTTCGGGATAATCATCATAAAGTCCGAAAGTGGACGTCCATCCTCGTCCTCGCGCGGTGCGCGCTTGTACAATGGCAGTGCCGGGAGGAAATCCGGCGAGGCTATCAGGCTGGATTGAGCCGCCTTTTGCAGTGCATTCATGGCCATTTCCGTGTTGTTGGCGTGGGTTGTCATCGTCTGGCTTGTGCCTGTTCCCGCTATCGGCGGAGGTATCTCAATATTGAATCCAGACATTATTTCTCCGCTTTCTGTTTCCTCTGGAGCCATCCTTGTCCTGTGTTAAACTTATGCAATGTCAATGTGTTATCGATTGATCGAGTCCCTTGCCGATGGCCGCTTTCACTCCGGTGAAGACTTGGCGAGGGAACTCGGCGTCAGCCGGGCGGCGGTGTGGAAACAGGTGCGCAAGCTCGATGAGGTCGGGCTGGATATTCACGCGGTGCGTGGTCGTGGATACCGCCTTACCACGCCCTTTGAGCCGCTTGATGCGGATGCGATTCGCCGGCTACTGAACGCGGCGCTAAACCCGCGTATTGAGTCACTTGAGGTGCTGCGCGAAGTGGATTCGACCAGCGAGTTTCTGAAACGCCGGCAAACGACCACAACCCGCCAGGGTATCCATGTCTGCCTTGCGGAGTGGCAGAGCGCCGGGCGGGGGCGCCGTGGACGCCACTGGGTGTCACCCTACGGCGCAAACCTGTACCTGTCGCTGGCGTGCATACTCGATGAAGGCATACTCCAGTCAGGCGGGCTGAGTCTTGCCGTGGCGATTTCAGTCCACCGGACACTAACCGGACTGGGTATAAACGGCCTCGGCCTGAAATGGCCGAACGATATTTTCTTTCACCAACGCAAGTTGGCGGGTATCCTGCTGGATCTTTCCGGTGAGGGTAGTGGTAACTACCAGGTCATTATCGGTGTCGGCATCAATTTGCATATGCCTGACAGCGCCGGCGGAAAAATTGACCAGCCCTGGACTGATCTCAGGGCGAGTGGCCTGGAACAACAACGGAACAAACTGGCAGGTAAGCTTTTGGAAAATCTGGTGATAGTGATTGATACCTTTTCCCGACAGGGACTCCCGGCCTTCGCTGAAGAATGGCGGCGCCACGATATCACGGCGGGTCTACCCGTCGAGCTTCACACCGGTCAGCAGGCCGGTGTCAGTGGCGTGGCGAGGGGCATAGATCCCCATGGCGCGTTGCTTATCGAACAAGAGGGTGAGCTACGTGCCTTCCATGCCGGTGAAGTCAGCGTGCGGCTGGCGGGATGAACCTACTGATTGATATCGGCAATACCCGCATCAAGTGGGCGTTGCAAAAAGGTCAGGACTGGACCAGTGGGGCACCCTTGCTGCGCGGCACCAAGGCCTTCAAGGATATTGCCCGCCCGGCCTGGAAAGAACTTGAGACACCGGAACGGGTCATTGTGTCCAACGTTGCAGGTGCCGAGTTCGAAAAATCTGTGCGAACCTGGGTAAAACGACGCTGGAAAATCCTGCCGGAATTTCTGCACAGCCGGGCTGAACAGTGCGGGGTGACCAACGCCTATGCAAAGCCGGAGAGGCTGGGCAATGACCGCTGGGCAGCGCTGATTGCAGCCCGTGCGCGTTGTCGGGGTGCAGCGATTATCCTAAGTTGTGGCACGGCCATTACTATAGATGCACTGTCTGCCAGCGGGCGCCATCTGGGTGGTTTGATCACACCCGGTGTGGATCTTATGGTCTCTTCGGTCACGGCAGGTGCTGCGAATGTCAGTATCGAAGATGCTGATTCTGAAGATATTTCACTGCTGGCCAGCAGTACCGAGTCAGCGGTCCTTGGCGGCAGCGTGTATGCGGTGGTATCCCTGCTTGACCGGGTCAGCGCAGACTTGCGTGGCGAATTGGGTGCCGGAACCCCGGTCTTGCTCACTGGCGGGGATGCTGAACGCCTGATGCCATTGCTTGAGAGTCAACCGACGTATGATCCGGAACTTGTCCTCAAGGGACTCGCGGTATTTGCGGAGGAGGCAACTGTTTGAAATATCTGGTTTATCTTCTGCTTGGTTTGAACCTGGCCTACTTTGCCTGGTACCAGACGCAACCTACCGATACGCCACCGGTATGGCAATTGGCATCCTTGCCCTCCAGTGTTAAACCCCTTGCACTGCTGTCGGAGCGTAACCGGGGAATCCCGGTTGCCCCCGAACTGGCCAAACACCCTGCAGAGCCTGCAACGGTTGTTAAGCCGGAACCTGCCCCGCAAGCGGAAACAATCTCACCGACGGCAGACACCGCTGCACAGCCTGCGGCCGTTCAACCCCCGCCTACTTGCTGGACGATCGGGCCGATAGATGCGCGCACAGAGCCTTCCGATTTACTTGTCCGGCTGTCGCGACAGGGGCATGTGGCTACCTTGAGAGAAGGTAAAATCCAGCTACCATCCGGTTACCAGGTCTACCTGCCAGCGATGTCTGCCGAGAAGGCATCCGAGGTTGTCAGTACGCTTAAGGCGGCCGGCATGAACGATTATTTTGTCGGCAAGCGCAACCGTATATCGCTCGGTATTTTTTCCAGCAAGGGCAAGGCGCGTATCCGCCAGCAAAGGGTTCGCCGCCTCAACTATGACGCCCTTCTCGACGCCCGTTATAGAACCCGCAAGGTGTACTGGATCGATATCGAGGGCGATAAGGGTACCCCGGTGGGATCTGAAGACTGGAAGCAGATTATGGCGAATTATAACGATATTCAGGTTCAGCAGGTCAGTTGTGAATAGTTTGCGCAGTTTGGGTCGCTCGAATACAATAGCCGCCGCGTTTGGGGCAGTTTTACAGCGCCGGTGTAGCTCAGTTGGTAGAGCAACTGACTTGTAATCAGTTTGTCGGGGGTTCGACTCCTCTCACCGGCTCCAATTTCATCCAGCATCGGTCTTCCGCTTCCCTTTGATCTGCGTCAAGGTGTTGTTGTTACCGTAGTAATACCATGCGAAACCGTCACTGGACGGATATATCGTATGGGGAAATCCAAAGAATTATCACACAACGAAACAGGGATCCTGGAGCTGTTCGAGCCCTATTGTGGCCTGTACCCGGGTATTTCATCGTTTACTCGTGAGTACGATGCCACCGATTATCGCGAATGGGTGTCTCGAAGCAATGGTGATCCTGTCCCTGCGCCACTGATGCTGGTCGTACAGGACAGTACGCAAGCAGGAGCCACGGGTGCAGCGCACCGCCTTGACTGGCACACGGTGATTATGCGCGAAATACATCTGCAGGGCGCCCTGTTTGACAGGGACCGGCCGTTGGAGGGCATCGTGTGTGCGCCGGCAATCGCGGCCGGCTGGAGCAATGATGCGCTGTATGACCTGTCCAGCAATATTCAGAAAGCTTTTTCCCTGGCGCCGGCGGCATTTGCGCGTTGGTGCGCCTGCTTCGGGAAAACCCGCCCCCCTGTCTCACGTCTGAAGTTATTACGGGTACTCGGTTTCAGCAAGATTCGTCTTGGCGTTGACCTGTCGCAGCTGCAACAGAGCGAGGCAGAACAGCTGTCCGAATTCGAGCGAGCCGAGCACCTGCTGGTGGAGGCCAGAAATCTGGGTTACCGCGCACTGGCTGTTGACCTGATGCTGCCGGCTGTTGTCTCCGATGCGCTGGTGAGTCGTATCGAAACCTTCCTGGCACAAACTCGCGCAGAATGTCTCCGCCTGATGGTGGCGGAGCCTCACCAGGGCAGTGCGACCGATACCCCGTTGTCATTACTACGTCCGGAGATTCTGGCAGGGTTGGGCTACCGTCATCTTGGTATGGACTGGTACGTTACGGCAGCCGATCCGTCATTGGGTTCAGGCGCGCCATTACACTGGTCACCACTGGGATACACCAATATCAAGGGTCTGGATATCATTGGTGTGGGACCGGGCGCAGTCTCTGTCCTGGAGGACGCCAGCAGCCAGAACGCCTTGCAGCGAGCGCAGTACCAGCGTTTGGTGAACCAGGGGGAAATACCCACCGAATGTGGTGTCGAGCTGGAGTCGGATGATGTGTTGCGGCGCAGCGTGATGACTGCGCTGCTGGTGAATGAACGATTTGATATCGAGGTACTGGAAGAACGCTGGGGTATTATATTCTCACGGTATTTCGAAACAGAAATTCCCCGGTTGCGGGAGTTGGAACAACAGGGAAAGCTGATGCTTGGCGAGCGCGAAATACGCACACTGGACCGGGGGCGTGACGCCCTGCTGGCCTTGTGCAAGGTTTTCGATAACCAGGACCGGGTTGCCAGGGTCTCACCCCTGGAGGAAGTGCACTGAGTCAGTCGCTCATCAGTCTGTTGTTGATATGCTTTCGTAGTGCTCGGCGACGTAACGGTTAACCAGCTGCTGAAATTCTTCGGCAATGTGATCGCCTTTCAGCGTTACGGTTTTTTCTCCATCCACATACACAGGTGCCACCGGTCGCTCTCCGGTGCCGGGCAGGCTGATGCCGATATTGGCGTGCTTGCTCTCACCCGGGCCATTCACGACACAACCCATGACGGCGACAGTCATGTCTTCCACGCCCGGGTGCTGCTTGCGCCACACGGGCATCTGTTCACGCAGGTAGTGCTGGATGTTCTGCGCGAGTTTCTGGAAATAATCACTGGAAGTGCGGCCACAGCCAGGGCAGGCCACCACGCTGGGGGTGAAGGCGCGCAAGCCCATGGATTGCAGGATTTCCTGCGCCACGCGCACTTCCCCGGCGCGACTGCCACCCGGTTCCGGGGTCAGTGAAATGCGTATCGTGTCGCCAATGCCTTCCTGTAGCAGCACGGACAGTGCTGCGGTTGAGGCCACGATGCCTTTCGCGCCCATGCCTGCTTCGGTCAGTCCAAGATGCAGGGCATAATCACAACGTTTTGCCAGGGTACGGTAGACCGCAATCAGATCCTGTACGCCGCTCATTTTTACTGACAGGATAATGCGTTCACGTCCGAGCCCCAGTTCCTCGGCGCGCGCGGCATTTTCCAGCGCCGAGCTCACCATGGCTTCGTGAATAATGTCCTGCGTATCGCGTGGATGGGTGGCACGACTGTTCTCGTCCATCAGACGCACGACCAGCGCCTGGTCGAGGCTGCCCCAGTTGACGCCAATCCGCACCGGCTTGTCGTAGCGACAGGCGGTTTCGATCATGCTGGCGAATTGTTCGTCACGTTTCTTGCCCCGCCCCACGTTGCCGGGGTTGATGCGGTACTTGCCCAGCGCCTGGGCGCAGTCCGGGTGGCCGGACAGCAGCTTGTGGCCATTGAAATGGAAATCGCCAATCAGGGGGACATCCAGGTTCATCGCATCCAGCTGTTCCCGGATAGCCGGTACGGCTGCAGCCGCAGCTTCGCTGTTGACGGTAATGCGTACCAGCTCCGATCCGGCTTTCGCCAGTTGTGCGACCTGTAGCACAGTGTCCTGAATACTGGCCGTGTCGGTATTGGTCATCGATTGCACGACAACAGGTGCATTGCCACCGACGGTGACCTTGCCGATGTTGACGGTGCGCGTCGGGTGTCGGGAGATGGGAAGCTTGCTGGCTGACATAGAATAGACCGCTTTGAAAGAGGCCCAATGATAGCTGTCCCGGCGGGGGTGGAAAAGGCCGATGGGGTGTTATTCCCCCATGGAATACAGGTTTACTGTACTCATGTGGGCAGGATACTGATTCGCTTAACCGGGGGCCGTATCCACTCGACTGAATCCTGATTCTGCATTTTGGTCAGCCAGTCGCTGCTTGTTTCCCCGTCCCAGATAGGCCAGAAATTCACTCACCGCAATGGCGGGGCTGAAATAATAGCCCTGCACATAGTGGGCGCCATGCTCGATCAGGAAATCGAGCTGTTCTTTTGTTTCCACGCCTTCGCCGATGACAGTCAGGTTCAGGCTTTCCGCCATGGCGATAATGGCTTTACACAAGGCCATATCGTTTTCATCCGTGGTAATGTCGCGGACGAAACTCTGGTCAATCTTAACTTCATCGAAGGGGAATCGTTTCAAATAGCTGAGCGATGAATAACCGGTACCGAAGTCATCCAGTGACAGGTTGAAACCTGCTCTGTTTACAGTATCCAGGATACGGATAGTGTCTTCATTTTCTTCCAGTAACAGGTTTTCGGTGATTTCTATGATAATGGTTTCGGGGGCGAGCCGGTACTTGCGCAGCGTGTCCTGCATCCTGTCCAGAAAACCTTCACGCTTGATTTGCCGGGATGAAATATTGATAGCGATGCGAATTTCTGAAAAACCTTTCGCCAGGCATCGTGCCGCATCGCGACAGGCTGTATCAATCACCCAGTTGCCAATGGAGAATATCAGACCGGTCTCTTCCGCCAGTGGGATGAACTGGTCCGGCGGGATACTTCCCAGTACCGGGTTATTCCAGCGTAACAGCGCTTCTGCCCTGTTTACTGCGCCATTACTGAGGTTGATCATGGGCTGATAGAACAGATCCAGTTCATTGCGCTCGATCGCATGTCGCAGGGCGGATTCAATTTCCAGACGCCGACTGACTTTTGCATTCATGTCCGAGGTGTAGAATCGATGAGTGTTTTTACCCGCCGATTTGGCCTGATACATGGCGACATCGGCATGACTCAATAATCCATCGACATTTTCCGCGTCATCCGGATAGCCGGTCAGCCCAAGGCTGGCTGTGATAGTGAATTCTCTGCCGTCGATGATTACCGGGTGACGCAATCCTGCAAATATCTTGTCTACTACCACTTCAACCTGATCCAGTGACCGAAGATCCGGGGTTATGACCAGAAATTCATCGCCACCCCAGCGGGCGATGGTGTCGCTGTCGCGCACGCAATGTGCGAGGCAATCGGCGACTTTGACCAGCAGCCTGTCTCCGAACACATGACCGAGTGTGTCATTGATATGTTTGAAATTGTCTATATCAATAAAGATGACGGCTACATGCTGTCCACTACGCGGGGTTTTTCGCATGGCCTGCTGCAGGCGGTCAGTAGCGAGTGCACGGTTGGGCAACCCGGTCAGGATGTCAAAATTCGCTTGCCTGAACAGGTCATCCTGGGCTTTTTTGCGGTCGGTAATATCCGGGAACACTTGCACCATTCCCGGCATTTCGCCAGGCGTTTCCAGCGGCGCCAGTGAATATTCCCGCCAGACACCCTCATCTCTACATTCCATATCGAAGCCCGAGAGTGTCTGGCCCAGATGGATATGATGGCAAATTACACAATCGTCCACAGCAATGGAACGTGGATGGATGAGTGCGTGACAGTGATGGTCAAGGATGTCCCGTGCATCATGGCCAATGGTCTGGCAGGCCGCTTTATTGACCTGGCGGATAAAGCCGTCTTTGTCTACCACGACAGTCGGTGAAGGAATGGCATCGTAGGTGCCGGAGACTCTGGCCATGGCCTTGTAGGGATCGGTAAGCGTCGTTCTTACGACAGCGGAAAAAATGAGCCAGTAGGAGAAAAATTTCAGAATGTGTCCAGCTACGATCATACCGCTGTAAACGTTAACGTAAAGTGTAAAACAGAGTTCAGCTGCCGCAGTCAGAAGAATTGACGCGATCATCAGTCGGTAGATATGCTGGTCAATGAACTGGCGATTACGTGTAATAATATACGCCGCCAGAATCAGCAGGCCGACGATGGCATACTCACTGTAGATTTTGAAAGTGGTCAGCCCTTCGCCATCGACGTAAGTGACCGGAAAATGTCCGGACAGAATGACGGCCGCAGTAACTACAGAGCCCAGGCTGAACAGAGAGAAAAACAGATTGCGGTTCAGGTTGTGGTTCAGGAACCAGGCTGAAGACAGCAGCAGAGCTGCTTCGAAATATCGGGTTACAATCCAGAACTGAATGCTTGTACCGGCGTCATAACCCGGGATGATAGCCATCCCTTTGAAAGTCAGTGCATGCATCAGGTCAAGAATACCAATCCAGAAGTAGCCGGTACCCAGGTACATCAGAAAATGGTTGCGGGAAAAGCGGTAGGTGTGCCAGGCAACCACCGACGTTATGATTGCCACCATAATGGCGAAAAGTTCGGCGAAGGTGTGAAACAGCAGTGTGTTATAGAAACTTATGCCGATCAGTACCATGCTCAGCAGGGCTGGCGCTAGCCAGCCTTTCCAGCCAGCAAGAGTGCCCGCCAGTGGCTGCGGAGAGGGGGACATGGCCCTGGATACAGGTTTCATTATCCAGGTTGTACCCGGTGGCACATGCGGTTGGCAGTAAGTTTTTGATTCATCGCGCCATTTCTCCCTGGCTGTGTTTCAGGCAAATGATCCTTCAGGTTATCGCCAACCCCGTGTAAATATTTAATCCTCTCAGTGAGTTAGTCGTAGCCAATTGACGGCTGGACGATGGGATTCAGCTTATTTCAACAGCGGATGGTCTTTTGGCAGCTGTTTGGACGCCCAGATCGCCAGCCGGTGGCGCATGGATTTTTGCGATATCTGGTCTTCGGGCAAGGGCTGTATCAGCTTGTCGTGTACCAGCAGGCGATAGATATATTCTATTTTTTCATGCGCTGAATCAGTCGGTTCGAATTCGACGACGCCACGTTCCTCGCCGTATTTCACACCGGCAAGAATGGCTTCCTTGACTAGCTCGGATTCGTGTTTCAGTTTTTTCATTTGCATAAACCTTGATCTGGCTTAAAGGATGGCTACAACAAAGGGCTATAGTATTCCAACCATGACACCTGATCACGCAAATAATACCTCGCCCCGGTTACCCCGGTTGCTTGCGGCGCCCCTTTCCCTGTTGCCCAACCCGGCACATTCTCACCTGATGGCGCGCGCGCTCAACAAGGCGCTCGGCGAGCCAATACGGGAAGGTGACCTGGATTTTCTGAAAGATCGCACGGTAGCCATCAAGGTCTACGATGCCGGCATTACGTTTGGACTCACCTTTGACGGAAACCGGTTGATTGCCTGCCGTCATCGCAGGACCAGCGATCTATCCATAGAGGGGGCTGCTTACGATTTTCTGGCGCTTGTGAGCCGTGAAGAAGACCCGGATACCCTGGTGTTCCAGCGTCGACTGGTGACACAGGGGGATACGGAACTGGGTCTGGAGGTAAAGAATTTTCTTGACGGGCTGGACGTTGAATCCCTCGGCCTGTACAGGAGAATAGAGCCTTTACTGAAAAGACTGCTCCCGGTCTACCGGCGGGTATTCGGCTAGATCAGATCACGATTATGGCGTAGCGGTCTTCCAGCGGCGTTTGATACATGCCCATTGCCCCGGCTGGTGGCGAATCCATTGTTCGAACAGGCGATTCAGCTCAGCGGTAATCTGCACGGGGTTTTTTTGTCGGTCTGCCGCGCTGCCATTGAGCAGGGGACGGTGGAAAATGGCGCGAAAGCGGGCATTCCCGGTACGTTCTATCTGCACGGGTATCAACGGGCAGTTGAGTTTTAGTGCCAGCGAGGCGGGGCTGGTGGTTGTCTGGGCGGTATGGCCAAAAAAAGGCACCGGTTTCCCACTGTCCACCCGCTGGTCAGACAACATACCGATTGAGTGCCCGGCGCGCATATCGCGTACCAGTTGGCGTATCCCGTTGGTTTTGGCAATAAAGTGATAACCCGGCAAATTACGTTGCTGCTGGATCATACGTTCCAGCACCGGGTTGGGTTGCGGGCTGTACAGCACGCTAAACGGTACGCCCAGGTGGGTGATGGTCGATCCAACCAGTTCCCAGTTGCCGATATGCGCGGTGACGTAGATGGCAGGTTGCTTGTTTTCCAGTATTTCACGTGCCGCCCTGTCCATTACCCGGTCAACAAAGGGGGGCGAACCTCCGGCTGTAATCGTGTCCAGGTGCGGGTACTCGGCCATTACCGCCCCGAAGTTCCCCCAGATATCAAGGGCCAGGGATTCACGCTGCCCATTACTTAATTCGGGAAAAGCCAGTTGCAGGTTGCGCTTTATCTGTCGGTGTTTATGTGTTTTTGGCCCCAGCCAACGGATCAGCCTGTGCCCGCATGCCGACGCATGTTCCGGGGACAGGTAGCGCGAAATCACCCAGAACAGATAGAGGAAAGACCCTTCTGCATGCTGGCCGACGGTTTGCAGCCAGCGTGAACGGGGTGACAGTTTTCGGAAAAGCAGGCGGCCCAAGTGTATTTCTCTCATCGTGGAGCGTACTGCGGCAGAGCATACGATATGTCGCCGGGTCATGTCGCTCGACACCGGGGGATGATTCAAACCCGGGTGCTGATGCGTATACTCCGGCGCCATCCGGGTACTGTGAAGGAGCAGTGAAACAATGCGGAAACTCTCAATTGATGGCAAAAATATCCAGGATGATAGCGGGTGTTATGTCATTGCAGAAATAGGAAATAACCATCAGGGAAAGCTGGAAACGGCTATGGAGATGTTTCGTGTTGCAAAGGAATGTGGTGCGGATGCGGTGAAGTTACAGAAGCGGGACAACCGCAGCCTGTATACCAGGGCGAGCTATAACAAGCCCTACGAGAATCAAAACAGTTTCGGAAAGACCTATGGTGAGCACCGTGAATTTCTGGAATTCGGCTGGAGTGAGTACAGGGAGTTGATGGACTACGGCAAGGAGATCGGGGTTACGGTAGTCGCCACAGCCTTTGATATACCCAGCGCGGATTTTCTGGCAAAGCTCGACATACCGGCCTTCAAGGTGGCCTCGGGAGACCTGAAAAATATACCGCTGCTGACCCATATTGCCACGTATGGAAAGCCCATGGTCATTAGTACCGGTGGTGGTTGCATGGATGATGTCAACCGGGCCTACGACGCCATCATGCCAATCAACCCGAAGCTTGGCATCCTCCAGTGTACCGCAGGTTACCCGGCAGAATTCGACGAGCTGAATCTTCGTGTGATCACAACGTTCCGCGAACGCTTTCCCCATGCCACCATCGGCTTGTCGTCGCACGATAACGGTATTGCCATGGCAATTGCCGCCTTTATGCTGGGTGCCAGGATTGTTGAAAAGCATTTTACCTTTAACCACACCTGGAAGGGTACAGACCATGCCTTTTCACTTGAGCCAGGCGGTTTCCGCAAGCTGGTTCGTGATTTGAGTCGTTTGAAGGTGGCGATCGGTGACGGCGTCAAGCGGACTTACGAGAGTGAAGTGCAGCCGATCATTAAAATGGGCAAGAAACTGGTGGCCGCACGCGACCTGCCGGAAGGGTATACGCTTCGGCGCGAAGACCTGGCAATCAAGTCGCCGGGCGATGGTCTGCAGCCCTATGATATCGATAAGGTCATCGGCCGTGTCACCTGCCAGCCAATGGCGGAAGATGAGGCTATTTCCTTTGAGAAGTTAAATGGTGCAGAGAGTTGGCAGCAACTGGCCGCCTCTTGAACAAGCTCTTTAGCCTGGAGTTTGATATTGCAGTTGTCACCGGTGCATTGGGCCGGCTCGGTTCAGTCTGGATTGAGGCATTGCTTGAAGCCGGCGCACGGGTTTTTGCCCTGGATCTGCCGGACGCACCGGTATCAGAAGAATTTCACGGTCTGCAGGCGCGTTTCGACGAGAATCATCTCAGGTTACAGCGTACAGACATTCGCGAACGCGCCGCACTGGAAGCAGCTTGCGAAGCGTGCATCGCCTCTTTTGGCGTTCCCTCGATCCTGGTGAATAACGCCGGTATTGATCGTCCCCCGGCCAATACAGAGACCTGCTATCAGCTGGAAGATATTCCCCTGGAGGAAAACCGCGAGATACTGGAGGTGAATACACTGGGGCTTTTCCTGACCAGCCAGGTGTTTGGTAAACCCATGTTGCGGGCCGGTCACGGATCAATCATTAATATCGGTTCGTTGTATGCCGGCGTTTCGCCCGATGTGCGTTTTTATGACCACATACAGGATGATCCACCGTTTATTAAACCCCCGGCTTACGGGGCGTCCAAGGCGGCCGTCGTCAACCTGACCCGCTACCTGGCGACGCACTGGGCGCCGCGTGGTGTGAGGGTCAATACCTTGTCGCCAGGTGGCGTGTTGGGCGGGCAGGATGAACAGTTCAGGGAGAAATTTTGTCACCGGGTACCGATGGGACGGATGGCGGTCAACCATGACCTGAGTGGCCCGCTGTTGTTCCTTGCTTCCCCCGCATCGTCATACGTTACCGGTACAGAACTGGTAGTAGACGGTGGTTTTACCGCCTGGTAGTCACACGTCGAGTTGTTCTGATGTTTACCGATTTAATTCCCGCAACCATTCCCAACTGGATCAACGGCGAGCAAACCGATGCACAGTCCGGCAAGGTTTTTGACAAGCTGTCACCACATAGTGGCGGAAAACTGTTCGGGGTAGCACGCTCTTCGTCGGTTGATGTTGAACAGGCCATCCAGGCGGCAGCGGATGCCCAGCCAGGCTGGGCCGGACTGGGTCCGGTACAACGGGGTGAGATGTTGCACAACATTTCGCACCTGATGCGCAGTTACCAGGATGATATCGCCGGGATGGTCGCGCTGGAGACCGGGATGAGTTTTTCAGCCGCAATGGGTGAAACCGCTGCGGCTATCGCGCAGGGTGAGTTCATGGCCGGGGAGGGACGACGCTTTTATGGCCGCACCACGACCAGCGCGACGGTCAATAAGTACGCCAGCATCATACGTCAGCCTATGGGTGTGGCGGGGTTGATTATTGCCGCCAATACGCCGATCGCCAATATCGCATGGAAAGTTTTCCCGGCACTGATCTGTGGCAATAGCGTCGTGCTTAAAGCTGCCGAGGATACGCCGGCTACCGCCTGGTTATTCGGGCTGATTGCAGAAGAAACCGGTCTTCCTGACGGCGTACTCAATATTATCCAGGGGCTGGGTGAGGAAGCCGGAGCGCCACTGGTAGCCAGTGCCGGCGTGGATGTCGTCAGTTTCACCGGCTCCACGGCCGTGGGACGACGCATTGCCAGAACGGCCGGCGAGCGGCTGGCGAAGGTATCGCTTGAGCTGGGTGGCAAGAATCCATTGATTGTTTGTGATGATGCCGACCTGGACAACGCCGTGAACTGGACGCTGCTTGCCGCCTTCAGTAATGCCGGCCAACGCTGTGCAGCGGCGAGCCGCATTATCGTTTTTGATGCCGTTTACGATCAGTTTCGTAACAGCCTGATAGAACGCACGCGGTCGCTTAAAGTTGGCCCTGATGACAGTGACGACCTCGGACCGGTCATTAACGAGAAACAGCTCAATAACATGCTGGCCGCCGTCGAAAGAGCAAGGCAGGCGGGGGCATCGATAACCCTCGGTGGACACCGGCTGGACGATGAGGCGCATGCGAAGGGTTTCTATATGGCGCCGACCATTATCGAGAACGTCGATCCCCATGATGAAATTTCTATTACGGAACTGTTTGGCCCGATCACCTGCCTATACCGGGTCAAGGATTTTGCACAAGCCTTGCACATGGCGAATGACTCGCCCTATGGCCTGACGGCATCCATTCATACCCGCAGTATTCACCGCGCCACCGAGTTCACGCAGAAAATCCAGGCCGGTGTGGCCGTCGTTAACGGCGGCACGCACGGCAGCGAACCGCACATGCCATTTGGTGGTCTGAAGCAATCGGGCAACGGCTCGCGTGAGCCGGGTACCGAGGCGCTCGATGTGTACTCGGAACTGAAAGACATCTACATCAATATTGATCCGGGTCTGGTTTAGGTATGAGAGAAACAGCACATAGCGTCGTTGCATTGATCCCGGCGAGGGCAGGCTCAAAACGGGTCGCGGACAAGAATATCCGTAATCTGTCAGGACACCCTATGATGGCCTACACGATTTCGGCTGCCGCGCAGAGCGGTATTTTTTCCGAGGTGATTGTTTCCACGGACTCGGAGCACTACGCCGAAATTGCCCGGCACTATGGTGCCGAGGTTCCCTTCCTGCGCCCGGAGCGGTTTGCGGGTGATGTTTCCCCGGATATTGGCTGGCTGGCGTATACGCTTGACAGGCTTAAGGCTGAAGGCCGTGAGTATGACTGTTTCAGTATTCTGCGGCCAACCAGCCCCTTCCGCTTGCCACAGACAATTCAGCGCGCCTGGCAGGCTTTCCAGGCAGAGACCGGTGTCGATTCGTTGCGGGCTATCGAGAAATGTCAGCAGCACCCGGGGAAGATGTGGGTGCTCCAGGGCAAGCGCATGGTGCCACTGATGCCGTTACGTTCCTCCGGTCTGCCATGGCACAGCAGTCAGTACCCGTCATTGCCTGAGGTGTACGTACAGAATGCCAGCCTGGAGATTGCCTGGTCACGCGTGGTGTTTGAACAGGGCAGCATCGCCGGCGATGTGCTGATGCCCTTTTTTACCGAGGGCTATGAGGGCTTTGATGTCAACACCGAGTACGACTGGGGTCTGGCTGAAACCCTGGTCAACACCCGTGAGGCGGAACTGCCGTCCGTTACTTACTTCCCATATTTGTTAAAGGGGCAATCAGAACAATGTTAGAGATCAGGCTTATTGCGGCGAATGAATTCCAGCGGGTGCGCGAAAGCTGTCTGGATGCGCACGACAAACTCCGCGTGCTGGCAGATATGTGTTGCGCCAATACACTGGCCACCGTTAAGCGGGCGGGTTCGGGGCACCTGGGTTCCAGTTTAAGCTCGCTGGATATTGTTACCTGGCTCTACCACGCCGGGATGAATACCCTTGAGCTGGGGTGCGATCACCCGGATCGAGATATTTATTTCTCTTCCAAGGGACACGATGCACCCGCTTACTACGCCGTCCTGTATTCGTTGGGCATCCTGCCCAAAGACCTGTTTATCAATCTGCGTCGGCTGGGGGGTACGCACGGCCACCCGGATGTCGGCCTTCCCGGCATAGAGACTAACTCGGGATCGTTGGGTATGGGGATTTCCAAGGCCAAGGGTATGGCGCTGGCGAAAAAAATGAAAGGCGCCGGCGGGCAGGTATTCGTGATGACCGGTGATGGTGAGTTACAGGAAGGGCAGATCTGGGAATCGCTACAAACCACGGCACACCAGTCAGTCAACAATATTACCGCCATTGTCGATATGAACAAGATTCAATCCGACAAGCCGGTAGAAGAGATTATTGACCTTGGTGATCTGGAGAAAAAATTCGAGACCTTCGGCTGGCATGCGGCGCGTTGTGATGGTCACGACTTTGCTGAACTGGAACGGGTCTTTGCCGAGTTCCGACAGGTCAGCGACAAACCGAAAGTGTTGATTGCCGATACCATCAAAGGCAAGGGGGTTTCCTTCATGGAAGGGCCGGCGGCCCTGAAAGCTGGAAACGGTCTGTATCCCTGGCACTCCGGCGCACCGGACGATGAAGCGTTTGAAGCGGGTTATGCGGAAATTACCGCACGCATCAATGCGCAGTTCGACACATTCGGTCTGGGCCATGTGGATACCGAAGTTATTGAGCGCCGCGAGAAAAACCGCGTAAGACTCAAGGACCGGGCGGAAAAGGTGGTCACCGCCTACGGCCAGGCGCTGCTCGAACTGGGGCGGGAAAGAAAGGATATCGTGGTTATGGATGCGGATCTTTCCGCCGACTGTGGTTTGCGCCCCTTCGAAAACGCCTTCCCGGACAGGTTTATCGAAAGCGGCATAGCCGAGCAGGATATGGTATCCACCGCCGGTGGTCTGGCGCTGCACGGCTGCCTGCCGGTGGTGAATTCCTTCGGGGTATTCCTTGCCTCGCGCTCCAATGAACAGATCTATAACAACGCAACGGAAAAAACAAAAATTATCTACGTGTGTCATTACGCAGGGCTGATTCCCGCCGGGCCGGGCAAGTCGCACCAGAGCCTGAGGGACATCTCCCTGTTCGGCGCCTTGCCGGACTGCGTCATCCTTGAACCCGGCAATGAAGCTGAAACCCGGCTGGCTTTGCGCTGGTGTGTTAATGAAGCGCAACAGAGTTGCATGATACGCCTGGTGATTGGCCCGTCGCCGAGAGTGATCCCTGTCACAGAGGATGGTTGTTTCACCTTTGGCCGGGGGAACGTTTTGAACGAAGGCACGGATGCGGTTCTTTTTAGCTACGGCCCGGTGATGCTGAACGAGGCGTTGACAGCGTCGGAACGCTTAAAAGCACACGGATTTTCGTTAAAAGTTATCAATATGCCGTGGCTGAATCGGGTTGATATTGATTGGCTGGAAACAGTTGTTGGAGATGCTGAAACCGTATTTGTGATGGATGATCATGCCGGTTACGGCGGGCTTGGTGATTCATTACTGAATGCTTTTATGTCA
The DNA here is from genome assembly GCA_964469575.1 of uncultured Thiohalobacter sp. Lineage (GTDB taxonomy): Bacteria > Pseudomonadota > Gammaproteobacteria > DSM-19610 > DSM-19610 > Thiogranum. The sequence goes on from CAYYAP010000013.1 coordinate 17,499, forward strand.
TCTGGCACGCTGCGCGGCAGGCAGTTGATCAAGTTTGCTATCGATGAACATCCGGCATGCGGTACACCACCGGAGGTACTGGCTTACCATGGTCTGAGTGGTGACAAGCTGGCTGTACGTATCCTGCTGGCCATGAAGGACAATCCGGATCAATTGCTGGAGGCGGCTTCCTAGGATGACGGGGTGTCAGGGTATTTCAGGTATTGTGAAATGAGTGTAACGCATCCATTACTGTTGATTCCCGTGGAAAACCAGGTGCGTGAACTGGATCCGAAGCTGTTGCTTGCCTGTGTCGCCGCAAAACACGGTTTTTCATCGATTGTCGGTTCCCGTCGGGAGATGGAATTTAATATCGATTCCTTTCCCTGCGCAATCTACCTGTCCAAAAGCATGACGATTCGCAGTCTGCTGTTTTTCCGCATTGCGCGCCGTTTTGGTCATAAAATCGTCGCCTGGGATGAAGAGGCACTGGTACACCTGCCGCCAAAAACCTATTTCTCACGGCGTCTCGATGCGGCGACGATCAAGTATGTGCTGAGCCTGTTCGCCTGGGGTCAGGACAATGTCGATTTGTGGCGGCAATATCCGCACACACCGAAAGATACGCCGATACACGCGGTCGGAAATCCGCGCGGCGATATGCTGCGCACCGAAATTCGTTCCTATTACGAGAGTGATGCCGAAGCGCTGCGGCAGAAATACGGTGATTTCATCCTGGTTAATACCAACTTTAATCATGTGAATGCGTTTGGAGCGGACATTAATTTATTCAGGCCAGTAAAAAGGCCCGGCGAAAAAGCCCGTTTCGGTCGGGCGGCCAGGGGTATGAGTCGGGAATACGCCAGGGGCTTATATGAACACAAGCTTGCTGTGTTCGAGCGGTTTAAAACGCTCATTCCGGCGCTGGAGGCGGCATTTCCCCGGCATACTATCGTGGTGCGGCCTCACCCGACCGAGAATCATCATGTTTACAGGGACATTGCCGCCCGATGCCAGCGAGTCCAGGTGACCAATGAAGGCAATGTCGTCCCCTGGTTGATGGCGACAAAGGCGCTGGTTCATAACGGCTGTACCACGGCAGTGGAGGCTTTCGCTATGGATGTTCCGGCCATCAGCTACCGTGCCGTGGTCAATGAAGACTATGACTCGGGGTTTTACCGCCTGCCCAACGGTCTTAGCCATGAGTGCTTCAGCTTTGACGAATTGAAACAAACACTGGACAGGATACTCCGGGGTGAACTGGGTTCCCCGGCTGGCGCAGAGCGTCAGTCGCTGATTGATCGTTACCTGGAGGCCCAGGATGGTCCGCTGGCCTGCGAAAGGATGGTGCGTGTGCTGGAGACGCTGGAAAAATTCCAGGGCAGTTCTTTATCGTCATCTGTTTCCAGCGGGTTACAGCGCTGGATTCTGGCCAGGGGTCTTGACCTGGCCAGGCGGGTAAAATCACACCTTCCCGGCTCCCATAACAAACCCGAGTACCAGCTGCATCGTTACCCGGCGCTTTCACTCGACGATATTCGCAGGCGTATGGCGCGATTCCAGCAACTGCTCGGTTACAGGAACGAGATCCATATCGAAGCGGTTTCCGACGTGATGTTCAGGGTGCAGGCCTGAGTGGCCATGGACTGATATGACGATGCAAAAAGTATCACTCATTATCCCGGTGGAAAACCAGGTGCGTGAACTTGATCCCAAGCTATTACTTGCCTGTGTCGCGGCGAAAAGAGGTTTCCCTTCGATCATTGGGTCACATCGCAAGATCGATTTAAGAATCGCCTCGCTGCCCAGAAGCCTGTACCTGTGCAAAAGCTTTACCCGCATGAACCTGAACATGTTCAGGATAATGCACAAGCTTGGTCAGAAAATTGTGTCATGGGATGAAGAAGCGCTGGTGCATCTACCCGCAGAAATGTATTTTTCCCGCCGTTTGTCACCCGTGTCGTTGAAATATGTCTCCCATCTTTTTGCCTGGGGCGAAGATAATGCCAGCCTGTGGCGGCAATACCCGCAGATGCCGAAGGAAAAGCCGATACATATTACCGGTAACCCGCGCGGGGATATGTTGCGCCGTGAAATGTGTGAATTCTACCGGGACGAGGCCGATGGGCTGTGCAGGGAACACGGAAAATTTATCCTGCTCAACACCAACTTTAACCACGTCAACGCGTTCTATCCTGCGCAGAATCTGTTCAGGCCGTTAACAGGGCACGGACAAAAAGCAAAATTTGGAAAAGCCGCCAGGGGCATGAGTATCGAATTTGCCGAAGCCCTGAGAAATCACAAACAGGCCCTGTTTGAATCGTTCAAGGCGCTGATCCCGGTGCTCGACAGAGCGTTCCCGGATTTCACGGTCATTGTCCGGCCCCACCCGACCGAGAACCCGGCGATCTACCACCGTATCGCGGCCACCTGTAAACGCGTCAAGGTGACCAACGAGGGCAACGTGGTGCCCTGGTTGATGGCGGCAAAGGCGCTGGTTCATAATGGCTGCACCACGGCTGTTGAGGCGTACAGCATGGGGGTGCCGGCAATCAGTTACCGTCCGAACATCAATGAAGCGATTGACCAGGGGTTTTACCACCTCCCGAATCAGTTGAGTTACCAGTGTTTCAATGAGCAGGATCTGAAAGATACCCTGTACAGGGTTCTGCTTGGTGAGATTGGCGCTGCGGCTGGCGATGAACGTAAGGCGCTGTTCGATCGCTATATCGTCGCACAGGATGGCCCGTTGGCGTGTGAGCGCATGGTCGATGTGCTTGAAGATATCACCCTTGGCAAGGCCGGGCTGCCGAAACCGGCATTTTTGACCTACCTGGTCGGTTATCTGACAGCCAATGGCCGGCGACTCGTCAAATGGACAAAGCGTTATCTACCGGGGAGCCATGCGCCACCGGAATTTCATCGTCACCGCTATCCCGGCATCACCCTTGAGGCATTGCGTGAGCGGATATCGCTGTTTCAACAGGCGCTGGGCGATACAACTGAACTCAAGGCCGAGCAGATTCATGACCAGATATTTCGAATCAGTGCCTGATGAGCGGAGAATGAAATGAAAATATTGATACTGGGCCTGGGCAAGTCGGGTACGACGGCGCTGCTGTACAAGATTGCTGCGGGTCTGCCCGGGTGCGAGGCATTTTCCGGTGGCAAGCCGGGAAAGTATATCGGTGATTATGAAAATGCCGTCTACAAGCACACCTACGAGGAACGCAAGGGCAAGGACTTTGATTTATACCGAGAGCACCTGAAGCACGAGCATTATGACCGTAAGATCTGGATCGCACGTGACCCAAGGGATGCCGCTGTCAGCAGAATGTTGTACCGGTGGAACCGGGGTTGTGTAGGGCACAGGCAGCAATTCAACGAGCACCTCGAACTGGTAAAAAAGAAAGAGCAGGATCCCCTGTCTGTTCCGTTCCATGAACTCTGCCGTTACATAGGGCACGATGACTGGCCGGCAGAAATACAGTCCGTGGTTGACGAGGAACGCGACCGTTATCGGCAGATGTCTGATTTTGTTCGCGGTCTGGATAACGACTGGTTCCTTTTTACCTACGAAAATATGGTTAGCAAAAACTTTACGGCGCTCAATGACTATCTTGGTTTCGAGATTAAAGCGGATGCCGAGGTGCCGAATTCCACCGGCAACGCCAAGGTGGTGCGCAAGAAGGCCAGCGGTGACTGGCGCCACTGGTTTACCGAGGAGGACATTGAGCTATTCAAACCGGCCTACCTGCCTTATATGGCGCTTATCGGTTACGACACAGGTGATTGGACCGTCAGTTCCCACCCTGTCATCGAGCCTGAATTTGCCTCGGTCTATATGCAGAACCTGACAACGCGCGTACCCCTGGATACGGCCAGGAAACTCAAAAATAAGGCATGGCGTTTGTTCGGCAGGAAAGCGGGCTGATGAAAGCTGTTATCCGTCGTATTCGCCTCGTCGCCTTCGATTTTGACGGCGTGTTTACCGATGACATGGTGTACGTCACCCAGGATGGCACAGAGGCGGTACGCTGTTTTCGTGGTGACGGCATCGGCTTACAGAAGCTTTCCCGGCTCGGTATTGAAACCGTTATTATTTCAACAGAGGCCAACCCGGTGGTATCGGCCAGGGCAGCCAAGCTGAAGATCCGTTGTATACAGGATGTCAGGGACAAACGCATCGCACTGGAGCGTTTTGCCGCAGAGCTGGGTATTGCGTTGTCCGAGGTGGCTTTTGTGGGTAATGATATCAATGATCTTGATGTCCTTCGCGGTGTCGGCCTGCCTGTCGTTGTCAGGAATGCACACCCCGATGTGATAGAGCATGCGATCTACCGGACGGAACTGGTGGGTGGCCATGGCGCCGTTCGCGAAGTCTGTGACCTGATCGAGAAAGTCCTGTCCCAGGGTGACGCCCGGATGTCAGCGCTTTCGTAAAGCCGGGAGACTCGCCTGATGCCATCCCGTCCGGAACTTACGCTCTGTACTGTGTCCTACGAGTCCGCCGAGTGGCTTCGCCTGAACCTGGACCTGGTGAAACACCTCAATCCAGGTGTCAGGTTTCATTGGCTGGTTGCAGAGAATTCTCCGCCCGGTTCCACCGGGCGACTTTACCGCTGTGAACCCGGCTTCGAGGTGTTCGATGGCGCTGAATATGAGGACAGGCGCTATGCTTCTGCCAGCTACCACCATGCTGCCGGACTGAAGGTCATCACCCGGATTGCATCTACCCGCTACCTGCTGATCCTGGACCCTGATTTCTTTATTATCCGTAGAAACTGGATCAAGGACGTCATTGCCTATATGCGCTCCCGCGATGTAGCGATCCTGGGGGCGCCGTGGCACCCGAAAAGATCCAGTAAATTCCGCTATTTCCCCTGTGCACATTGCACCTTTATTGATCTGCAGAAGATTCACAGGGACAGGCTGGACTTTTCTCCCGACTATGAAGGCGACCCTGCCTGGCTCGGTCTCAGGAAACATCATCGCTCCCGGTTCAATGCCCTGATTGCACGGCTGACACTCGCAAAACGGCGGCGCATAGGCCGCGCGCGGGACACCGGCTGGCGACTTTTTCACTACCACAGGAATCATCCTTCCGTGAAGGCTGAATGCTTTCAACCCGTGTTCAAGCCAAAGGTGGTGCGGCGTATGCTGGACCAGTTTTTCCCTGATCATCTCAGCCTGACGCCAAAACGTCGTGGTTATTTCAGCGAAACCGGTTTTGCCGTCCACGGGTTTCCGGATGTGCAATCAAATGGTTGGGAGGAATTCCTGTGGAACAGGGAACCGTTCGGGTTCCATGTGCGTTGCTACCCGATTCGCCATAGAAAATCGGACTACCCGCTTCAAGATCACTACAGAAATGTTAAAGACCTGCTGGAATACATATAGGTTGTAGCGGGCTTACTCGGCACATGGTTCGGTAATAAAAGCTGGAGTGTTATATGGCAGTATTTGCTTCTGGATTTATGTTTTTACATAAAATCGCCGCGATGGATTACCCTGTTGTTGAGGCTATTTCCTCTATCCTTCCCATTGTGGACGAGTTTATTGTTAATATCGGCCCGGAAGAGGATGGAACGGTAGAGCTTATCGAGTCGATTAACGATAAAAAAATAAAAATTATCCGTAGTCAGTGGAATCCATATGTGACACAGGGAGGATTTGTATTGGCTCAACAGGCAAATATTGCATTATTCAACTGCAGCGGGAAATGGGCTTTTCATTTGCAGGCTGATGAAATCGTACATGAAGATGATTTGCCGGTTATTATGGATTATATGAAAAGATATGCTAATGACGACGATGTTGAAGCCATATCACTCCGCCAGCTTAATTTCTGGGTCGATTACAGAACCACGATGAATATCTATCCTTATAAAGGCAGAAGGAGATCCTGGATAGTAAAACCTCATCGATTCGTTTTATCCAGAGGGGATGCAGCAAATTTCTCCGTCCATCCCCAATATAAGGAAAAAGGAAGAAAGGTTCGCGCCATTGATTCTGAGGCAAGACTTTTTCATTACTGGTGGGTAAGGTCGCCAAAGGGAACCAGAAATAAATATGATGGACTGAAGAAGGTATTTACAGAAAAGAAATTCGGAGAGGAACTGGATATCTACCGTTTCCCCAGGCCATTTCTGGCGCGTTATGATGGAAGTCACCCGGAAGTCATGCAGAAAAGAATAAACAACCACGTCACATTATTCGATTGGGATTCACCGATGTTGCGTGAAAGATTGACGTGGAAAGAAAGGGGGGTTCTTCTGAGAACCTGGATAGTTGAACATATAACGCATAGGTATCACGGTAGTAAATCGATTAAATTTCTTAACAAGTTGTAGTTTCGTTTCTTGTCAATCTGGGCGGTAATCCGGAGGTGAGGTTTTCAGATCCTGCTCGTGGAAGAGCTGTCGCACACGTGCTACGGTGCGTTGCAGGTCACAGGGTATTATTTTAGCTGTATCAATCTGTCTATTGGCGGGCGTCGGGTCGGCTAGCCAGGATGCACGGCCACGGCTTATCAATAATCGATGTATGTTGCCTATGTCCCGCTGAAATCGCTCTGGCTTGAAATGCCGTGTAATCTGTCGCAGATACCCTGTCACAGTACGCTCCCCGCAGGGAGAGCTGCCGCATTGTTTGTTGCCAAAATCAAACATGAATACCGGTTTTCCGGTCGCGCTCGCCTCGGCCAGCATGGAGGTGCTCTCGGCGGTGACAACCACCTGGTCGGCCAGAGCAAGATAACCATAGAAAGGATTGTCTTCTTCGCTGTCGTTCCAGTGGTAACTATGCGTCGGTACGGTCAGTTGATGAAGTAATTCATCAAATGCAGCAGGAGGTGTGCGAGCACTGCTGGTGACCAGAACCGAACCCCCCGAGGCGTGTGACAGCGTATTGACCTGTTGTCCCAGTCGGCAGCCCATTTCCCGGGTCAGGATAAGTTTTCCGGTATCGCCTCCAACGAGTACGACGGTGTAAGGTCGTTTCAGGTGCGATAGTCGTGATTGCCATTTGAGCGCGGACCGCTGTAATCGCTCACGGGACACACGGTGCAGTGGAAGTTCGATATTCAGAACATTTTTTCTTTCCGGCAGGAAATACTGGGGGGTTGTAACAATGAGGTCGAATGCATTCAAAGGCCCCTTGGGACGTCCTATATGCACGATACGGGTATGCCCACCGGACATTTTTCCTATCCATCGAGCCACCATTTCATTGGCGCGCGAGGCGCTGATTACCAGGTCGGGCCAGGGTGGGGCGAGTTTACTCGAGCGAGAACGGTCGATGCCGGCCAGTGTTATACCCAGCAATTGTTTGTAAATCAGCTTGGATATCAGTTTGTTTTCACGACGAACAATGCGTTTTGTTATACAGGGCCAGCCCAGCGCTTCCGCCAGTGCCAGGGTCTGGTTGTTGTCGCCGATCTTGTGGCTTGTCAGTAGCCAGACCACCGAGCATGCAACATCTGTGGTGTTGTGGGGTGCTGCGGAAGATGAGGTCATTTAAAAGTGTCAGGGTTGCACGGTCGTGGAGTTTAGCGGTTGGGATAAATGGTTTAAATCAACCCTGTATGTCCAGTCTTTTCTGTCGATATTTGTCACGGCGGAGAGCAAACCCGGAACCGGGTAAGGTGATCGCCAGGAAAAAAACGAAGAAAATATTCAGTGTGTCATCACCAAAGTCCTGGTTGCTTAAACCGGAAAATGCATAACCGATACACAACAGGGAACCAATCCCTTGATAGGCCAGGCGTTCAGGATCGTCGGTATGACGCAGGAAAATGGCCAGTGGAACGAAAAGTAGCAGCAATACACTCAGCAACCCCGGCAGGCCCTTGGCCACCAGGTTGGTGATATATTCGTTGTGTAAATGGTTGTACCCCAGAACGACCTGTTTCATGGCAGGAGATTCAAGTTCCGAGGCGGCGGCCGACTGGGTATTCGCTATTCCCCACCCGAAAACCGGTTTTTTCATGGCGGCTGACAGTCCCCCTTCCCACATAATGATGCGTTGGCCTAATGAGTTGTCCCACGCATCATGCATGTTAAATGTGTGGTAGTCGTCCATGCCTGTGGAAATTCTTTCTTGCACAGCGGGAATGTGTGATGAGACCAGCGCCAGCGCCAGAAACAGGCTGGAAATTCCCAGGGTCACACGCAGGGTCAGGTGGCCTGTTCTGCGCCAGGCGAAGAGGATATAGGCGAGCAGGAAAATCGACATCATCCAGGTTGCACGGGACTGTGAAATAACAGAAGCCATGCACCCGGAGGAAAAAGCGGCCAGCGATAAAAGTTTTTCAGGGGTCGATTCAAGCGGTAGACGGATCAGGGAAAAAAAACCAAGCAATAACGACAGGAGTCCGAATATCAGCGGGTTGACAGCGCCCCCGGGCCGGCTGACACCCCGTGTGAACTGGTATAAGGCCACAGCGAAGACCAGCAGTGCGCAGAGTTTGACGGTCAGCATGAGAAAGCGTGTGTTGATTCTGCCCAGTAGCCACAGGCCGATAAACGGGGCGGCGAGGAACTCGCGCAGGCCACCGGGGTTCCAGGATGCCGTGGAGACAGGGCCGGAAATAAATTGTGAGGTAAAGGCGACCAGGTAAAAGCCCAGTGTGAGCAGGCTGAGTAACCGTATGTTTTTAAGGGACCGTTGATCCAGTCCTTTACCGTTATCCCGGCTTAACAGGCTATAAATCCCGGCCAGGGTAAGCAGTAGGTAGGCGGCTTCTCCCAGGTGGGGCGCCACCAGGATGGCGGCAGGCAATATCAGGGCTGCGCTTAGTACTAAAGGCCTGAGGTAAAGACTGGCGGGGATGTTTATTGTTCGGGATAGCCACATGGGAGTTTTCCCGGGTCGAGTACAACGTGGCGAATGCGGGACAGGTTCCAGCTATAGGTGATATGCACCAGGCCGTCGCTGGTCTGGATGACAGCGGGGTAGGAGTATTCGCCGAAGCCCTGGGCAAGCACCAGACAGTCCTGCCAGTTCTTGCCGTCATTGGACAGCGCCACATTCAAGGGCGTGCGCCGGCGGGTTGAGCGGTTGTAAACCAGTAGCTGACGGCCATCGGCAAGGCTTACCGCGTCTGTGCCCGAGTTGGGGTTTTTCAGTGGGGTGAGCTGTAACCGGCTCCAGGTTTTCCCGCCATCACTGGACCAGCTTTCCGCGATGCGTTTGTGCGGGCTTCGGCAGATGAGCTGTAAACGGTTTTCGCTATGGGTAAGGATGCTCGGCTGGATGGCAGCAATGCCCTGGTCATGCCTGATCGGGTTAATGCGTGTCCAGGATTTTCCCAGGTTGCTACTGCGCTCGATATGTATGCGCCAGTTATCGTGTTCGGTGCTGGAGGGGCTCAGCAGTTCTCCCGTCGCCAGCTGCACGGGTTTATTCTTGACGGGGCCGAGTATGCCATCGGCAAGACGCCTTGGCGTGCGCCAGGTCTGTCCGTGGTCAGTGGATTCCGTGTACATGCCCCACCAGGTTCTCGGGTTTCTCCCGACTTTATAGAAGAGCAGCAGGGGGCCTGAATCGGGCTGAAACAGTACCGGGTTCCAGCACGCGTAGCGGCTGCCGTCCGGCTGTACGCCGTTCGCGACTTCGACCGGTGTTGACCAGCCAGTACCCGCGTTCAGTGAAACCATGATGCCGACATCCGGGCGGGATTCCAGTGATCCGCCAAACCAGGCCGCGACCAGTCTGCCGCCGGATGCGGCGATGGTCGATGCGTGACTCATGGCGTAGGGCGCGCTGGAGAAGATAAAGTCGTCACTGAGGATGGCGGGGTCAAGACGCTGTTTCGGTCTACCGGAAAAACGCATACCGGTTTCCGCGATCCAGCTGAACATCCTTCGAAAGACCAGGCGATTGGCAATCATTAACGATAATGGCGGGAGGAAAACCACTGTAGTATAGCGTTTCCCATTATGTTGTTTGAATCAACCCGGCGTGTCCAGCGGCATCCTCCATGCCGGGCGCGCCGTGCCAGTAACCATTACAGCTTTTGCCGGGTATGAGCGGTTCCAGCAGCTTGCCGGCTGCTTCGACAGAACACTCATGGTGCAGTCGTTTATGGAAGGCCTGGATGACGCGTTCGGTATCCCGGGATTGCGGACTGATGCGCAGGATGTCGACACCGAGTGTGCGCATATCGTTGATTTCCATGATCAGGTTACACGATCTGGCCGACTGGGTCTGGATACCGTTGAGAACCAGGAACTCCTCGTTTTCCCGCGTAGACAGCAACAGGCCATCGGGGTAGTCCAGGCAACGGAACTGGCAGTCGTCTTTTGGCAGGTTGTGCGCGCGTGCGGTGAAACAACGCGCGGAATAGGCCAGCGGCAGTCTCCCGTACACCAGCACCTCCGTTTCAACACCGTCCGGTCGTTGCCTCTGTATGTCGGCAAGCGTTTGCCGTGAAAGCTCCACAGGGAGAACCCAGCGTTTCAGGCCCCGTTCTGCAAGCACTTTCAGCGTGCGGGGATTATAGATATTGACCGAGGGTCCGGTGGTGAAGGGGTGTTTGCCGGCCAGCAGGTTGACGGCCCCCATATCATTGGCTTCAACGGTAAAACGGCCATTTTCACACAGCCGTTGCATGGTGCTTAATTCGGATCCGGCCTCGATCAAGGTCAGGGTGGAAAGCACAACCTCCTTGCCAGCGGCGGTTAATTGTTCCGCAAGCTGTATCCAGTCCTCGCTACGCAGTGTGCGTCGTTTGGAGCAGACGGTTTCGCCGAGGTAGATAATATCGACGTCCGTGTCTGCCATACGCGCATAAAAATCGAACAGGTCATCGCGGCTCCAGTAATAGAGTACGGGGCCAAGAGAAATTTGCATGGGTTTTGTCATTGCCATGGGCGGTGATAGGCGCCCAGCGTGGTCTGGGCACCCTCCGAAACGGTTTGCAGGGCTTCCAGCCAGGGTGTCCTGGGCTGGTACTGTGCGGGGTCTTTTTTACAGCTGTCGAGTGCCGCGCGCCACACCTGTGTTACCCGCTTGACGTAGGCCGGACTGCGCTGGCGCCCTTCAATTTTAATCGCCGCGATACCGATAGCCTGCAGTTCCGGCAGCAGGGCCAGCGTGTTCAGGCTGGTCGGTTCCTCGATAGCATAGTAGGTATTCCCGCCGACGTTAAAGCGGCCCTTGCACAGGGTCGGGTAGGCCGCCGGTTCGTTATGCTGATAGCAATCGATGAGGATATGGTTCAACCGGGATTCCATGCCGTTTGGCGTATCTATCCAGCGTACGGCGGAGGCCGGTGAGCAGGCCCCGAAAGTATTGGGCGACTGGCCGGTGGCATAGGAAGACAACAGGCATCGCCCTTCCACCATGACGCACAGGCTGCCAAAACCGAAGACTTCCAGTGGAACCGGGCTTTGTTCGGCCACCTGTTGTACCTGTTTCAATGACAGGACACGCGGCACAACAACACGCCGGATGCCAAAGTTGTTGTGATAGAAGCGGATCGCCTCCGGGTTGGTCGCGGATGCCTGCACGGACAGGTGCAGGCGCAGGTCCGGCCAGCGCCTGGCGGCGTAGTCCATGACCCCGATGTCAGCCAGGATCAGGGCATCGGCCTCAAGTGAGGCGGCGAGGTCCACCGAGTGTTGCCAGCGCTCCCAGCCGGATGCCTGTGCGTAGGTGTTAATGGCGACAAAAACTTTTACGCCACGCCGGTGGGCATATTCAATGCCTTCCCGGGAACGTTTTTCATTGAAGTTGAGGCCGGCAAAGTGCCGTGCATTGGTGTCGTCACGAAAACCGATATAGACCGCATCGGCGCCATGATCGACTGCGGTCTTCAGGGCGGGGAGATTCCCGGCCGGGCAGACCAGTTCCATCTTTGTGTGTGTTTCCGGCATCAGTTTATCGTTCCAGGGGTGTGTGTCCGGGGAGAGATCATCCGGCGCTGGTGGAGTTCTGCGGTTAACCGGTTGAGCACGCGCCACTTCCAGGAACACCAGGCCGGCGCCAGAAGCAGTTGACTTGGAGCGGTGCCCGTCACCCGGTGATAGATGACTTCGGGAGGCGTCAGCCGTATTAAATCGGCGGCGATGGAAATATAGGTCTCCAGCGGCAACGCCGTGTATTCGCCACGCCGCCACTGGTTGGCGAGCATCGTGCCTTTTACCACGTGCAGGGGATGCAGTTTCAGGCCTTCCACGCCATGTTCAAGCACACGATCCAGTGTGGTGACGCAGTGTGACCGACATTCACCCGGCAGGCCGACAATCAGGTGTGTACAGACCTGCAGGCCGCGCAGGTGGGCGCGGCGCACCGCGCTACGGTATTCCCCGAACCCATGACCGCGGTTGACCCGCTCAAGCGTTTTGTCACTGGCCGATTGCAGGCCCAGTTCCAGCCAGACTTCGTAACCTCTGCGCTGGTAGGTGGCGAGCAGATCCAGTACCGGGTCCGGTACACAGTCGGGGCGGGTTCCTACCGAAAGCCCGATGACATCCGGGTCTGCAAGCGCCTGGTCATAGAGCTTCTCCAGTTCCCTGACATCGTCATAGGTGTTGGTATAGGCCTGGAAGTAGGCAATGTATTTGCGCGCCCCGGTACGCTTGCGAACCACACGCCGCCCGGCGTCGATCTGTTGCTGGATAGCGGCAGGGTCGCGACCATTGGGGCTGAAGGACACGTTGTTACAAAACGTACAGCCGCCGCGCCCTTTGCTGCCATCACGGTTGGGGCAGGTGAAACTCGCGTTCAACGCGAGCTTGTGCACGCGTTCGCCGTAGCGTTTCAGCATGGCCTGGCCAAAGGTATTAACGTAATCGGACAGGATCATGTGTGCGGGTTACCGGATGAAAGCCAGGAAGCGGCTATTCTATCGGTTGTACCGGACGGTAAAATTTGATCCAGATCAACGAAGTCCGTAATGCAGGGATTCCATAGCCTTTGCGCAGGATTTTGTCAGGCGAAACGAGCCGGGACTTGCATCCTGAAAATACCTGTATATACTTCCAGTAACTGGATAAAACCACAGCAGGTGAAAAAATGGATGACCTGACGCCCCGGCAAGCCGAGATTTTGACGCTGATACATGACTGTATCTACGATGAGGGCTATCCCCCCACCCGGGCCGAAATTGCCAAAGCATTCGGTTTCCGCTCCCCTAATGCGGCGGAAGAGCATTTACGGGCGCTGGAGCGCAAGGGTTATATCGAACTATTGGCAGGCTCTTCACGCGGTATTCGCTTGCTCGAAGAGGTCGAGGAAGAGGAAGGCATCCCGGTGGTCGGGCGCGTGGCCGCGGGTGAGCCGATTCTTGCCGAGGAGCACGTTGAGGATTATTACCCGGTTGATCCCGCACTGTTTCACCCGCGCGCCCATTACCTGTTGCGGGTAAAGGGTATGAGTATGCGTGATATCGGTATCATGGATGGCGACTTGCTGGCCGTACACCGTACCCGCCAGGCGGAGAATGGCCAGGTGGTGGTGGCGCGGCTGGATGACGAGGTGACTGTTAAACGCTTCCGCAAGCGCGGCTCGATTGTCTATCTGATGCCCGAAAATGAAGAGTTCGAACCGATTCGCGTTGACCTGCGTGAACAATCGCTGGAAATCGAAGGGCTGGGGGTCGGTATACTGCGTAACCAGTCGTTATGAACCCTGACGATTCGCTG
>CAYYAP010000014.1:0-30269 GCA_964469575.1 uncultured Thiohalobacter sp.
ACACAGGTCACGCAAACGTAATACAGCGGTAATACTTCTGTAACAAACAACTTTTATCTTCTGTCAGGTAATTTTTCAGTTCCATTACCGTTTTGCACTGAACTGCAAACAGACAGGAGATATTCGTGAACCCCAGACTACGTTACCCGCTTCTCAGTGGCGCTCTGTTCTGCCTTTCCAGCACCTTTTCGCTGCCCGCGCTTTCTTCCACCGATGCCATGGTGGACCTGCTCAAGGTATTGCGCGACAAAGGCACCATCAGCGACTCGGACTACCATGACCTGGAAAAGGCCGCCCAATCCGACAAGGCGCAGATTAAAAAAGCTGTCAGCGACGCCACCCGGGACACCGTCAAGGTCAAAACCGGCCACGCCGGTCTTAAAGTGCAAACCGGCGATGGCGCGTTCAAATTTCAGCTGGGTGGCCGGTTGATGGTGGATGCCGCCTTCTACGACAAGGACAAGACCCAACTGGGCAACGGGGCGGAACTCCGTCGCGCTCGTCTGTTTGTCAAAGGCACCGCGTATAAGGACTGGTTCTACAAGGGACAGCTGGATTTTGCCGGCAGCAAGGTTTCCGTCAAGGACTTTTACATGGGCTACCACGGATTCAAACCCGTCAAGATTGTCATTGGTCATCACAAGGAACCGTTCAGCCTCGAAGAGCAGACCAGCTCGAAATACATCACCTTCATGGAACGTGGATTGACCAGCACCTTCTCGCCCGGGCGCAATACCGGCATATCGGTGGCCAGCCACGGTCAACAATGGGGCGCACGCGTCGGTTACTTTTTTGACGGCGTGAAGAACAGCGACTCGCCCAAAGGGCAGGGCTGGGGTCTGACCGGCCGGGTACACTTTGCACCCATCGCTGAAAAAGACCGCGTGATACACCTCGGTGCAGCCGTCAGCTACCGCGGTTCGGATGGTAATAACCAGTTACGCTTCCGGGAACGCGCCGAGACACACATCACCAGCACCCGCCTGGTGGATACCGGTACCATTAACAACTATGACAACCAGACACTCTACGGGCTGGAAGGCGCGGCGGTACTGGGGCCATTCTCCGTGCAGAGCGAATACATGCGCTCCAGCGTAGACACCCGCGGTCCGGGTTCGGATCCTGACTTTTCCGGCTGGTATGTCTACAGCAGCTACTTCCTGACCGGTGAGCACCGTCCCTACAAGGCAAGCTCCGGTTCCTTCGGCCGCGTCAAACCTGCCAGCATCGTCGGCCAGGGGGGTACTGGCGCGTGGGAACTGGCAGCCCGCTACAGTAGTCTCGACCTGAAGGACAGCGGCATCAATGGTGGCAGGGAAGACAACATCACTGTTGGCCTGAACTGGTACGCAACCCCCAATGTACGGTTTATGGCCAACTATGTACGTGCGTCAACAGACCCGACCTCAGTGGTGAAATTCCCGACCACTGGCAATGAAGACGTCAATATCTTCCAGTTACGGAGCCAGATCGACTTCTAGCCAGGGAGCCATACGGCAAGTCAAAAAGGCCGCAGGTAACTGCGGCCTTTTTTTGCCTCTGAATCAACGCCCGGGCGAAAACCGGCAACAGGACGCACGGGAGCGGAAGATTGGGTATCATGCCGGTATGGAAACGATGTGGGTCTATCTTGTTGTGACCGGCCTGCTGGCCGGACTGGTCGGCTGGCTGGTCGCCAATACCCGTGCCCAGCGGCTTATCTCGGCGTTGCGCGAGGAAAATGTGCGGACCAAAGCGCAACGCGAAAGCGAACAGCTGGCGCATGAAGAAAAGCTGCGTGCATTTGAAACCGCGCGCAGCCAGCTGGAAGATTCTTTCAAGGCGCTGGCCGGCGACATTATGAAATCCAGCAGCAGTGAATTTCTTAAACTGGCGGAAACCCGTTTCAAGTCCCTGCACGAACAGTCCAGCAACGAATTCGAGAAGCGCGAAAAAGCCGTCGAGAACCTGGTTAAACCGATCCGCGAAACGCTGGAAAAAACTGACCAGCAGATCCGCAAGATGGAAGAGGAACGGCAGAAGAATTTTGGCGCGCTCAATCATCACCTGGAGTTCATGAAGGCGGCCCATGATCAGTTGCAGAACGAAACACGCAACCTGGTCAAGGCATTGAAACGCCCTGAAGTGCGCGGGCAATGGGGCGAGCTGACGCTCAAGCGGCTGGCGGAGCTGGCCGGTATGGTCGAACACTGCGATTTCGAGCAACAACACAGCATCGATACCGGGGAAGGCAAGCAGCGTCCGGATATGGTGGTGCGCATGCCCGGTGGGCGCGAGGTTGTCGTTGATGCCAAGGCACCGATGGATGCCTACCTGTGCGCGGTCGAGGCGGAAGATGACGTGCAGCGCGCGCAGGAACTGCAACGCCATGCGCGCAATGTGCGCGCGCGAGTGCGTGAGCTGGCGAGCAAGGCCTACTGGAAAAACCTGTCATCGTCGCTGGATTTCGTGGTGCTGTTTATTCCCGGTGACCAGTTTCTCAGCGCGGCACTGGAGCTGGACGCCAGCCTGCTCGAGGATGCACTGACGGATCGCGTGGTGCTGGCGACACCTTCCAGCCTGGTCGCCCTGCTGCGTGCTATCGCCTACGGCTGGCGACAGGAAACGCTGGCCGAGAATGCCGAACAGATCCGCACCGTTGGCGAAGAGCTGTACGAACGCCTGAGCACCTTCGCCGGCCACCTCGACAAGCTGGGCAGCACGCTGGGCCGTAGTGTTGAACACTATAATAAGGCCGTCGGTTCTTTCGACAGCCGCATCCTGCCCAGTGCCCGGCGATTTAATGAAATGGGCATTCGTGGCAAAAAGGAAATGACCGAACCGGCGCCGGTTGAACGCCTGCCGCGTGAGGTTCGTGATGACGAGACCCCGGACGAACCCTCGCGCGAGACCCACTAGGGAGATTGTTTGGCAAACTCACCGACTTCCCGCCCATCCGCCGAGCTGACACAGGCTTACCGCTGGTGCCGGCAACTGGCGCAATCGCACTACGAGAACTTCCCGGTCGCCTCGATGCTGTTGCCGCGCTGGCAGCGCGACCCGGTGGCGGCCATTTATGCCTTTGCCCGCACGGCGGATGACATTGCCGATGAAGGTGAGGCCGGTGAAGCCGAACGACTGCAGCAACTCGATGACATGGGTAGTGCCTTGCTCGCTATTGAACAGGGAAACCCTCCAGCGCAACCTGTATATATCGCACTGGCGGATACCATCGAGCGCCATGCCCTGCCCATCGAACTGTTTCACGATCTGCTCAGTGCCTTTCGTCAGGATGTAAGCTGTAAACGTTACGCCGATTTTGGCGCGCTAATGAACTACTGCCGGCGTTCGGCAAACCCGATCGGACGCCTGTTACTGCACCTCAACCGCCAGGCCAGCGAGCAGAACCTGGCGCGTTCCGACGCTATTTGCAGCGCCCTGCAACTGATTAATTTTTTGCAGGACATCGGCCAGGACTATGCGGAGAATGGCCGCATCTACCTGCCCCGGGACGAAATGCAGCGCTTTGCTGTCAGCGAGGAAGCCATCCGCGAACGACGCAACAGCTTCGAGATGAAAGAACTCATCCGTTTCCAGATCCGCCGCGCCAGCAAGCTGCTGGCGGCCGGCAGCCCGCTGGGCATGCAGCTGCACGGACGCTTTGGCCTGGAACTGCGGTCGATCATCCTGGGGGGCGCACGGGTACTGGAAAAACTGCATGCGCAGGATAATGTCTTTGCACGGCCCAGGCTCGACCACCGGGAACGGCTCGGCATCCTGTTTTCCGCGATCCGGCAGGGCTTTGCGCGGCATTGACCCTGTGCATTTCACCGGATCGGCAAAGCGGGTAGAATTCAGCTCCGTTTTCCAGAAACCGGACATCATGTCGCCCGACCGATACTGCCAGGAAAAAGCCGCCGCAAGTGGCTCCAGCTTTTATTACAGTTTCCTGTTCCTCCCTCCCGATCAACGCCAGGCGATTACCGCACTGTACGCCTTTTGTCGTGAGGTCGATGACGTGGTGGATGAATGTTCTGATGTCGGTGTGGCGCGCACCAAACTGGACTGGTGGCGCAGTGAGCTGGAACGCTGCTTCAAAGGCAACCCCACCCACCCGGTAACACGTGCCCTGCTTGAACCGGTAAAGTCATGCAATCTGCCGATGGAATACTTTCAGGAGATCATCGACGGCATGGCGATGGATCTCGACGAGACCCGTTATGAAAGTTTTTCCGACCTGGCCCTGTACTGTCACCGCGCAGCAGGGGTGGTCGGCCTGCTGTCGGCGGAGATTTTTGGCTACCGGGATCGCAACACACTGAAGTATGCCGAAACCCTGGGTACTGCATTTCAGCTGACGAATATATTACGTGATGTGCGCGAAGATGCTGAACGCGGTCGTATTTATCTACCACTCGATGAACTGTTCGAATACCAGGTTAATCCGCACGACCTGCTCCAGCTCAAACCCGGCGAAGGGATGCGCGCCCTGTGCCACCACCAGGCGCAGCGTGCGCACGACTATTACCGGCGCGCCATTGATTACCTTCCGGAGCTTGACCGTGAATCCCAGCGCAGCGGCCTGATCATGGCGGCGATTTACCGCACGCTGCTGCAGGAGATCGAACAGGATGACTACCGCGTCATGGAACACAGGGTCCGCCTGACCCCGCTACGCAAACTGTGGATTGCCTGGAATACCGCGCGCCGCGAACGTCGCCGGCAAAAGAACGTCCGCAAACCGGTTGCCAATGCCTGAACCGGTCCACAAGGATGCGCCTGTCGTCATTGTTGGCGGAGGCTGGGCCGGCCTGAGCGCCGCTATCGAACTGACCCGGCGCCATGTGCCGGTTCTGCTGCTGGAATCCGCGCGGCAGTTCGGCGGGCGCGCGCGCAGCATCCACTTCGACGACACCATCGTCGATAACGGTCAACACCTGATGATTGGTGCTTACCGGTCGATGTTGTCGCTGTTGCGAAGTATCGATATTGAAGCCGACAAGGTGTTCCTGCGGGAATCCCTGTCACTGAGCAGCTTCTGTCATGGCCGCGCCAGCCTGCAATTCCACACACCCCGGCTGCCCGCGCCCCTTCACCTGCTCGCCGCCATGTTGTTCGCACGTGGCATCGGCCTGAATGACCGCTTGCAAGCCCTGCGTTTCGGTCGGCATCTGAAAACTTTACGGCTTGCGCCAGACGAGGACATCAGCGTTCAGGCGCTGCTGCACAGCGAACACCAAACGGCTGCCATGATCCATCGCCTGTGGGAACCGCTGTGCCTTGCCATGCTGAATACGCCAATCGCCGAAGCCTCTGCGCGCATTTTTCTGCGCGTGCTGCGTGATGCCTTCCTGCAAATGAACCGGGACTGCGACCTGCTGTTCAGCCGCGTCGAACTCGGCAACCTGTTGCCGATACCCGCAGCCGCCTGGCTTGAAGCGCATGGCGCGCAAACCCGGCTGGGCGAACGTGTCACCGGCCTGGTGCTGCGCCCGCACAAGCCGCCTGGTGTTCAAGTTGGCGACAGCTTGCAGAACGCCACTCATGTGGTACTTGCCACACCACACGTGATCAGCCGGCGCTTGATGTCCCATCACAGGGTGTTGAAACCACTGTGTGAAAACCTGGAACAATTAGGTCATGAACCGATTGTTACCCTCTATATACAGTACCCGGAGTCTGTAAACCTGCCACAACCGATGATAGGGTTCGAAGATGGCTTG
This sequence comes from uncultured Thiohalobacter sp., assembly GCA_964469575.1. Classification (GTDB taxonomy): domain Bacteria; phylum Pseudomonadota; class Gammaproteobacteria; order DSM-19610; family DSM-19610; genus Thiogranum. Next base: position 5,703 of record CAYYAP010000014.1, read on the forward strand.
TCACAGTGGCTGTTCGATCGCCGCGTGTGTGGTCAACCCGGGCTGATTGCCGTGGTGATCAGCGCACGCGGCAAGCACAATGAACTGGATAATGCCGCCCTGAGCCAACAGCTTATCGCAGAGCTGGCTTCGACATTCCCCGCCTGGCCTGCGCCCTCGGCACATCGGCTGGTGCGGGAGAAACGCGCTACCTTTTCCTGTCGCGCCGGCGTTGACCGGTTCCGGCCCGGCCATCACACGCCGGCCCGCGGCCTGTGGCTGGCCGGCGACTACACAGACACCGGCCTGCCCGCCACACTCGAAAGCGCGGTACGTAGCGGTGTAGACTGTGCGAAAGCGATTCTTGAAACCCTGGATTGAACCTGATGGAAACGACTGCAATGAAAATACCTGATAACTGGCAGGCACGTGACGGACTGCTGGACAAGCGCGTCATCCTGATCACCGGCGCGGCAAGCGGCATTGGCGCCGCAACTGCAAAACGCTGTGCCGCAGCCGGCGCAACCGTGATTCTGTTGGACAAAACAGTACGCGGTCTCGAAGCGGTGTATGACGCCATTGAATCCGCCGGCAACGCACAGCCTGCGATCTACCCCATGAACCTGGAAGGCGCCAGCGAGAAAGACTACACGGAGCTTGCCGAAACCATTGCACGTGAGTTCGGCCGCCTGGATGGCCTGCTGCATAACGCCGCCATGCTTGGCGCACTGGTGCCAATGGCGCATTTTGAATCAGAGCTCTGGTACAAGATCATGCAGATCAACCTGAACGCGCCATTCCTCATGACGCGTGCCTGCCTCGAACTGCTGATGAAAAGCGATAACGCCTCGGTGGTTTTCAATAGCGATGCCGTGGGACGCAAGGGCAAGGCCTACTGGGGCGCCTACGGTGTCAGCAAGGCCGGCATCGAGAATCTGATGCAGATTCTGGCCGACGAAATGGAATCCAACACCACAGTACGCTTCAACAGCTACGATCCCGGGCCAGTCACCACCAGCTTGCGGACCATCGCCTACCCCGGCGAGATGCCCGGCACAGCCGCTCAACCCGACGAGGTCGTAGTCCCTCTGCTGTACCTGCTCAGTGAAGACAGCAGGGATTGCACAGGCAAACAGTTCAGCCTGGACGACTGATCAGTCCATGATATCGATGTGTACGCCCTGCGCTTCGAGCGCGTCGGCGCGCGACGAGATATAACGCTGGAAGTTCGGCTGCTTGAGATAGGCGCCTGACAGCACATAGTCCAGCGCGGACTGGAGGTGGAAAGCTTTCAGGTACGCCTCGGTACGAAACGCTTCCTTTCCCGAGACATCGAACATCACCAGGGTTGGCGCGTACTGGATTTTCAGCTGCTTCGCCCAGGCACTGGCTGTTGTGACCTTCCCGTCCGGTGTCGTCAGGGGTGTTTTCGACCACATATCGAACAGCGCCACATCAAACTGCGACAGCAGTTTCTGACTGGCTTTACGCGCAAGAATGTCGTCGTGCAGTTCATCACAGGCCGCGCAATCCTTCTGTTCGAACATCACTAGCAGGGGCTTGCCGGCGTTACGCCGGTTCAGCGCATAGGGCGCCTGTAGCCAGCCCGGCGACTGGTGCAGCTTCCCACTGGCGGCTTCCGGGGAACGTGCTTTCCAGAAATCACGGAAACTGATGTCCTTTTCCTTATGCTGTCCCACATAGTCAATGACAGCACCGAACTTGTGCGGGGGATAGTAGCCATTCAGACGCATAAGCGCCTTACCCTGCTCATCAAGAAATACCAGCGTCGGGGTAAACATGACTTTCATCTCACTGGCAAAACCCTTCTCTGTGGTTGCCTTGCCGCTGAGGTCAGTCACGTCCAGCGCGCCCCACATATTAATGGCAATAACATCGAAGTATTTTTGTGTGTTCTCGGCAATCTTGCGCTGGGCGAAATTAACGTCCAGTAATTTGGCGCAATAGGGACAACCGTCCTGGTAGAAATACAGCATGACCCGTTTACCGGCTTTTGCGGCTTCGGCAACGTCATCACGAAGATCAAGGAAGGAAGATTTGAACCAGGCCGGTTGCTCATGGTGTCCGGGGTTCTCGTAACCCCCGCTTTCTGCGGCACTGCCGATGATCGGCGCCAGTAACAAAAACAACAGCGCCAGAATCCTGGATTTCATGATCGGTATCCTCAATATCAGGTGGTCACAATATATCTTTTTATAGTGGTCAGTCCCGAGCTGAGTTGCAAGCGCTATTGAGCCGGAAAATTGACGCCGGTCGATGGCAAGTCAGCGGCAATTATTGTGTCGTTATTTTGACGGTATGATGCATGCGTAAAACAAAATAGATTTTATTCCATTGTTTTAATTATATTTTATTATCTCAGCAATGGCTCTGGCACAGAATTCGCATTGTTCCCGTCACACATCTGAACCACCTGGATATCAGCATGAGCAAACCACTGCCACAAACTGCAGACTTTCTGAAGAACTCGTTAAAAACGAGTGACCACAGCGTGCTCCAGGAACTGGCGAACCGGAAATCGCTGGAGATCACCCAGAGCCTTCAGACAACCCTCGACCCCACACGCCTGATCGAGATATTCAGCGCCGAAGTCAGTGCGTTGATCGTTCACCAGGGTATCCGTTATCGCAATGACGATATCGGGCTTGACCTGAAACTGGGGCGCCAGGCGCGCCATTCCTGCTCGTATCACCTGAATATCGGCGACGAGCCGCTTGGCAGGCTGAGCTTCCGCCGTAATCAGAAATTCACTGAAGCCGAAATTGAGGTGCTGGAACAGCTGTTGTGCAGCCTGCTCTACCCGCTGCGTAACGGCCTCCTGTATGAAGATGCCTTGCAGCTTGCACAGAAAGACCCTCTGACCGGTATCTGTAACCGCGCGGCACTCGACGAGATGTTGCAACGTGAACTGAGTCATGCCCTGCGCAAGGACGCGGCGTTGTCACTGCTGGTTCTGGATATTGATCACTTCAAGAAAATCAACGACCAGTATGGACATATTATCGGCGACTGCGCATTGAAAGCGATAGCCAACATGGTGAATACCTGCAAACGCGATGGTGATTTGCTGTTCCGCTATGGGGGTGAGGAGTTTGTGGTGCTGATGCGCGATACCGATCTTGCCGGTGCGCAGTTGCTGGCCGAGCGAATTCGCCAATATATTGCTGACACCAGCTGCAACTGCTCTGGCGCGGAATTGAACGTCGCCGTCAGTATCGGCGTCAGCGAACTGCAACAGCATGACAACCCGCTTTCGTTGTTTTCCCGTGCTGACCAGGCCCTGTACCGCGCCAAGAAAAACGGGCGCAACCAGGTCTGTATCGCAGATAACTGATCCCGCTCCGGCGGGATGCTTTTACATGCCGTTTTTAAAGGCGTCCAGGCTTGCTGCGCCACTTGCACGTACGGCTCTCAGCGCCAGCGCATATTCCTTCAGCACACCCAGCGCATAGGCGATGCGCTCACGGAAATACCTGTCAGCATCCGGATTATTCTGACTGGCATCGTCATTCAGCACTGATTCGACATTGCGGACAATGACCTGCTCGGGGATATAACACAGGCGATTATTCTTGTAGCTGCTCATACGCAGTTCTGCAACCGGGTAGGCCCCGCCATCGGCCGATGACACGGTCACTATCAGTGCCGGCTTATGCGCCAGTTCGCCCTTGCCCCACATGAGAAAGAAGTTTTTCAGCCCGGACGGAACCTGCCCGTGCCACTCAGGCGCGATCACCACAAAACCATCACTGGAGGCTAACCGGGCGGAGATTGGTGCCAGCCGTTCCTGCCATTCAGGGTTGCCTTCCCAGATACTTTCGTCCCACAGGGGTAGCGGATTACCTTTTAATGAGAACAGCCAACTCTCGTCGCACAGTTGCTTTTCCTGTAGCGTCCGCTCAATAAAGTGCGCAACTTTTTCACTCTGCGAGTGATTTCTGTGACTGCCACTGATGATGCCTATTTTCATTGTGTTAATCCCGGTAAAGCTCGACGCGATTTCGCCCGTTTTGTTTGGCGCTGTACAACGCCTTGTCAGCACGTTTCAGAACATTGTCCGGACTGTCATCCGGTTTCACGCAGTCATAACCGATGCTGACCGTCACGCTACCCAGCGGCTCACCGGTATCCGTTCGCTTAAGGGTACTTTCGCTGATCTGTTCACGAATCGTTTCTGCGATTTTTTTCACGCCTGCGACAGGCGCATTCTCGACAATCACGGCAAACTCATCGCCACCGAAACGCGCCACCAGGTCCTTGCCCTTGAAGTTTTTCGTCAGCACCGAGGCAACATACTGGAGTATCTTGTCACCGATCTGGTGGCCGTGTTCATCGTTAATCTTTTTGAAGTGGTCGATATCCACCATCAAAAGGCAGATCTTTTTCAATTGCTGCAAACTGTCATCCAGTGACTCTACCAGTCTTTCATCAAAAGCACGGCGGTTGGAAAGACCTGTTAGCGGGTCCCTGACAGCCTCAAGGCGAACCCGGTCAAGTTCGGCGCGCAACGCATCAATTTCATCAGCACGCGCTTTCAGGGCGCCGGCGGCATGGCGGCTGGAGTCAGCCATATCGTGGGTATCTGCCTTCAGCGTAGAGACAAGTCCACGGATTGCACGCAGGTCATCAGCCGTGTCAAGCCGGCTATTGCAGCTCTGTAACAGGTTGCTGTACTTGCCAAGGTCGAGTCCCGCATCGATCACCACCTGAACCACATCGGCGAGCAGTCGGCACACCTCTGATTCAATACGTCCGAGTGCCTCGACACCGGGCGTGGCAACATAGCGCAGGAACAATGCCCTGGCCTGCTCTGCCTCGTAGACCTGCTCTTCCGACACGATCTTGTCGAGTACACTGACCAGTTCTTCACACCGCCCAAGGTGGTATTCATACCAGAGAGCGTAATTCACCGGGTTCATGGGAATACCCAGCCGGGTCATTAGCGGAAATACCAGACGGGCAATCTCCTGGGCTTGTGCTTTATCCTGCTGATACTGCATCGCTTCAGTCCTTCGCGGAAGATAGCTTGTTATATCGTTAACTGCTTCGCCGGTCTGTAGGCATTGAATCAGACGGAGTCTTCAAGATCAACATGTTCGTCAATAAACCGATGTATCCAGCCAGCCGGGCGCGCACCGCTGAAACGGCCGAGCTCCTGCCTGTCCTGAAACAGAATGGACGTGTTAAAAATCAGCATTCGCGTATTGTAACAAATGTTGCTTTGGTGCAGTGTAAGCTGACGCATGCACAACACGACAGACGATATATCAAGGTAGTCACATGACCGAAAAGCCCTCTCGATTACACAGGCCCACCCCGGCTGACCCGGTGAAACGCCAGGAACCACTTCCCTGGTATCATCCAAAATCCGGTAATGAAGACCCCGATGCCCCCGGCAAGGTCAAGGCCATACTCAACAGTCCAAGCTATATTCCGGCTGACCATGATCTCGATTTTCTACAACAGGACAACACCCGCAGTATCCGCCTCCAGCTCGATTACCTGAAACCGGAACAGCTACTGAAACAACATGGTATTGAACATACCATTGTAGTGTTCGGCAGTACCCGGATTGTCGAACCTGTAGCCGCCCGGCATAAAGTCGAAACCCTGAGTGCCCGCCTTGCCGACAACCCTCAGGATGCCGACCTTGCCAGACGGCTGGCTGTTGCACAACGCGTACAGGACAAAAGCCGTTATTACACAGTCGCACGCGAGTTCGGCAACCTTGTTGCCGCCGCATGCGGGGGCGCCAGCGACCCTCGTCTTGTGGTCATGACAGGCGGAGGACCCGGAATTATGGAGGCTGCCAACCGGGGAGCTCATGACGCGGGCGCGAAAACTGTGGGACTGAATATTTCGCTTCCCCATGAACAATACCCGAATCCCTATATCACACCGGAGTTATGCTTCCATTTTCATTACTTCGCGCTACGCAAGATGCATTTCCTGCTGCGCGCCCGTGCGCTGGTCGCGCTACCTGGCGGATTCGGGACCTTCGATGAATTATTTGAAACACTGACCCTGATCCAGACCCGCAAAATCAAGCCTGTACCGGTGGTGCTCATTGGAGAACACTACTGGCGCCGGGTCCTGGATATCGACTTCATGGTGGAGGAAGGTGTCATCGACGCAGAGGACCGGGAGTTGTTCTGGTATGCCGAAACCGCACAGGAAGCCTGGGACGGTATCGAGGCCTGGCACCAGGATAACGGGACACCTTTATAGACAAATGACTATACCCATAAAGAAATCCTGACAATAAGGCAGACCCCGTTTTATCTGCTATACCTTAGAAGTAACCGTGAGATGTCATGCTGTCGGCATTTTCACGGTGACCAGGCAACAAAAACGGGAGTGAACGTATGAATTTCAAAGTAAGCAGCAAAACCATTGAATGTAATGAGCAGGGGTTTTTGTGCAATCTGGACGACTGGAGTGAAGAAGTCACTACCGAACTGGCAAAACGGGACGGGGTAAACCTGTTCGTCGATCACTGGGAATTGATCTGGTACTTCCGGGACTATTACAAGGAAAACCTGAGCAACCCAACCATGCATACAGTCATCCGGACACTGGGGCGCAATGGTGATAAATTCCACGATCAGAAGGCCTATGAGAAACACGTCTACACGCTGTTTCCCACAGACCCCGTGCACGAAGTGTGTAAGCTGGCCGGCCTGCCAATGCCGCCACCGGATACCTGATCACATCAATGATTAAAACCGGATACTGTGTACATCTTGCGTGTACACAGTGTTCGCTGGTTTGCAGGTAGATAATCTACCAGAAACCCTTGTCTGCTTTTGTCACCAGGTACGAGGCAAGGTCATCGAAACCGGCTGCCCTTGCAAGATCTTCGGCCTGCTGCCTTTTCAGGTTTCGCAGTGCGGGATTGGCTCCGCGATCCAACAGAACACCCGTGACTGCCCGGTTTCCCTTCGAGGCCGCCAGCATCAGCGCGGTATTCCCGGCAGAGTTTCTTGCATCAAGTTTGGCGCCTGCATTTAGCAGGTGATTGACCACCGCGACATGTCCCTGCCCCGCCGCCAGCATTAACGCGCTGTTACCCCCACCAGCGACCAGCCCGCTATCCGCCTTGTGTGCGAGCAAAAACACCACCACTGCATCGTGCCCATTGAGTGCTGCACGCTGCAACGATGTGTAACCGTCCCCGTCCGCCTGGTTTATCTTGCCGATACGCGGGACTAACAGACGAACCAAAGGCAAATTTCCGGAATCTGCGGCATACCACAGTGCATTACGTCCGTTGTCATCCACACAATCCACGCAGACTTTCTGCTTGAGTAATTTCCGCACAGACCGCACATCGCCATTTCGCGTTGCCCAGATCAGCGGGCTGTCACCCTTGTCCCCGACCGTATCCAGCGACGCGCCATGATCGAGCAACAGACCGACAATGGCGTTATGACCCGATTTCATCGCACAGGCCAGTGCTGTCAGGCCATTTTCGTCCGGCCTGTCGGTTGCTCCCGCGATCAACAGTTGCCGCACTACACGTTCATGTCCCTGCTCGGCAGCCAGTAACAGTGGTGTTTCGCCTTTTGCGTCCGGTGCATTGATATCGACACCCGCAGCGATGAGATCCTGCGCGATACTCTCGCGACCGCCCCAGGCGGCCCGGGCCAGCGCCGTATAGCCTTCCTTGTCCCGGACATTGCCCGAGACGCCCTGCTTCAGCAAACTGCGAACGACATCCTGCTGGCCACGCCACGCGGCCTCGATGATCAGGGGCAGATCTTTGCCCTTTCTACGGGAAGCCATCTTGCCCAGATGTTTTACGCGCACACTCTCATCACGCTTTGCGACTGGCGCCAGCTTTGCCCCGGCCTGGCGTAGCTGTTTCGCTATCCCCGTGTATCCAGCACTTTTCGCCAGGTTGAGTGCCGTTCTTCCATTCCGGTTACGAAGATTCGGCGCGGCACCATGCTTCAACAGATTTTTTACCGTTTCCCGGTCGCCTGCCCGGGTAGCAACAATCAGTACGGTATTACCACCCGCATCCCGCACATTGATATCCGCATCGGCTGCCAGCAACAGGTTTACCACCTTGCTATACCCGCCGGATGTCGCCTTCAACAACGCCGTGTCACCCACCGCGTCTTTTGATCGAACATTGGCGCCTCGCGCCAGCAATATTTTTACAATAGCTTCATGACCCAGTCCGGCCGCATGGATCAGCGGAGTTGCACCGCTACTATCTACTGCATCAACCGTGACACCCTGATCCAGAATATCTGAAATACGTATACTGTCCCCTTTTATCACCGCGCGGTGGAGGACCTCGGCATCGACAGGTTTGGGTTTGCGGTGCGTTTTTGCTGCAAGTTTTCCGTCCAGCCTGGCCCGGGCCTTGTGGTGACCCTGGGCGGCGGCAAGCCTGTACCAGTGTTCGGCTTGCTCTGCACTTTTCGGGACGCCCCAGCCATTTTCATACATCACGCCGAGGTTATATTGTGCTTTCATATGTCCCTGTTGCGCGGCCTTGCGGTACCAGTACGCCGCCTTGCGATGATTTTTCCCGGTGCCTCTGCCGGCACGGTACATGGCGGCAAGCTGGTATTGTGCATCGACATTACCCTGCTGACTCGATTGCCGTAATAACCGGTAGGCCTGCGGGTAGTCACGGGTGCGTATGGCATACATGGCGTCACTGTAGGTGTCTGCCAGTACCGGTGCCGGTACAGACAACACAAGCAGGCACAGCAATAAAACAGGTATAACGCGGCGATACCCGGGGAACCCCCGGTAATGGATCGACGTTACCCTAGGCAGTGCCATGATGTGTTTCGACCTCGATACCGGTTTTTTTCAGGAAAGGTGTCGGCAGAATACCGCCGGCAGACACGATAATAGCGTCGTTGGGCAGTTCGATCGTTTTGCCTTCCTGGTCGATCGTCACGCTGGACTCACTGATGGAAACCACATTGGAGGTAAAGATAACCCGCATACGTCCGGCGGCTTCCGCTTCCTCAATACGTTTGCGGTTCTTTTCCTTGGCGCGGGAAAACGCTGCCGAACGATACGACAGCGTAACAGTGGTACCAGGTTGCTCGGCCACACTCACCGCAGCCTCCAGCGCACTGTCGCCACCACCGACGACAAGCACATGCTGCCCCTTGTACTGCTCAGCATCGATCAGACGGTAAACCACCTTGGGCAGGGTTTCGCCATCCACACCGAGTTTGCGTGGCGTACCCCTGCGTCCAATGGCCAATAATACGGTGCGCGTGCGATATTCTGCTTTTGAGCTACGCACCAGGTATCCACCCGCTTCTGCTGTAATCTCGTCAAGTCTTTCCCCGTAATTGATCTTGACACCGGTTTCCTGCTCGGTCTTTTCCCAGAATGCCATCAGCGTTTCCTTGGTGGTCTCGGTAAATGACATCTTGCCAACAAGAGGTAACTTTACCGGCGCTGTCATCACCAGCTTGCCGCGCGGGAAATGACTGACAGTCCCGCCAAGGGCTTCCTGTTCGATCGTCACGGCCTTGAGCTTTTTTTCCATCGCACCCAGCGAGGCGGAAAATCCGGCCGGCCCGGCACCGACGATCACGACATCCAGCCGATCACCGCCTTTACCAACCCCGTTAGTTGCGCCGATAGACAACATGGCCTGTCGGCCCTGTTCAACGGCATTTCGAATCAGGCCCATACCACCCAGTTCACCGGCAATAAAGATGCCCGGCATGTTGGTTTCGAAATTGGGTTTAACCGCAGGGATGTCTACACCGCGTTTTTCCGTGCCAAATACCAGCGTGATGGCATCAAAGGGACAGGCTTCCTTGCAAGCGCCATGACCAATACAGTGTGTTGCATTAATCAGTACCGCCCTGCCTTCCACGAGTCCCAGTACATTACCTTCCGGGCAGGCGCTGGCGCAGGAACCACACCCCATGCAGCGTACAGAATCAATCACCGGGTGCAGGGAGGCCGGTTCGGTCAACCCGGCGCGCTGGTTCTCTTCGAGCATGGCAAGACTGCGGGCGTGCTCACTCTGCCCGCGTCGCACATACCAGAGCAGGATCAGTAGCAACGGGAAAAAATAGAGTGCAATTGTCACATTCATCCTGGCGGTGAAAATCCTGTCATCGTGTAAAATGTAATGGCTGAGTCATCGGCAGATGTCGTTGAATCCGTGATATTGAACCGGGTGCAACACCCGGAATTGTGATAGCCCACACAAAATGCTTCAAAACCAGCTGCACTTCGTATGCCAACCCGAAAAACCTTACGACTTAGCGCAACCCCGTTGCTTTGTGCGTCCAGGTTGTCTGTATTACCCGACACCCTTTCTCTGGACGAACGTCCAATCTGCCGTAATGACGTCATTTTTTGGTCGGTTCAGCCGTCGCCAGCTAACGACATCCGTCAGAAAACTTGACCAGACAGGTCGGTCAGGCCGGTCTGCTCTCACCAAAGAACAACAAGTTAGGTCAACTTTTTTGTTTTATAGCCGCTAAATGCGCCCAACAACTCTGGCACAATCATTGCATTTTTGGTGATAATTTCCCAATATTTGTGACGGGGTAGGCAGCATACAACGCGGCCTGCACAGAAAATTGCACTACCCCGCATAACACCAAGGAGCCTGTCTGCGGTAAGACCGCAGATGTAAAGACACCATGACTGCCGAAATCGCCTTACCCGTCAATGAAGAACCCGTGGCCTCGCCACAGCGTAGGTCGCTCATTGATATGTACCGTCCGCGCGTGCGCGGCATTCTGTTGTCGATGGGCTATCTGCTGATGCTTGGTGTTATCGGCTATGGATGGCGGCATCGCATTGAACAACCCCTGACAGCTGAAGACGGCCTGGGTTATGCGCTCGGCATTGTCGGCGGAATGCTGATGCTGCTGTTGCTCCTCTATCCGCTACGCAAACACGCCAGCTTCATGCGCAAAATGGGCCCGGTACGCCTATGGTTCCGTACCCACATGGCGTTCGGCCTCATTGGTCCGCTGTGCATACTTTTTCACAGCGGTTTTCAGTTTGGATCGCTCAACAGCAACATTGCACTGTTCTGCATGTTAACAGTTGCGGGTAGTGGATTAATTGGACGCTATTTCTATGCACGGATACACCATGGTCTGTACGGGCGCAAGGCAACGCTGGAAGAACTCACCCGTCATGCCGAGCTGCTCGGTGAGTCGCTGGAAGGTCATCTGGCGGACTTTCCCGTGATTCGTGAACAGATTCGTGGATTTGAATCACTTGCCCACAGAAAACCGGTCGGTATTTTCACCAGCCTGTTTACCGTGGGTTCACTGGGCTTCCGCACCTGGCTGCTTTACCTGTCGCTATGGCGGCAGATTCCGTCAACCTTACCGGGCGATCAACGAAAAACCTTGCTGCGTCATATTGGCGCACAACTCGAAAGCGTACGCAAAGTGGCAGAATTTCATTTTTATGTGCGTCTGTTTGCAATCTGGCATGTACTGCACTTCCCGTTATTCCTGATGCTGGTGCTGTCCGGGGTTGTGCACGTCATCGCCGTACACCTGTACTAGCGGGGCCTGACAGGTTTTTGATGGGTAACTGGATACGCATTGTCATGATCATACTGACCGGACTCACATTCGCATCTCCGCGCCTCACGCTGGCCGCGGATATCGAGACATTGCTGATGCCCGGTAAAGTCATCGCCGGCCATGCAAAATTCGAATCAGAATGCTCAAAGTGCCACCTGCGTTTCCGCAAAGGTACCCAGACGCAGCTGTGCCTGGACTGCCACGAGAAGATCGGGGCGGATGTCAGCAAGAAAAAAGGATTTCATGGGCGCATCAAGGATATGACGAAGAAAACCTGCCTGAGTTGCCATAGCGAGCATCGTGGCCGTGAGGCTGATATCGTGCAACTGGATCCGCTAACATTCAATCACAAGTCAACCGACTTCCCGCTGCAAGGCGCGCATACTTCCCTTGCCTGCGCCACTTGCCATGTTGACGGAAAAACCTGGGCCGAAGCCCCGTCCGCCTGCAGTGACTGCCACGGCAAACAGGATCCTCATAAAGGCAATCTTGGCGACAGCTGTAATGATTGCCATACCACGGAGCGCTGGAACCGTTTCAGGTTCGACCATGACACGACTGATTTCAAGCTGCTTGGCAAGCATAAGAAAGTCCGTTGCGCCAGCTGCCATATCAATGAGCGCTATAAAAAAACCCCGAAACATTGTAATAGCTGCCATGCCATCAACGATGTACATGCCGGCGCGAACGGGAGCAAGTGCGAGAGCTGCCACAACGAAAGAAGCTGGGAAAAGACAGATTTCGACCATGACCGGGAAACCGACTTCCCGCTGCGTGGAAAACACCGAAAAGTACGTTGCGAAGCCTGCCACGTTGATTCCATCAAGGATAGCAAGTTAAAAAGTGACTGTGTCGCCTGCCACCGCAATGATGATGCGCACCACGGCAATTACGGCAAACGTTGTGACAGCTGCCACAATGAAAAAGGTTGGTCACGAACTCGCTTTAACCACACACGAAAAACCGATTTCCCGCTCACCGGCCGCCATGCGAAGTTGCCATGCGCTGCCTGCCATCAGGGCGATATCCACAAGGAAGAACTCTCCACAAGTTGTTCGGGCTGCCACGCTGACGATGATGTACATCACGGCCAGGAAGGCAAGGCCTGCGAACGCTGTCACCAGACACAAAACTGGTCAGAGCGTATTGTTTTTGACCATGACCTGACCCGCTTCCCGCTGCTGGGATTACATGCAACCGCCCCCTGTGAAGAGTGTCACACAACAGCCGCCTTCCGCGATACCTCGCTGCGTTGCATCAGCTGCCATCGTAAGGATGACAAGCACAAATCCACACTGGGGCCGGATTGCCAGCAATGCCATAACCCCAACCGCTGGTCCGCCTGGCAGTTTGACCACGAAAAACAAAGTGGTTTCCGCCTGGATGGTGCACACGAGACACTGGGCTGTATCGATTGCCATACCACGCCAACCGATAGCACGCCCGATACCGCCAACAGCTGTAACAGCTGCCACCGGACGGATGATATTCACAAGGGCCGCTTTGGCCGAAACTGTGCACGATGCCACACCACGGAGCGTTTTAGCGATGTACACATCAACTAGTCACACCTACCTGCGCTACCGTTGTCACAGCCTGCTGGCTTCCGTCCGGCACTATCGCCTGCTGCGACGGGTTTTGTTTACACTGACATTCATCATGGCACTTCTCGCTACGGCAAGTGCCTTCGCAAAGAATACCGGTTTCAACCATTTGTCCACCGGCTTTCCACTCGATGGCGGACATCAGTCTGCCGACTGCGGTGCCTGCCATACCAACGGTATTTTCAAGGGCACCCCGACCCGCTGTACCAGTTGCCACAAAAGCACGTCGCGGATGGAAGGCGAACATATGCCGGCCAGTCATATACGTACTACCGACAACTGCCAGGATTGCCACACGACACGCAACTGGAAGCAAGTGACCCGTATGGACCACATGGCAGTACTCGGGGATTGCACCTCCTGTCACAACGGTACTGTGGCAACAGGAAAATCGGCTTCGCATATTGCTTCAGGGAATAACTGTAGTGACTGCCACAGCACCAACAAATGGACTGGCGCAGTCTTTGACCATGCCAGCATCAGCGGTAACTGCTCCAGTTGCCATAATGGTTCCACGGCAACCGGCAAAAATGCACGCCACATCAACTCCAACGCTGTATGCGAGGATTGCCATCGTACCAGCGGCTGGACACCTGTGGCTCGTGTGGATCATGCCGATGTAACGGGTAGTTGCTCTACCTGTCATAACGGCGCTATTGCAACCGGTAAATCCGCCAACCACATCAGCTCCAGCAACACCTGCGATGACTGCCACAGTACCAATAGCTGGTCCGGCGCCGTATTTGACCACGCCAGTACCAGCAGCAACTGCGCCAGTTGCCACAACGGCTCCACGGCAACCGGCAAGAATGCCACGCATATACAGACCAATAATCTGTGCGAGGACTGCCACCGCACCAGTAGCTGGTCACCGGTGACTCGCGTGGATCATGCCGATATTGTTGGATCCTGTTTCACCTGCCATAACGGCACCATTGCAACCGGTAAATCCGCCAACCACATCAGCTCCAGTAACACCTGCGATGACTGCCACAGCACCAACAGCTGGTCCGGCGCCGTATTTGACCACGCCAATGCCAGCAGCAACTGCGCCAGCTGCCATAACGGCTCCACGGCAACCGGCAAGAATGCTACACATATCCAGACCAATAATCTGTGTGAAGACTGCCATCGCACCAGCGGCTGGTCACCGGTGGTTCGCGTCGATCATGCCGATGTGACGGGCAGCTGCTTTACCTGCCATAACGGCACCACGGCAACGGGTAAATCCGCCAACCACATCAGCTCCAGCAATACCTGTGATGACTGCCACAACACCAACAGCTGGTCCGGTGCCGTATTTGACCACGCCAACGCCAGCAGCAACTGCGCCAGCTGTCATAACGGCTCGACGGCAACCGGCAAGAATGCCACGCATATACAGACCAATAACCTGTGTGAAGACTGCCACCGAACCAGCAGCTGGTCACCGGTGGTTCGCGTCGATCATGCTGATGTTGTGGGGTCCTGCTTCACTTGCCATAACGGCAGTACTGCAACCGGTAAATCCGCCAACCATATCAGCTCCAGCAATACCTGCGACGACTGCCACACCACCAACAGCTGGTCCGGCGCCGTGTTTGACCATAACAGTGTATCGCCCGGAACCTGCAACAGTTGCCACAACGGGGTTACGGCCACCGGGAAGACCTCTAATCACATACAGACCAATGCGCAGTGTGACGCCTGCCACTCGACTAATGCCTGGATACCGGCAAACTTCGATCACAGTAGCGTGAACGGATCATGTTCCACCTGTCATAACGGCAGTACCGCAACAGGCAAATCCGGCAATCATTTTGTGACTAACCTGCAATGCGACACCTGTCACGACACAACGCGATGGACGCCAATCAACTTCCGGCACAGTTCAGGAAACTATCCGGGTGACCATCGTGGGAATTTGTCCTGCACCTCGTGCCACCGCAGTAATGCACAAACTGTCACCTGGACTTCACCCGCCTACCAGCCGGATTGCGCCGGTTGCCACGCGGGTAACTACAAGGCCGGGCCACACAAGAAGACTGAAAACCCCAGGACCAACTACACGGTCAGCGAACTCCGTGATTGTACGGGAAGCTGTCACACCTATAGCGACACCAGCCTGACAACCATCACGAAACGTCGCAGTGGAGAGCACCGCGTCAGCGATGGAGGCTTTGACTGAGACAAAATGATGGATCATACCTTGAGCCAACCAGCGGGCCTCTGCCTGGCCCTGCTGGTTATTTTTACCGGAACATCAGCAATCGCCGCTCCAGTACGCAACAAAGTACTGGAAGAGGTCACCATTCAGCACGAAAACGGGCAACCGGTGCTGGATGTAAAGCTCTCGTTCGTTTTTAGATACCTTGGACATTTCCCGCTCGACGAAGGCAGGGAACTGCGTATTCGGCTGGAACCGGTCCGGGTCGCACCTTCAGATCGAAAAAGTGTTTTTGCTCGTGAAAGCCTGACCCCGGTAAATGCCGATGACTATGCCATTGATGAAGTGGTCTATGAAGGTGACGTAAAAGAAGGCCCCAGGCTTACCGTATATTTCGACCACCCCGTCCATTACCACGTCATCCCGGACGCTGACTACCGTGGCATAAAAATCTTTCTTGACCCTTCAGACTAATGCGCATAATTCCTGTTACAAGCAATAGATTGCGGTTGCTGACCCTGGCCGGCCTGCTCCTGATACCCGTTTCTGTTTTTGCTGCCGGCGGGGTCATCGATACCGTCGACATCGATGACAGCCGAAACCCGGCGACAATACAGATTGAATTCAATGTGCCCATGCAATACATCACGCATGCTCCGGAACGTCGTGGCGAAGAACTCGTCATCAATCTGCGCACAGTAACCAGCGGCACCTTCTCACTGGAGACCTTTGCCAATGAGCACCAGACCGTCGTCGCCAAACCTGGATCACGCGTACCGCTTATTGATGCACGCTATGATTCGATCGGTGCGGCACGCGGAACCCTGTCACTGCGATTCAAGCACAATGTCAGTTACAGGGTCTACCCGGGAAACGACAGACGCCACTTGAGACTCGAAGTCGTCACCACTGAAAACATCGTTAAAACGCCCGCCACTTCCCGCGCTTTTAACAGGCCTGGAAAACCAGGCAAAGTCATACGCGATGTTAACTACACAGAGCACTACGTGATTAACCTGGAGTCCTCGCTACACAATGTTTCTGTACCAACATCCGGGAGTTTGTCCCTGGGACGGGGCAAGATCCTGTACACAACGAAGTTCCCGATTGACGGGCGCATATGGTCTCGCCTGCGTATCGGCTTCTTTGAAACGCGCGCACTGGCGAAATCCGCGCTGAGGAAATTAAAATCACGCTACCCGGGAGCCTGGATAGACTATGCCAGCGCCAGTGAAATTACGGCCGCGCTCAAGCAAACCGGGAAAACACCTGTGGTACGCAAACGGCGTATACCGAGGATCATACCTACCCTGCCAAAGGTGCCAGACGAGAAAATCGCTGACCTGATGGAGCAGGCGAGGCAGTCTATGGCAAAAAACAATATTGACCATGCTATCCAGCTGTATACAAAAATACTGCGATACCCGGATAACCCGCATCGTCGGGATGCACTGGAATTTCTTGGTGTAGCAAGAGAACGAAAGGGACAAATCGCCCATGCGATTCGTGAGTACAACCGATACCTGGCGCTATATCCGAAAGGCGATGGCGCCGACAGGGTTGCACAGCGTCTGGCGGGTATCAGCACAGCAAGACAGGCGCCAAAACAAGCAACGTCCCGGAAGCGTCGTATTGCCCGCCGACCCGAATGGGAAATTTATGGCGGCTTGTCACAGTTCTACCGGCGTGACGAGAGTACAACCGACGCAGCCGGAGATATCGTAACACAGTCCTCACTGTCGACTGATCTGGACATTACTGCGCGCAGGCGCGGTGAGCGCTATGACATACAGTCCCGTTTCACCGGCTCTTACCTGTATGATTTCCTCAGCAATGGTTCGGGTGACAGCAACAGCGTCAGCAGTCTGTATACCGACATCACTGACAAGGCCCACGGACTCTCTGCCCGTATTGGTCGCCAATCCCGTAACACCGGCGGCGTACTCGGCCGATTTGACGGGCTGCTCACCGGCTATCAACTGACTGACCGTATTCTCGTCAATGCGGTTGTTGGCTTCCCCGTGCAATCCACGCGGGACCAGCTGAAGACCGGACGCTATCTGTATGGCATCAGCTCTGACCTTGGCACCTTCGCCAATGCCTGGGATTTCAATGTCTTTTACATCGAACAGCAAAACGACGGCATCCTTGATCGCCGGGCTGTCGGCGGTGAAGCCCGCTACTTCGACCCGAAACGCTCCATGCTGAGTTTCGTCGACTACGATATTTCCTATGATTCACTGAATACGCTGATTTTCCTCGGCACCTGGACAATGGCGGACCGGACTATCATCAATGCCTCGTTTGACTATCGCAACAGCCCCATACTGACGACATCAAACGCGCTACAGGGTCAGACGACGCGCAGCCTGGATACGCTACGGAACACTTTCAGCGAAAGCCAACTACGCAACCTGGCAGAAGACCGCACCGCCAGATCTACAAGCGTCACACTGGGCGCCACGCACCCACTGAACGAGAAATTCCAGATCAGTGGCGACATCACCACCTCAAAACTCTCTAACACCAAAACATCAGGTGGTGTTGAGAAGGTGCCGGGAACCGACTACGAATTCTTCTACAACCTCCAGTTCATCGGCAGCAACCTGTTAATGCCGGGCGACGTCAGCGTGGCCGGACTACGCTTCTCCGACGCAACCAGCAGCCACACGGCTTCGCTGTCGCTGAACAGCCGCTTCCCGTTCCGCAATGTCTGGCGTGTGAACCCGCGCATGCGCGTTGATTACCGGGATAACCTCAGCAACAACTCCACGCAATGGACCGCCGCACCCTCGATGCGCATCGACTACCGCTGGCGAAAACGCTACCGTTTTGAAACCGAGTTTGGCGGCGAATGGTCGACACAGGAATTGCCCAATGACACCCAGGACTCTTCCTCGTTCTTCTTTAACCTCGGCTACCGCGCTGACTTCTAGCGGGGGAATCGCTGCGCTCAGTCGCCATCCTCGTCAGTATCTTCATCATCGAACAGCGCTTCCACGGCGTTCGCAATAACCCGGTGTCCCTGGCGGGTCGGGTGGATTCCATCCCAGAACAGGTAGCGTTTGGGGTGTTTGCAGACTGCACCGACAACCACACCGGGGGTAATACAGGTTTCCACGACATTATGAAGACCGAAAGTGTCCGGCTGCATCACGACCTGGTTAAACAGCGCAAACAGGTCAAAGCGGATCAGGTTCAGCGAAGGGAAAAGCGCCTTCAGGCTATCCAGCGCCGCGCCCAATCCCAGGTTGTACTGGCCTGACAGGAATAATGCACCACCCTGCGCCGCCGGACCCTGCAAACGAACGGCCGGCACGAGTGAGAGATCAGGGCCATTAAACACGAGGATATTTTGTGCGCCCGATGCGGCGAGCGTCACAATATTATCGGCGACCGCCTTCACGGTATCGGACAGTATCCCGATACTCGTCGCCCCGCCGGGATCACTACCCAGCGCGACCAGTGCATCACGCAGGTCATTGCCACCGATGAAAAGCACATACAAGGCATCAGGGTCCGCTACACCGCCCTGGTTTCCCAGGTAGAGAGAGACCTGGGCGGTCAAATCAACCGAGCCGCCAGCGCGTGCCCTCGCGCCCCCAACTGCATAATTGGAAAAAGCAACCGGGTTACGAAACGCCGCTCCGGCGCGAAGATCCATTTCGTGGGCAAATCTTTCCGCCCAGGTGCGGCCATTGCTGAAGTGCTGTCCTCCAATCGCGTAGGGCGCATCGGGAATCAGCAGGTACGGCGGCCTGCTGGTCCGGCCGGTCAGGACAAAGGCATTGCCCGGGTCGGAAAGGCTATCACCAAAAATAACAATATCACTGTAATTCTGATCGGCCAGCGCGGGGGCGCCCAGCACGAGACCCAGCAGGAAAAACATCCGGGTAATGGCATGTCGAAATATTTGTATTGGCATTTTATTCTCCTCCTGCACAGACTTCTGGCGTTGCCGCCTTAACCGGTTTCCCGGACAGACGTCTTATATGCAGCAGGCTGGAGAGGCTGTCAAGCAAGTACCGAACGTTTGCGCAGCAAAATTGCCGCAGCCAGCATGTTTTCCAGTGCCGCCTCCACTTCCGGCCAGGCACGTGTTTTCAGTCCACAATCCGGATTGATCCACAAACGTTCCGGCGGGATACGCTGCGCGGCCTTCTCCATCAGCGTTACAATGTCATCCACATCGGGCACATTCGGCGAATGGATATCATAGACGCCGGGACCGATTTCGTTGGGATAGGCGAAGTCTTCGAAAACATCGAGCAGTTCCATGTCGGAGCGTGAGGTTTCAATGGTGATCACATCCGCATCCATCGCGGCTATCGCTTCGATGATGTCATTGAATGCCGAGTAACACATGTGCGTGTGGATCTGCGTCTTGTCGGCAACACCGCTGGCGCACAGGCGAAAGGCATGCACCGCCCAGCCAAGATAGCCGTCCCACTCGCTTTTACGCAACGGCAAACCTTCACGCAACGCCGCCTCATCGATCTGGATAATATGAATACCGGCCTTCTCAAGATCCAGCACTTCATCACGTAACGCCAGCGCGATCTGGGCACAGGTTTCGGCACGTGGTTGATCATCACGTACGAAGGACCAGTTAAGCATCGTCACAGGGCCTGTCAGCATGCCCTTCATAGGCCGGTCAGTGCAGGATTGGGCAAAACGTATCCAGTCAACCGTCATCGGCGCGGGACGCTCGATATCACCATAGATAATGGGCGGCTTGACGCAACGCGAGCCATAGGACTGCACCCAGCCATTTTCAGTGAACGCAAAACCATCGAGCTGTTCACCGAAGTATTCCACCATGTCATTACGTTCCGGCTCGCCGTGTACCAGGACATCGAGGCCCAGTGCTTCCTGGCGGCGAACTGTATCGGCAATTTCAGCTTTCATACGGGCCTGGTACCCGGCTGCATCGATCCTGCCCCGGCGGTAATCACGGCGGGTCGCACGAATATCCGCCGTCTGCGGAAAAGAACCGATGGTTGTGGTCGGGAACAGCGGCAAATTAAGCCGGCTGCGCTGCAGGGGGGCGCGTTCCTGATAGGGCCGGTTCCGTCTGGTCTGTGTATCGTCAACGGCCTTCAGCCGCTTCCTGACTCCTTCCCGGTGTATGTCTGTCGAACCACGACGCGCGGTGATAGCCGTACGAGATAATGCCAATTCGTCAGCGACTGCATCCCGGCCCTTGTCGAGCGCACGTCCCAGCACCGTGACTTCGTCCAGTTTCTGCGTGGCAAAAGCCAGCCAGCTTTTGATGTCGGCAGAAAGCCCGGCTTCGGTCTCAAGGTCAACCGGTACGTGCAACAGGGAACAGGACGGCGCCAGCCACAGGCGCTCGCCCAGACGTTCATGCACAGGCTCCAGGGTTTGTAGCACACGGTCCAGGTCGGTCCGCCAGATATTGCGTCCATCGACACAGCCTACCGACAATATTTTATACGGCGGCAACTGGTCCAGTATGCCGCCAAGCTGTTCCAGCGCGCGTACGGTGTCGATATGCAGTCCCTCCACCGGCAAACGACACGCCAGCCCCAGGTTATCCCCCAGCCCACCAAAATACGTCGCCAACAGACGCTTTACACCATTACCCGACCAACAGCTGTAAACCGACTCAAACGCCACCTTCCAGTCCTGCGGCAGATCGAGGACAAGGATCGGCTCATCGATCTGCACCCACTCGACACCCTGTTCCTTGAGTGTTTGCAGAATTTCACCGTAAACCGGTAACAACTTGTCGAGCAGCTCCAGCTTGTCGAAGACACCCCCCTTACATTTTCCCAGCCACAGGTAACTCAACGGGCCGGTGATGACCGGTTTCACCCGGTACCCCAGCGCCATGGCCTCGGCGACCTGGTCAAATAACTGCGAGGAAGACAGGGAAAATGCCTGCTCCGACTGAAACTCCGGGACCAGGTAGTGATAGTTGGTATCAAACCACTTGGTCATTTCGCAGGCAGCTACCGCTTCTCCCGAGGGCGCACGTCCACGCGCCATACGAAAACACGTATCCAGATCCACATTGCCGCCCGGGTGATGAAAACGTGGTGGCACAACACCCAGCAGGCAGGACATATCCAGGACCTGGTCATACCAGCTGAAATCCCCGACCGGGATCAGATCCAGCCCGGCATCTACCTGTAGCGCCCAGTGGCGGGCGCGTAGCGTCCTGCCAACCTGCTCCAGCGCTTCACGGTCCGTATCGCCCTTCCAGTAGGCTTCAAGCGCCCGCTTTAATTCACGCTGCGCGCCAATGCGTGGAAATCCAGGATTATGTGTAACTGTCATGTCGCTGCCTTTTGTATCGTTTTCAGTTGCGCAGCAGTATGGTTAAGACCTAAAATCGTTTCAATTTCATATTTCTACTAATTATTATGAATTATTTTCATTATGGCGCTTGAGTTGAGACACCTGCGCAGTTTTGTTGCCATCGAGGAAACCGGCAGCCTGGCGCGTGCTGCAGAACGCCTGCACCTTACCCAGTCGGCGCTGTCACACCAGATCAAGGTGCTGGAATATTACTACGACATCCCGTTGTTCCTGCGCTCCACCAAACCCCTGAAACTGACGCCCGCCGGACACAAACTGCTGAGCCTGGCGCGAGCTATCCTGCCCCGCGTTGAACAAACCGAAACAGAATTGAAACACGTTGCGCAGGGGAAATCAGGGCGTTTGCACATTGCGATAGAATGTCATGCCTGTTTTGAATGGTTACTCCCGGTGCTGGATCGTTACCGGGAAGCCTGGCCGGATGTCGAAGTGGATATCCGCCTGGGCGTCAGCTTTGATCCACTCCCCGCATTACAGAGCGGTGCGGTCGACCTGGTGATCAGCTCGGACCCGGTATCACGGAGTGACCTGGTCTTCGAGCCTCTTTTCGACTACCAGGCACTGCTGGTACTGGCGCGAAACCATCCCCTGACGGAAAAAGACTACGTCGAGGCCAGCGACCTGGCGGATCAGACACTGATCACCTACCCCGTCGAACGCAAACGCCTGGACGTGTTTACCCGTCTCCTGCAACCCGCCGGCATCGAACCGGCCGCAATTCGACAGGCCGAGTTGACCGCCATCATCCTGCAACTGGTTGCCGGCCAACGCGGGGTGGCCGTATTGCCGGACTGGGTCGTACGTGAACCAGTCCGACAACGACGACTCTCCGTACGCGCACTGGGGCGTTCAGGTATGTTCGGTACGTTATATGCCGCCGTACGCCATGCAGACCGACAAGCAGCGTATATGGAATCGTTTATCAAGCTGGCACGTACAGCACCTACTGTTACGCAAGCGTCATCCCCTCACGCACTTTTTTAATCACCCCTTCCCGGTCATTTTCGATCATATCGAGAAATTCTTTCGGGATACCGCTGTCAGCATCATACTTCGCACTCCAGAGAATCATCTCCAGCAGCAGCGGGGTAAGATCAAAACCCTTGGCGGTCAGACTGTACAGGTAGCGGCGCCTGTTTTCCGGGTCGCGCACCTTTTCGATAATCCCTTCTGCCTCAAGACATTTCAGGCGATCAGCCAACACGTTGGTTGCAATCCCCTCACCTGATTCCAGGAATTCACCGTAGGTTCTTTTCCCCTGGAACATCAGGTCTCGCACCACCAGCAGGCTCCACTTGTCCCCCACTCTGTCCAGGGCAAATGTCACCGGACAGTGTGACCGGCGTTGTTTCTCGTTGCACTGCATGTGCCGAACCTCAAAATTAATACTTGCATTATACAAGTAATCGTCTAGACTTGCATCACTTGCTTTTTGCAAGCATTAAATCATGGAGAAAAAACCGATGAAACTCTACGTCGTTGCAGGATCAGGAAACTGCCGCAAGGTGCAGGCCACGGTAAACAACCTCAACATGACAATGGACCTCGAATACCTGGATTTGCTCGATGGCGATCTTGCCAGACCCGACTACCTCGCATTGAACCCGAACGGGAAAGTCCCAACCCTGGTGGATGGCGACTTTTCGCTGTGGGAATCAAACGCCATTATGCAGTACCTGGCTGACAAGGTCCCCGATAACACCCTGTTCTCTCAGGAGGCGCATATCCGCGCGGATATCATACGCTGGCAATGTTGGGAGCTGGCGCACTTCAACAACGCTCTGGCCACTGTCACCTTCGAAACAGTATTCAAACCGAAGTTGCTTCAACAGGAACCGGATCCACTGGTTGTTGATGCCGCCAGCGATGCATTGAAAACTTGTTCCGGTGTACTGGAAGGTCATCTGAGAGACCGGGATTATGTCGTCGGTAACGCGCTCACACTGGCAGATTATTCCCTTGCCAACATGGAAGGGTTTATGGAAATGATCCCGTTTGACTGGACAGCCTATCCCCGTGTGAACAGCTACTTCGACCGCCTGCGGTCTGACCCGCACTGGGCAAGCACGGCGCCGGAGAGTCTCGAAGCTGTTGGACGCAGACCCAACGCCGCATAGTGCGAAGGATGAACAGACCCGGGGCACATACATTGTGTCCCGGGTCCGGGCCTGATTTCAGAACTTCAGTGGCAGGCTGCGTATAATGACGCGATGCCAGCTTCCAGCACGCAATTACCCGACCTGTTTTTTACCGCGATTGAACAGGAACTGCAGGCCCACCCGGCCGGGATGCGGGAATATGAGTTGATCGGGTCGCTGAAAGACAGGGGATTTTTTGAATTCCTGCCCCCACCTCCCGCCGAACCCCTTCAGCTGTTCCGCGCTCACTTCCTGCTTTTTCACGCGCTCTACACACTC
The DNA here is from genome assembly GCA_964469575.1 of uncultured Thiohalobacter sp. Lineage (GTDB taxonomy): Bacteria > Pseudomonadota > Gammaproteobacteria > DSM-19610 > DSM-19610 > Thiogranum. The sequence goes on from CAYYAP010000014.1 coordinate 29,767, forward strand.
GCTGACAGGCTTGCCTCATCCAGGCAGGGACTACTTGAAATTGGCCCACTGTGTATTCGCTGCCTGCCATGGTCTGCCGGTGATGACTCACTGACCACACCCGATCCCCTGCGTGCCTACTACCTGGACTGGGCGAATCTTGATGACACGACAGAAGACGATGTCTGCAAGCTGATCGCATCGTTCTGGAATCAACTTGGCAAGTTTGAAAACCGCGATGAAGCACTGGCCGAACTGGGACTCGAAGACCCTGTGGATGACACCACGATCAAACTGGCCTGGCGCCGTCTTGCCATGGAACATCACCCGGACCGGGGCGGGGATAATGATCGTCTGCAGGCGATCAATGCCGCCGTGGATTGTTTGATCAGGAAACCTTTAAGCTAAATCTATTGCTTCAAACGATACCCTGTCCTGAACATCCACCAGACGATCAACAGGCAAACAACCAGAAACGCCAGTATCATAAACAGACTCATGCCGACACTGACATCGGAAACTTC
>CAYYAP010000015.1:0-13563 GCA_964469575.1 uncultured Thiohalobacter sp.
AACCGCCGACCCCTTGCATGCCATGCAAGTGCTCTCCCAGCTGAGCTATAGCCCCGGAAAGTAAGGCGCGCACTTTACGTGACGAGCCCCGTCCTGTCAATAAAAAGGCGGGCAATCCGGCGCTTTTAACGTGGATTTTTTCAGCCACCTTTTTTCTCGATTTTGGCCCAGGAATCGCGCAGGGTCACGGTGCGGTTGAACACCGGGAGGCCGTGGCCCTGGTCCGGGTCACGGCAGAAGTAACCTTCCCGCTCGAACTGGAAAAAAGCCCCGGGTTCAACGTCCTGCAGACTCGGCTCAAGGCGACAGTCCGTGAGCGTCAGCAATGAATCCGGGTTGAGATGGTCGGTAAACGCCCCGCCCTCCCCGCTACTGCCCGGGTTCGGCTGATTGAACAGGCGATCGTACAGGCGTACCTCGGCCGTAATAGCGTGCGGCGCTGATACCCAGTGGATCACACCCTTCACCTTGCGCCCTTCCGGGTTTTTCGACAGGGTGTCGGGGTCGTAGCTGCAACGCAGTTCGATGATCTCGCCATTGCCGTCCTTGATGACGTTATCGCAGCGGATTACGTAAGCATTGCGCAGGCGCACTTCGCCACCGGTAACCAGGCGTTTGAACTTTTTATTCGGTGCTACTTCGAGGAAATCCTCACGGTCTATATACAGCTCGCGGGTAAACGGTATCTCGCGGGTTCCCATGGACTCATCCTGCGGGTGATTGGCGGCCCGGAGGATTTCTTCCTTCCCGTCCGGGTAGTTTTCGATCACCACCTTGAGCGGGTGCAGGACGGCCAACCGTCGCGGCGCACACGGGTTCAGGTCTTCGCGCACGCAGTTTTCCAGTACGCTCATCTCGACATTGTTGGTGGACTTGGTCACGCCGATGCGTTCACAGAAATCACGGATCGATGCCGGCGTGTAACCGCGCCGGCGCATGCCGGCCAGTGTCGGCATGCGCGGATCATCCCAGCCCTCCACATGGCCCTCATCGACCAGCTGGGTGAGCTTGCGCTTGCTGGTGATGGTGTATTCCAGTTCCAGGCGGGAGAACTCGATCTGCCGGGGATGGTGCTCGACATCCAGGGTATCGAGGAACCAGTCGTACAACGGACGGTGGTCTTCAAACTCCAGCGTACACAGGGAATGCGTAATGCCTTCGATGGCATCCGACAGGCAATGGGTAAAATCATACATCGGGTAGATGCACCAGGCTTCCCCGGTCTGGTGATGCACCACACCATGACGGATACGATAGATGGCCGGGTCGCGCAGATTCATGTTCGACGCCGCCATATCGATTTTTGCGCGCAGGATTTTCTCACCGTCCTGGAATTCACCGTCGCGCATGCGCGCAAACAGGTCAAGATTCTCCTCCACGGAACGATCCCGGAAAGGACTGTTCTTGCCGGGTTCGGTCAAGGTGCCACGGTATTCGCGGGTCTGCTCGGGGGTCAGGTCGCAGACGTAGGCTCTACCCTTGTTGATCAGTTCAACAGCGTAGTCGTGCAGGCGCTGGAAATAATCCGAGGCATAAAACAGGCGGTCACCCCAATCGTAGCCCAGCCAGCGCACATCGGTTTTAATCGCCTCGACAAACCCGGCGTTTTCCTTGTGCGGGTTGGTGTCATCAAAGCGCAGGTTACAGGTGCCATGATAGTCCAGAGCAATACCGAAGTTCAGGCAGATCGACTTGGCGTGACCAATATGCAGGTAGCCGTTGGGCTCCGGCGGGAAACGCGTCGCCACCCGGCCCTGGTGTTTCCCACTGGCCATATCGGCGTCAATGATATTACGGATAAAGTTGTTTGGTTTCGTCGGTGTTTCCTCGTTCATTACCCTTATCCCTGCTCGGCGCGCTGGCGCATAAAGTCGAGTGCCTTGTCGATACGCCGCAGGCAGGCTTCGCGCCCGACCAGGTGCAGCGTGACATCAATGCCCGGTGAAGCGGCGCGGCCCACCACGGCGACGCGCAACGGCTGTGCAACCTTGCCCATCTTGACTTCCAGTGCATCGGAGACATCCTGAACGACACCGTGCAGGGCCTCTGGCGCCCAGTCATTGAGCGCTTCCAGCGCCGCACGGACCTTTTCCATGGGTTCTATGGCCACAGGACGCAGGTGTTTTTTCGCCGCCTGTGGATCGAAGTCATCAAAGTCACGGTAGATAAACTCGCTGATCTCCGCCATCTCGTCCAGAGTCTTGGCACGTTCATGCTGGGCGTGCGTTACGTCAAGTATGTCCGGCCCCTGACTGACATCGATACCGCGTTTTTCCAGTTGTTCCGCCAACAACGGTGCAAGTCGCTCGACACCAGCCTGCATGATGTACTGTTGATTCAACCACGCCAGTTTATCCGGGTTGAAGACCGAGGCAGCGCGGTTGACGTCGGTGATATCAAACAGCTCAATCATCGCTTCACGACTAAAGATTTCCTGGTCACCATGCGACCAGCCAAGACGTACCAGGTAATTCATCAAGGCTTCCGGCAGATACCCTTCCTCGCGGTATTGCAACACGCTCACCGCGCCATGGCGTTTGGACAGGCGTTTGCCATCGGAACCCAGGATCATCGGCACATGCGCATAGATAGGCGGTTCGAGTCCCAGTGCGCGAATGATATTAATCTGGCGCGGGGTATTATTGAGATGGTCGTCGCCGCGTATCACATGGGTGATATTCATCTCACTGTCATCGACAACAACCGTCAGGTTGTAGGTTGGCGAACCATCGCTGCGCGCAATGATCAGGTCATCGAGTTCGTCATTGCTGAAGGTGACACGACCCCGGATCAGGTCATCGACAACTACCTCTCCGTCTGGCGGATTAAGAAAGCGAATCACATAAGGTGCATCCTCACCGGGCGCTTCGACGCCATTACGACAACAACCGTCGTAGCGCGGCTTGATTTTTTGTTCCATTTGTTCGGCACGTAACGCATCCAGTCGCTCACGACTGCAAAAACATTTGTAGGCTTTGCCCTCATCCAGCAGTTGCTGAATCACTTCACGATAACGATCAAAACGCTGTGTCTGGTAGAACGGGCCTTCGTCGTAATCCAGCCCCAGCCACGCCATGCCATCAAGAATCGCCTGCACGGATTCCGGCGTGGAACGTTCCAGGTCGGTGTCCTCGATGCGCAATACGAAAGTACCGCCGTGTCGCCGGGCGTACAGCCAGGAAAACAGCGCCGTGCGTGCGCCACCAATATGCAGGTAGCCGGTCGGACTGGGGGCAAAACGGGTTCGGACAGTCATAGTTACGCGTTAACTCATTGTGAAAAGGGCGCATTGTAGCAAAGGCCGATGCGGCAAATACGCTTATCCGCTGTCGCCGCGCCACCTTGTTAGTGAGATACCGTTCACATTTTTACAAATAACCTCCTGTACCGCCTTGACAATCTCATATTTTGGGATATTATTCCCATTATTGGAGAGGCGAACAGAAACATGCCTACCCGGACACACCACAAGTTATACACGTAGCACAGGAGTACATCATGAATATCAATCAGTTAACTAAAGTTGCCGGCGCAGTTGCCATCGTCCTCGGACTTTCGGCCTGTGGTGGCGGTAGCGGCGGTGGTAGCAGCGCGAGCGGTACAGCCGGAACGGCATCAGTCGGTACCATCACCGGCTTCGGCAGCGTGTTTGTCAACGGTGTCGAGTTCCAGACCAACAGTGCCAGCATCACCATTGATGGTGTCCCTGCCAACGAGTCGAATCTCGCCGTAGGTATGGTCGCCGAACTTCGCGGCAGTTCCAGCGGCACCAGCGGTGTTGCTACGAGTATTAATATCAGTGATGAACTCGAAGGCATTGTACAGAGCAACAGCATCCCACCCGCTGGAAACAGCGGCACCCTTATGATTATGGGGCAATCGGTCACCGTTGATGTGAACACGCTGTTTGAAAGCAAGGTCGCCGGCATTCTCGGCATCGACCAGATCGTCGCAGGAAACATCGTTGAGGTCAGTGGTTACAGCGATGGCACCGGAACAGTATTTGCCACCCGGATTGAAGTCAAAGCAGCGACTCTCGCAGATTATCTCGCCAGCCATCCCAACGGTATCGAGGTCAAGGGCCTGGTCAGTAACCTGAATATCGGCGCGCAAACGTTTGATCTTGGCAGCCTCACTGTCAGCTACGCCGGCGCAATCGTAGACAACGATGTCAACCTGGCAAAAGACCTGTATGTCGAAGTAAAAAGTACTGCCGGCATAGACGGCACCGGAGTACTGGTGGCCAGCAAGGTGGAACTCCAGGATGGTGGCGAAAAGGGACATCACGGTAACGACGGTGAAGACTTCGAAATCAAGGGCACCATCTCGACAGCCTTTGACGGTACCGGGTTCGGTATGGATGGCACCTCCGTCATTGTGGGTAGCAACACTGAAGTGGAAGGTGGTACGACCGGCGCCCTGTTGGCCGGCGTTATGGTCGAGGTCAGCGGCACATTCGATGCTGCTGGCAACCTGGTGGCCGACAAGGTCAGTTTTGAAAATGAAGGCGACCTGGAAAGAAATGGAACGATCGCTGATATCAACCTGACCGGCGTCAATAGCGGGACCATTACACTGCAGGATGGTTCGGTTATTACCGTGACAAATTCAACCATCATGAAAGACAGTCGCGACAACGGCATGATGCCTGATCCGCGTTTCAACCTGCAGGCACTCGCCATCGGTGACTTTGTAGAACTCAACCTGTTCACCGATGCAACCGGTAATTTGGTAGCGGTAAAGCTGAAACGCGAAGACCCCCCAGTATAAAACCGGTATTCCCCCCTTGTGGTAGGTCGCAGCCCGCGACCTGCCACTTTTTTATCCTGAACCCACCGTATTTCGCCCGGTCTGCGTTGACCCGCCTGCTATACCGCTCTAGAATCCCCTTTCCTTACTCGCGGGCGATTAGCTCAGTTGGTTAGAGTGCCGCCTTCACACGGCGGAGGTCACTGGTTCGAATCCAGTATCGCCCACCATTTTACCGCGTCCAGGCAAGTTGATTAATTCCCGTCATTCAGTTGGGGGAACGTACTTGAATTGTGGCTCGGTAGCTCCCAGACGAGCCACTCGACCCCGGCCGTTTCACATTGGGAGGACTCCCTTTTGAATTTCGCAGAAAGCCCCGCTTCCCCCGGAAACTCACCGAAGAATTCCTGCTGGTGGACCTTCTGAACAACCTGCCGAAACTTGCGGAAGATACGGAAATGTTGCGTACACGCGCACGTGGCAAGGCAAAAGAATTAAACGCCAACAAGCTCCGTCTGACCGCTCGGAATTATGGCAAGGTCGCAACCCGAAAATTCTTCGATCAGGTGCTGGCGGATGCAACCTGATCTCTACCTGCACGAAAGATCAGATTTCTCCCAGGTATATGGATCGAGAGCATCATCTATCTTGGTTGCGAACATCTTACCCCGCTGCGCGGTGACGAATCGGGGAAGAACGGTCAGCCACGATAGCCGGTAGGTTGGGCTGACGAAGGAAGCCCAACGGCTCCGCAACGTTGGGCTTCGCTGCGCTCAGCGCCAACCTACGGGTTTGTCTCGACACCTGACATTAAACCTGTCTGGACATCGGTCGATATGTTGTCTATATTAGTCACTATTGCTATTAGTGTTGATTAAAATATACATATTATGATTAAAAAGCCCCTTCCACTGTCCAGCAGCACGCTCAGCGTGCTGAAGACCCTGGGCGCCATGATCAAGGCGGCCCGGCTGGAACGCGGTATGAGCCAGGCGGAACTGAGTGAGCGCCTGGGGGTTAGCCGTTATACCGTGATCGCCCTTGAGAAGGGCGAGCCGAAGGTGGGCGTGGGCACAATGTTCGAGGCGGCAACCATCGTCGGCATTCCACTGCTGGCAAGTGATCAAGATGAGCTTAACAAGCTGGCCACAACCGTGGCCAATCTCACGAGTATTCTTCCTGAGCGTGGCCGGCGCAAGAAGGTAACACTGGACGATGACTTCTAACGTCACTGAGGCTTTTGTCTGGATCTGGCTGCCCGGCACGTCAGCACCCGTTGTCGCGGGTCGTATTGAAAAACATGGCCGGTTATTTCATTTTACCTACGGTCGTTCTTACCGCGAACGCGATGATGCGATTGCTTTGTCGCCGTTTGAACTACCGCTGCAACCCGGCTCCTTCGAACCGATTGGCATGAACACCATTCATTCTTGCCTGCGCGATGCCGCACCCGATGCCTGGGGCCGCCGCGTTGTGGGATACAAATATCCTGATCTGGCTGCCGATGAGCTGGATTACCTGTTGCTATCCGGCAGTGATCGCATTGGCGCACTGGATTTTCAGGCCAGTGCCTCCGAGTACCTGCCGAGAGAGGCCGATCATCCGACACTCGATGATCTGCTGCAGGCGACCGAACTGCTGGAGGCCCATCGTCCCCTGCCCCCGGAACTGGATCGCGCCTTGCTGCAGGGCACCAGTGTCGGCGGCGCTCGACCCAAGGCACTGATCGATCATGATGGCAAACACTTCATTGCCAAATTTAGTTCAACCACCGATGTCTACCCGGTCGTCAAGGCGGAATACATCGCAATGCGCCTGACGGCACTTGCCGGACTGACTGTCGCGCCGGTATCGCTGGCATCTTCCTTAGGGAAAGACGTACTTCTAATCGAACGCTTCGATCGCGTAGACACTGCCACGGGCAAGGCACGCCGTTTGATGCTGAGTGGCCTGAGCCTGCTGGAACTGAACGAGATGGAAGCCCGCTATGCCAGTTACAGCGACCTGGCCGACCGGATTCGCCAGCGTTTCACCGAACCGCAGGCAACACTCGCGGAATTGTACCAGCGGCTGGTCTTCAACGTGCTGGTCGGCAATACCGATGATCATGCGCGCAATCACTCGGCATTCTGGGATGGACGGCAACTCAGCCTGACACCGGCTTATGATATCTGTCCGCAGCTGCGCACCGGACAGGAAGCGACACAGGCCATGAACATTGGTGGCGTTGCAGGTAACGCAGCAACACTGACCAATGTCCTGTCTGTCTGCGGCAAATTTCAGCTACGCGAGTCTGATGCAAAGGCGATGATCGAACAACTCATCGCTGCCGTGGACGACAACTGGGCGACCGTTTGCGAAGAAGCCGAACTAGCAACAGTCGAACGTGACCGGCTCTGGGGTCGGACGCTGTTGAACCCCTACTGTTTGCAGGACTGGGAGTCTGCAAGGCCTTAATGGTGGCCATCCTCTGAAACAGAACGGGTGTGATGACGGATTCACACGGCGGAGGTCACTGGTTCGAATCCAGTATCGCCCACCAATTCCCGCTACTCGGCCACCCCCGGCCCCAGCAGGACAGCAATCCAGCGCGTATCGTCGCGTGACGCCAGCGCAATCTGCACCGAGATCGTCAAGGGCACGGACAGAAACATCCCTACCGGACCAAATACCCAACCCCAGAACACCAGAGATACGAACACAATCAGCGGCGATACCCCGAGCTGGTTACCCATCCATCGCGGTTCGAGGATACTGCCGATGACGATGTTCGTCACCAGGTACAACGCCGATACCCCGAGCGCGCCCCCCACACCAAACTGCAACAGTGCCAGCAATACACCGGGGATAGCCGCGATGATGGAACCGATGTTGGGAATAAAATTCAGCAGGAACGCGAAGAAGCCCCACAACACCGGGAAATCCACGCCCATGATCGACAGGCCAGCCGCTATCAGCACACCGGTCAGGGCCGAGGTCAGCAGCTTGATGCTCATGTAACGTTTGATATTGTCCAGTACCGTGTAGGATTCGGTCAGCGCATGATCCGGCGAACCCAGCACCATGCGCAGCTTGACGGGAAAACTCGAGGCTTCCATCAGGATGAAGATCACCGTCAGCAGGATAAGAAAGGCGTTGGTCAGGACATTGCCCAGGCCCTTCAAAAGCCCCGACGCCAGCGCCATGGCTGAACCCGGGTTCAGAAAACTCAGGAAGGTTCGATCTGACACATCGATACCCTGCGCGGCCAGCCACTGCGCCAGTTCCACTACCTTGCCCTGCAGTCTGTCCTGGTAGGACGGCAGCGCCTGACTGAAGGCATCCAGTGACGTCCCCAGCATGGCCGTCAGGGCTACACCGCCCGCGACAATGACGAGGATGATCACCAGCAGCGCCAGGGGCATGGGCAGGCCCTTGCGATTCATCCAGTTCAGGTAAGGGGCGCTGATAATGGAAATAAACGCCGCCAGCAGGAAAGGCACGATAATACTCTGCGCGGTTTTCATGCCGGCAATCACCACCACAAAGGCGGCAAGTCCGAGAACGAAGCGCAATGCTGTCGGCTGGGTATTCACCCGGGACGCTCCCCGATCCGTCTGCGCATCACCCTGCGTTCTCCTAAGTTATTCAGTACACAGGAGAATACTACCAACAACCGGGGTTAAAGCAACCGCTGGCTGCAGACGCGCAGCAGGATGCTCCCCCCTGTATTTTCAGCCACTTGACTCAAGAACCCGGGCGAGAATGCCGATGCCACGTGAGCTAACACTATTTGCTGTTAACCACACAACCATCAGGATGGAGTCCCGAATGGCTATCGCACCACAATTCGCAAAATTGCTGGGCAAGTGCATGGATATGGAAATCAGTCACCTCAAGCCTTTGCTCGACCGCATGTTCGAGAATGCCGACGTCGCATTACTCGATTTCGCCGAGAAAGCCCAGAACAATATGGCCCAGTCCGTGTTCTTCGAGGCGATGAGTGAAGTACGAAAACGGCGCAAGGCCATCGAACAGCGTTTCTTCGAGGAACTCAAACACAGCTTTAACAAATTCCCGGCCTCTCCTGACCGGCAAGCCACACCCGACACGGATGCCGTCACACTGTCCCTGGTTAATACGGATGACATGGAACTCTCCGTCGCCTGTCAGAATGCCAGCCAGAAGCTCAGCAGCCGCATCATGGATCGTATCTTTGCGCTCAAACAACGTTTATCCATTGTTAATGGTGGCAATGCGATCGAGGAACCGCAGATACCCGGTGGCCCGGTATGGCTCGGCACCGCAATTCAGTATGCTGTAGGAGAACTGGAGCTGGAAAACAAGGTGCGCGTGGTATTCATCGCACTGTTTGAAAAATACGTGCTGGCAAAAGTTGATAATCTGTTCGATGAATACAACAAGCGCCTGATCGAAGCCGACATACTGCCGAACCTGCGCTACGAGGTACGCAAGCAGCCAGGCAGCGTGGAAATTATCCAGAAGGAAGTGGATGAAAACAGTGATAGCGGGGAACAGGAAACCTGTAGCCATGAAACTGAAGAGAACGATCAGGAACAGAGCCCGTCAGAACTCGGCGACGAACTGTTTGGACGCATCTGTGAACTGATGGCGGTCCGACGCACTGCGCCGGGTGCAGCAGTGAGTGGAGGGAGTGGATACAGTGGTAGCAGCGGTGCCGTGGGTAATGTCACCCCTATCGGCGCCCACTCACCTGCCGGTCCCGGCGTTGCCGGTGCCGCGACAGGTGGCGGTTATGGTGGCGATAGCGGTTATGCCGGTAGCGGCGGGTACAGCAGCGGTACAGCCGATCCCGGCGGGGAAGCCGCCGGCAATCGCAGCGAAGGCGGCTCATCTGTGCTGCTGCCGCGTATCAAACAGGTGCAGGCCCGCATGTCTTCTGCCTCGGCTTCCGTATCCAGCGATGAATTTATCGAGAATATCGAAATCGACCAGACGTTGATTGATCGCCTGCAGACGACACTTGCCGAGGAACGCGGCAAGGTATTTGGCGACATGGATCGCCGCAAGATTCCCGCGGCAGACACCAACGTGATCGAACTGGTAGGACTACTGTTCGAATACATGCTGAAAGAAGACAGCCTTCCCGACGTCGTCAAGGCGCTGCTGAGCCGTCTGCACACGCCGCTGCTCAAAGTCGCCGTGATCGACAAGTCTTTTTTCACTCGCTCCCAGCATCCTGCACGGAAGCTCCTCAACGATATGACCGCGGCCGGTATCCACTGGGTTAATGAAACAAACCTGGAACGCGGTGTATTTTCCAGGATGAAAGAGATCGTCGACAAGGTGCTGAACGATTTTGATGAAGACGTAGAGATATTTGAGGAACTGGTCAACGACTTTGAAAAGATTATTTCCGAGCTTGAACAACGCTCGACACTGGTTGAAAAACGCACCAATGAGGCTGCGAACGGACAGGAAAAACTGCAGGAAGCACGGCAGCGCGCCCAGCAGGAAATTCGCACGCTAATTGGCGAACACACAGTCGCTGTAGCGGCAAAAATGTTTTTGCAGCGCATCTGGTCAGACAAACTGACGTTTATTTTACTGCGCCAGGCAGATGCGGAACACAGTGAAGACTGGCGCATGGCCATCGAACTGGCCGGCACGATCGTCCGTAATGCGACGCCAGTCAGCAATGAAGCAGAACGCAACCAGCGATCACAATCCCTGGGTGAACACCAGAAAACCTTGCGCGCCGCAGCGGCGACACTGCAACAGCCCGACAAGGAAAAACTCCTGCTTGACCTGTTTACCAGTCAGAACAAGTTGGTCGATGAACAGGTTCCGGTTACCGAGATCCCTGTTGAGGTCGCTGAACCGGAAACAGCCGTAGATGAGCCGACATCAGGTGAAAACAGCCTGTCACCGGAACAGGAAGCCATGATCCGTGAACTCAAGTCTGTTCCCTTCGGCACATGGTTCGAGTTTTCCGGCAAAGAGAAGACCACACAACGCGCCAAGTTGTCCTGGCGCAGCACCGTCACAGAGAAATTCATGTTCGTGGACCAGATGGGCATAAAAGCCGCCATCATCTCCATGACCGATCTTGCAGACCACATGATCGCCGGCAAGGTGCGCATGATTAATGAACAGAAGAAACCTTTTGTTGACCGGGCACTCAGCGCCATCCATCGCATGCTCGACCACGGAGCCCCACAGACCGCGCACGCCTGATCCAGGAGAATAGCTGATGCACACTGACCCCCGTATAAAAGACGACGATCAACGCAAACTGACCCGCGTTTCCATCCCGGATCACCCCCGGGTCTTTGATGTCCACAGCGGTGCTGTGATGGGGCAACTGGTCAATTTATCGGTTGAAGGGATGATGATAATGAACCCGTCCAGGATCAATCCCGGCACGCTGTTACAGCTGCGCGTTCCCTTGCAGTGCTGCGACAGGGAAATCGAGATACAGGTCGGTGTGGAAAGCCTCTGGTGTGATGACACCGATGAATCGGGCATCTTCTGGACGGGATTCCAGATTATCGACGTTTCGCCGCAACATCTCGAAATTATCAGCACACTGGTCTACGACTGACACCGTACTGAAGTCCCCGGCGCGGGCGTTGCAACCCACCACGCAGTCGATATACTGCGCTTATGTTAGCTGGTATCGACCTGCACGCTTCCCGCCTCATCCGATCAGGCGTATACGCCTTCCTAACGTGGCTTTTGCTGTACACGCCAAATGCTCTCGCAGAACCCTCCGGCCCGGGCGCCCTTGATCTGACCACACGCCCGGTTGGCTATATCGCGCTGATTCTTTTCAGCTTGTCCTACCTGCTGGTCATGTGCGAAGAATTTACCCACCTGCGCAAGTCAAAACCGGTCATTCTCGCGGCCGGTCTCATCTGGGCGATGATCGCCTGGCAATACAGCCAGAACGACCTGCCCCAGGTCACCACCATAGCCCTGCGGCATACCCTGATGGAGTTTGCCGAGCTGTTTCTGTTCCTGCTGGCGGCCATGACCTATGTCAATGCCCTGGACGAACGCCGCGTGTTCGATGCGCTGCGCTCCAGGCTGGCGCGCAAACGTTGCAGTTATCGACTACTGTTCTGGATTACCAGCACCATTGCCTTTTTCCTCTCCCCTGTCATTGACAATATGACCACAGCGCTGGTTATGTGCGCTGTGGTGCTGGCAGTGGGTAAAAACAATACCCGGTTTATCAGCCTGACCTGCACCAGTATTGTGGTTGCCGCCAATGCCGGCGGCGCATTCAGCCCGTTCGGCGATATCACCACGCTCATGGTCTGGCAAAAAGGCCTGGTGGACTTCAATACCTTTTTCCGGCTCTTCATTCCGTCACTGGTTAACTTCATGGTGCCGGCACTGTGTATGCATGCCTTTGTTCCGAAAGGCATGCCGCCGACGGATAGAAAGCTGGTGAGGATACGGCGCGGCGGCATCGTCATCATGTTTCTGTTTGCCGCCACCATCCTGACAGCCATCGGCGTTCGCAACTATCTTAACCTGCCGCCCATGCTGGGTATGATGACCGGGCTGGCTTACCTGCAATTCTTCGGTTACTACCTGAAAAAGACCCATGTGTACACTGCCGCCATACCCGACAGCTACGAAACGGTCAGTGACATCCTGCCGGTGGGTCGCCAGGAACAACCCTTTGATATCTACAGCCGGCTCGCCCGCGCCGAGTGGGATACGCTGCTGTTCTTCTATGGTGTTGTACTCTGTGTCGGGGGGCTGGGATTTATTGGCTATCTCAGCAGTTTTTCACAACTGCTGTATACCGGCCTCGGTGCGACCACGGCGAATGTTCTGGTTGGCACACTATCCGCCATCATTGACAATATTCCGGTGATGTTTGCCGTGCTGTCGATGAATCCTGATATGCCGCTCGGGCAGTGGCTGCTGGTCACCCTGGCAACCGGTGTGGGCGGCAGTCTGTTGTCGATCGGATCAGCGGCCGGCGTGGCGCTGATGGGACAGGCGCGCGGCCAGTATACGTTTTTCTCGCACCTTAAATGGACACCGGTGATCGCGCTGGGTTACGCCGCCAGCATCCTTGTGCACCTGTGGTTAAACGCAAGCATCCTGTAATGCCGGGGTCAATGCAGGTCGGGCTTCTGCCACACCGCTGAACCGCCTGCGGCTTTGGCCAGGGTTTCGAGTCCGGCTTCGTGCGCCGCAAGCTCCTCCGCGTCCGGGTGAATGACACGCAGTGCGGGACGGTTGGTATCCAGCCGTCGAAGCGGTTGTTCACGGTGCGCACCACTCCCCGTCTCCTCGCCTTCACCCAGCGACAGGGTGACCTGGCCGCCGGTCATCGCCAGGTAAACATCGGCAAGAATCTCCGCATCGAGCAACGCACCGTGCAGCTCGCGACTGGAATTGTCGATCATGTAGCGTTTGCACAGGGCATCCAGGTTGTTCTTCTGCCCCGAATGCAACCGGCGCGCCATTTTCAGCGTATCCAGCACCTCGCACAGGTCCGATACCTGCGCGCCATACCCGCACAGGTGCAACTCATGATTGATGAAACCCACATCGAACGGCGCATTGTGAATGACCAGTTCCGCACCACGGATGAAATCCACAAAATCATCGACAATATCTTCAAACAACGGTTTATCGGCCAGGAATTCGTTGGTGATACCGTGTACTTCAATGGCGCCGGGATCGATCTCGCGCCCGGGCTGAAGATACTGGTGAAAGGTATTGCCCGTAAGTTTGCGACCGAGCAGTTCGACGCAACCGATTTCAATAATACGGTGGCCGTCTTTCGGCTCCAGGCCGGTGGTTTCTGTATCCAGTACAATCTGC
>CAYYAP010000015.1:13663-29024 GCA_964469575.1 uncultured Thiohalobacter sp.
ACGGTGGCCGTCTTTCGGCTCCAGGCCGGTGGTTTCTGTATCCAGTACAATCTGCCGCATGATTTATCCTCCCAGTTGTTCGATGCCGCAGTTTGCCAGCTGATCGGCGCGTTCGTTTTCCGGGTGTCCGCTATGCCCTTTCACCCAGTGCCATGACACCTCGTGTGGCTGTGCGGCCGCGTCCAGGCGTTTCCACAGGTCAGCATTCTTCACCGGTTTGCGCGCGGCGGTTTTCCAGCCGCGTTTTTTCCAGTTGGGCAACCACTCGGTGATGCCGCTCCTGACATACACCGAATCGGTCGTCAGGCTGACCGAACACGGGCGCGTGAGGCTTTCCAGCGCCTGGATCGCCGCCATCAGCTCCATACGGTTATTGGTGGTTTCCGCCTCGCCGCCAAACAGTTCCTTCTCGTGTCCGTTATAGCGCAGCAACGCGCCCCAGCCACCCGGTCCCGGGTTGCCCTTGCAGGCGCCGTCAGTAAAAATTTCCACCCGCCCCGGGGTGTCCTCTGGCTCAGCCATGTCCCGCCAGACCTCCATCTCTCGATTCAATGACACCACCCGCAAGGATGGCGCGGCGCGGTCGCCAGCGCGGCTTGATCGGCGTCAGTGTCACCACCCGTTTCCTGGCGACTAACAGGTAGGATGCGGCCAGCAACGGCCAGCGATCGCGGTGCAGGCGTTGCAGAATACCCCGGTGTTCCTTTCCGGGTCCATACGCCCACGGCGGGTGCGGAAACAGGTAACGGGAATGCACCGTATCGAGCCCCAGCAGAGACAACCAGTCTTTCAGTCGGGGCAGACCGATAAAGCGCAACGACCAGGGACTGGCGCTGTGCTTACCCGACAGTATCCTTCTGCCCCCCCACCAGCCGTAAGGATTGAAACCCATAATAACGAGGTGCCCCTCGGCGATCAGGCAACGGTCGATTTCGCGCAACACCTGGTGCGGGTTCTGCGCAATCTCCAGCGCGTGCGGCAAAACAAATGCGTCGATACTGTCAGACAGGTACGGAAGCTGCTCACTGCTGGCAATCAGCTCAGGGCGGCGCACCAGCCCCTTGCGGCTGCAGGTCTGCACCATCCGGTGGATAATACGGCTGGCCTCCAGTGATTCAATCTCACAGGACGGGTCCAGCACCACCAGGTGATAACCAAACACGTCACACAGCACCTCACGCAATGCAGCCTGCTCGGCCTCCGCCAGACGACGCCCAAGCGGTCGCCTGCACCATTCGCGCAGGGCTTCAAGGCGGCCCGATCCAGAGGCTGGCATGTGGTTATCTCCCATATCCGGCACGATCATAACGCATACCGGGGGGCGGGCTACAGTGCTTGACGCACCCTGCCGGGGCTGTCAGCATCCACCCACTTGTCGTTCAATGACACGGGCGCCCCGCCGATAAGGACATTATGTTCAAGCACTTCACACGATTATTTCCTGCGATTGCGCTGTTGCTCGGCGCCTGCGCCGCACAGTCACCTGTCGAGCGAGCAGAAGCCTTACCGGCCGTGCAGACCCTCCATCGCGCTTCGACGCCAAAAGCCGGTGTTACCCTGCTCGCCTCCGCCCAACCCCTGACCGGCATCCTGTCCGACATCCCGACCCTGTTGGCACCCACTGACCTCTGGGAAGCCATGCGGCGGAATTTCGGCCTGCCTGCTCGCAACGATGCGCGCGTTCGCGCACAGCGTGACTGGTACGCCAGACATCATGAATATATGCGCCGCGTCACCCAGCGGGCAGGTCGCTACGCCGCCCATATCCTGCAAGAGGTTGAACAACGCGATATGCCGGCGGAAATTGCCCTGTTGCCGGTCGTAGAAAGCGCCTATGACCCCTTCGCCTATTCACACGGCCGCGCGGCGGGCCTGTGGCAGTTTATCCCCGCCACCGGTAAACGCTATGGTCTGAAACAGGACTGGTGGTATGACGGGCGCCGTGACCTGGTTGAATCGACGCGCGCCGCGCTCGACTACCTGACGTACCTGCACAAACGCTTCCACGGCGACTGGCTGCTGGCGCTGGCGGCCTACAACTCCGGTGAAGGCACCGTCATCAAGGCCATTCGCCGCAACCGCAGGAAAGGCAAGCCGGTCAGTTTCTGGGATCTCGACCTGCCCCGGGAAACCCGCGCCTATGTCCCCAAACTGATTGCACTGAAACAGCTGGTCAATTCGCCGGAGAAATATGGCGTCAAACTGGAACCGGTCGATATTGAGCCTCCCTTCGAAATGATCGACACCGGTGGCCAGATTGACCTGGCCATTGCCGCTGATCTTGCGGGTATCGATCTCGACGACCTGTACCGCTTCAATCCCGGTTTCAACCAGTGGGCCACCCCACCAAAAGGGCCGCACCGGCTGCTGATCCCCTCTGCACAGGTCGAACAGTTCCGTGCCGCCATTACCAAACTCCCCCCCGAGAAACGTATCCACTGGCTGCGCCACAAGGTACTCAGCGGTCAGACGCTCGGACACATCGCCCGACGCTACCACACGACGATAGACGCACTGAAGGTTGCCAACCAGATACGCGGTCACTCGATACGCGCGGGTAAATACCTGCTCGTCCCCGTTTCCAGCACCGGCCAGAAAAACTACCGCCTCAGCGCCACCCAGCGCCTGAACCGTAAACAGAACGCTCGCCGCAAGGGGCAGCGCAGCCAGCATATTGTCAGCACCGGCGATACCTTCTGGGACCTGTCGCGGCAATACAAGGTCAGTGTACGCAAACTGGCCTCGTGGAACGGTATGGCGCCCGGCGACCCGTTACGCGTCGGTCAGAAACTGGTGGTGTGGACTCACCAGCCGGTCAGCTACCGCACACGCTCGGGTTTACAACGGCGCACCGTGTATTACACGGTACACAAAGGCGACTCCCTGTCGCGTATCTCCAGCCGCTTCAAGGTTCGGGTGGCTGACCTGCGCCGCTGGAACGGCCTGCCGAAGAAGGGTTACCTGCAACCCGGGCAGCACCTGAAGCTCTATGTCGACGTCACACGTCAGACCGGCACCTGACCTCAAAAGCACATCAGGCCTTCCGCGTCAAGCGTCATATCCTACAGGTGTAGCCAGCTACCCTACGGGTTAGTGTCTGTGTTGCCACTCAAACGATTCAGGCGCCAGCGCATGCAGACAAAACGAATTTTGGTCGTTGATGACGAGGAACTGAACAGGGAATACCTGTCGCACCTGTTATCCACGCACTACACCGTCACCACCGTGGACAGCGGGGAACAGGCGATCCATGTGGCCAGTGACGATCCACCGTCCCTGGTGCTACTGGATATCAAAATGCCGGGTATGGACGGCTATGAAACCTGCCAGCGCCTCAAGGAGGACGAACGCACGCAGGAATGCCCTGTCATCTTCGTATCTTCCAATGACCACGAAGAAGAAATTCTCAGGGGTTACACGGTCGGCGCAGCAGATTATTTCGTCAGACCTTTCAAGCCCGATGAACTGCAAATCAAGGTTCAACAAAACATTGAGATAGACGAAAGCCGCAAAGCCCTCGCACAACAACTGGAGGATGCAAACAGAACGGCATTCCAGGCATTGACTGACACCAGCGCCTATGGCGCCATCAACCTGTTTCTGCTTGAAGCACTGAAATGCGCATCCTTCTCCGCGCTGGCGGAAAAATTATTCGAAACCACCTCTGCATGGGGACTGCAGTGTGCGTTGCAAATCCGTACGGGGTCAGACACCGGCAATCATTCGGATGCCGGGCAGGTCAGCCCGATCGAACAACGTGTGCTGTCTGCCACAATAGACCGGGGACGCATTCACGATTTTGGCTGTCGAACGGTCTTCAGCGACAGGCACTGTTCGCTGCTGGTCAAAAACATGCCCCTGGATGACGAAGTACGCTACGGAAATTACAAGGACTACATCGCACGCCTGATCGAAGGCGTTGAAGGCCGGGTAATCGCGCTGATTAATGGGCAACAGGTGAAACAACGTACCACTCAGCTTCACAAACTACTCGACTTTATCCTGCAGACGTTCCGGCATATACAGCGGCAAAACCAGACCATCAGAATAGGCAGCGCAAGCATTGTTGAGCAGATGCTCGAAGACCTTGGCCTGACCATCGATGAAATTGGCGCCGTCAATGAACTCAGTGAGGACAGTGAAAGCAAGGTGCTTGCTGTCGGTGAGGCCTGCCTCGAACAAACCAACCGACTGTTTTCCAGGGGGCTTAAATTTAACGAACAGGTCGAGGCCATGATAAACCTGTTCGAACAGACGCTGGGTGGAACGGAGTTAACCGACACGAATCTTGACGCATTGATTTCGTCACTGACGATACCCAGGGTGGCTGACTGAGGAGGTCTGTTTCCTGCCGAGCAGTATGCCTTCAACCAGCCTTTCAAGGCGTTGTAACGAAAGTTCGACTTCGGAATAGCTCTCCTTTGTCATCTCAAACTGGATAGTGCCCGCCAGTTCGGTAAGCTGCGGAAAACCAAAACTTCCACCCATGCCCTTCAGGTTATGCACCTCACTTTCAAGGTTATCCCAGTCACTCGCATCCAGGTAGTCCCGCATCTGGCTGACACGGCCCGATAGTGACACCAGGAACCGCTCCAGCATGCCGGCCAGCGCCGGATCGCTAAAGTCACCCTCCGGGTAGATGGGCGAACAATCGCCCGGCTCGTCAACCACACGCAAATGTTCCCTGAGTATCTTCAGGAACCTGTCCTGGTCCAGCGGTTTGGCAAGATGTGTGTTAAATCCACCTTCCTTATAACGGGTGATATCAGCCGACATCACGTTGGCAGTCAAAGCGACGATGTAGCCGTCATAACCCTGCGAGCGCAACCAGCGTGTGGCTTCCAGTCCATCCATGACCGGCATCTGGATATCCATCAGGACCAGATCAAACACCTGTAGAGAGGCGGTATGCACGGCTTCCTCGCCGTTATTCACAACCGTGACATCAGCGCCTGTGCGCGTGATCATGTGGGAAATCAGCTGCTGGTTGATCTCATTGTCCTCCGCCAGCAGAACGTGCCCCCGTAACTGCATACCCGCCTGTGGTTTTTCCGCAGGCAAACACGTCTCGGCAGGAATCTGTGAGTACAGCCATTCCTCATCACCCGGCAAATCCGCTTTCAGCGTCAGCGTAAAACAGCTCCCCTGGCCTGGCGCACTCTGTACCGACAGAATACCCCCCAGTTTCTCCGCCAGTTGCCGCGACAGGTACAGCCCAAGCCCTGTTCCACCGTATTCCCGTGTGGTAGCTACATCGGCCTGTGCAAACTGACCAAAGATCTTTTCTTGCTGATCCTCGCTCATACCAATACCGGTATCGCTCACCTTGAAGACAAGCGTTTGCCCGTCATCATCACAACCCAGCGAGAGCCTTATCTCCCCCTGGTGAGTGAACTTCAGGGCATTACTGCACAGGTTGATGAGGATCTGTTTAAGGCGCATCGGGTCGCTGTAAATTTCTGCCGGTATGGGCCAGCAATAATCCACCGAGAACGCCAGCGACTTGTCCCCGGCCTGTGACCTTATAATTGCGCCAACCTCTTCAAGCAGGGTGACCGGCGACAGCAGGATTGACTCAACCACAAGGTGGTCGGCCTCCACCTTGGCCAGGTCGAGGATATCGTTGATCAGGCTGAGCAGGTGCCTGCCGCTGGAGATGATCGTGCGGATCGCCTGCAGCCTCTGCTCCATGGTCTGACCGGATTCCAGGGTGCATTCCGCGTAGCCAATAATCGCCGTCAACGGCGTGCGAATTTCGTGGCTCATGTTGGCGAGAAATTCAGACTTCATTTTATTGGCGGATTCAACCCGGGTTACAACCTGCTGTAATTCACGGGTGCGTTCAACGACCTTGCGTTCCATGTTGTTAAACAGGGTGGCATTCTCTATCGCCAGCGCAACCTGCTGCGCAAACAACTTTAGAAGAGCGAGATCCTGTACATCAAAGTCATCACCGTTGTTCTTGTCGATACAGGCGATCCCGCCGAGGAAATCCTGCTTGCCAATCAGCGGCACAAGCAGGGTGTTACCCACCTGCGCCTCCCAGCGGCTACGCTCATCCAGGTTGAGTTCCTCCAGCACGCCATGCCACCAGGGGCGCCTGTGCTTCCACACCCAGCCGCAGACGCCCATACCAATGGGCAGGGACTCGCCAATGATTTCATCGGTATGTTCCCCGCACCCCGCCCGGTAGCTATAGGTCTTCAGGTCATCATCAATCAGCGGGATCAGTACTCTTCGTGCCCCGATCAGCTCACGGGTTTTTTCGGCGACCAGCCTGAGCAGGCGGTCGGGGTCAAGCTCGGAGACCAGCACTTCACCCATCTCCAGCAGGGCGTGTTTCTCTTTCTCAAGACGTGCTGCCCTAAGCTCCAGATCGTCCATGACCACACCTTCGTCGCGAGTTCCATGCGGGACACAAGCATCATACCAACCCTGGCATCTGTCAACCCGCTCGGGGCTATCAGTGCTCGCTGACCCACTTTAGCCAGATAAAGCCACTCACACCGGCGACACAGGACGCCAGCAAAATGCCGGTTTTTGCCATTAACAGGTACTCGGGCTGTTCCGCAAAACCCAGCTCGGCGATAAAAATGGCCATGGTAAAACCAATGCCCGCCAGCAAGGCCACGCCCGCAATCTGGCTGAAACGCGTGTTTGCGGGAAGCTGACCCAGGCCAAATTTAAGCGCCAGCCAACAGGCTCCGGTGATACCGATAAATTTTCCCAGTACCAGCCCGAACATCACACCGAATGTGACCGGGTGGGTCAGCGTTTTTTCCAGGCCCGCAAGCTCCATCGGTATACCGGCATTGAAGAAGGCAAAAACAGGGATCACCAGGAAGGCTACCGGCATATGCAGCCCATGTTCCAGCCGCTGCAGCGGTGCCTCTACCTTGCGCGCGCCATTGCCCAGTGTTCGCACCACGGAACGCAGGGCATCATTGGTCATAATACTTTTCCCCGGCTGGTGGCTGGCGTCAAAACGCGCCATCAATTCACGAACGTGCCCGCTAAAACGAACGGGGTCATATTTGGGCGTTGCCGGGATAGTGAAAGCCGTCAATACACCGGCCAGGGTAGCGTGTACGCCCGATTTGAGCAGGGCAAACCATAACAGGCCACCAAGAATAAAATAGGGCAGGGTGCGGCGTATACCCACCCGGTTGCACAGGATCAGCACGGCGAGTATCACGGTGGCCGCGATCAACGCTTCCCACACAATTTTATCCGTATAGAACAACGCAATCACCAGCACGGCACCCAGATCATCGACAATCGCCAGGGCCACCAGGAAAGTGATCAATGCTTTCGGCACGCGGTGCGCCAGCAACACCAGGGCGCCAATCGCGAAAGCAATATCGGTCGCCATCGGAATACCCCAGCCCTGCGCTGCGTCACCATCGGGATTGAAGATAAAATACACCAGCACCGGTACCAGCATGCCGCCGATGGCGGCAACAATCGGCAAAGCCGCCTGGCGCGGCGCCGCCAGTTCGCCGACCAGGATCTCACGTTTGAGTTCCAGTCCCACCAGGAAGAAGAACAGCGCCATCAGGCCATCGTTCACCCAGTGGTGCAGGGTTTTCTCCAGCCGCCAGTCGCCGACACTGAATCCCACCGGGGTATGCAGCACATCCAGGTATATCCCGGACAGCGCGCTGTTCGCCATCACCAGCGCCAGGATTGCCGTTGCCATGAGCAACAGACCCGAGGTCGTTTGACGATGGATAAACTCTTCGAACGGCGTCACCATCCTGTCGAAAGACTTTTCCCAGGGCGCGTGAAAAACGCCGTTTTCCGTCGATTCTCCGGGCGGTTTATCCTGCTCGCTCATGCCTTGTTTTCCCTTAACGTCATTAAATACGCACAGTATGGAGACAATAATCGACTTTTGCCTGACATTAAACCCGTCTACACTGTGGCCCGGTCGAATTCAGGGCCACAACACCGGAGACAGGATTGAATGCCATTGATCAACTCGTAGCGGGATACCGCCGTTTTCGTCGTGGTTACTACGAGGAAAATCGCCAACAACTGATGGAACTTGCTCACGCAGGACAATCGCCGAAAGTGGCGGTCGTCGCCTGCTGTGACTCACGTGTCGACCCCGCTGTCATCACAGACAGCACCCCGGGCAACCTGTTCGTGATCCGCAATGTGGCCAACCTGGTGCCTCCCTGCGAGGGCGAAGGCGACTGGCACAGCACCAGCGCGGCACTGGAGTTCGCGGTGTGTGGCCTGGAGGTTGAGCATATTATCGTGCTGGGCCATGCGCGCTGTGGCGGCATCCGCGCCTTGCTCGAAGGACAGGCCGAGGGGTGCGAAGACAGGTTTATTGCCGACTGGATGAGCCTTGTCGAGAACGCCCGCCGACGCGCCCTGGACAGGACAGACCTGAATACGCTCGATGAGCGGATCTACGCCTGTGAACTGGATGCCATCAGGATATCGCTGGCCAACCTGGAAACCTTCCCGTGGATACAAAAACGCGTCGCGGAAAAGCGCTTGCAGTTACATGGCTGGTATTACGATATGGCCTCGGCAGATCTGTCATGCCTTGACGCCGAAGGTAACGACTTTACCCCCCCGCCTGATCAGGCCGGCCCTGCCTAGGCTTTCCAGTGTACGTGCAGGGGCGCCTGCTCCAGTTCCTCGATTACCTGCTGGATGTCATGGCAAACCGGCAGGTGCGGCCAGGGCTCCCATTGCGCCTCATCGCGACACCAGAATACTTTCCACTGCATCCCGTCGAGTTGCAGCCTGACCAGTGACTGTCCGTTCTGTTGCAGGATCAGGCTATCATCCTGCAACTGGCAGCGCAGTTCACTGCCCGAACCCTGACGCTGTGCACAAAACACTTCCAGTTGTTTCCTGGCGCGCTGCAGGGCAAGCACACTGATGCTCATCGGCCACCCTGCCGTTTCGCGTGGTAGTCGCGCACCTGTTGCACGAAAGCATCACGTTGCGCCGGGTCCTCCAGCTGATTTTCATCAATCCCGGGCAGTTCAGGAAGAAGCTCGTGGATCATGGCGGAAAAAATACCCGCAGTTTTCCCGATCAGCCCGCCATCGGCATTGAACAGGTCAGTATCATTCAAACCACAACTCGGTGAACGGCTCTTGAAGATGTAGCCGCTGACGCCAGCCAGCTGAACCGCGCATTGCTGTGCAAAGGCCTGTAGTGGCCGGGTGACGTCATGGCTGGCATCCTCTACACCTCGTGCGCGAATACCCTCTTCCAGCTTCACCAGCCGGATCGGTGGACGTGGTACGCCCATGCCAATCGCTACCTCAGGACACACGGGAACCCTGTCGAAGTACACCGACAACAGGTCGATGACTGATGCGTTGCGCTTGTGTGCGCCGTCGTAGCGCACCGGTTCGCCCAGCAGGCAACTACTGACGGCAACGCGTGGTCGGGAACGCCCGTCTGCCATGACCGGCCCCGGTCAGCGTTCCGTCCCGAACGCGCGTGCAGCCTGCGGTTTATCCACCCTATTTTCACTGTCATTGTCCCAGCCGGACAGGTGACGCCGCAGTAGTTGCGACAGGGCTTCGATATGATCGTCGCGCGCATTGAGCGCAGGGATGTAATGAAATTCGCGTCCGCCACTGGCCAGGAAAGTTTCGCGGTTCTGCACGGATATCTCTTCCAGGGTTTCCAGGCAATCGGCACTGAAACCGGGACACACGACATCGACACGACCGACACCCTGCCCGCCCCAGTCTTTCAGGGTGCCATCCACGTAAGGGGACAACCATGGCTCACGACCGAAACGCGACTGGAACGCCAGCAGCCATTGCTCATCACCAAGGGCCAGCGCATCGGCAAGACTTCGCGCCGTTTGCTGCACTTCCTCATAATACGGGTCGCCCGCCAGCACACAGCGCTCCGGTATGCCGTGAAACGACATCAATAATTTATCCGGCTGCCCGTGTTCGCTCCAGTATTCGCGCAGGCTGGTCGCCAGCGCGGCAATATAGCCCGGGTCATCATGGTAGTGGTGGATAAAACGCAGACCGGGCACGCGACGCCAGCGGGTCAGCACCCGGGCGACCTCGTCAAACACCGAAGCCGTAGTGGTCGCCGAATACTGCGGGTATAAAGGCAACACCAGTAAACGACGCGCACCACGTTGGCGCAACACATTGAGGCCAGCCTCGATCGATGGGGAACCATAACGCATGGCCAGCACGGTTTCGACACGGCCCGGCACAAGCTCGGCAAGCCGCGCCGCAATCCGTTCGCATTGCTGCTCAGGGATAACCAGTAACGGTGAACCTTCCGCTGTCCAGATCGAGCGGTACAGGGCTGCTACCTTGCGCGGACGTATGCGCAGGATGACACCGTGCAGGATCAACCACCACAGCGGCCGCCAGATCTCGACAACCCGCGGGTCCCAAAGAAACTCGGCCAGGTAACGGCGTACCGAACGGGTATCCGGCTTGTCCGGCGTACCGAGATTGACCAGCAGGACGCCGGTACAGTCCTGGCTGTCGCTCCCGGCCTCGTTGATGTATCGGCTCATAATGGTGTGATACCCGGGTAAAACCCCTCAAACAGATGGCACCTATCCTAACAGAATCACTCCAGGAGTTGCCGCACCAGTCCGCGCAGTTTTTCCAGCACCTGGTTGTGACCGGTCAGCCCGGCACGACGGGCGCAGTACGCCCAGTCGCGTTTTTGCAAAATACGCGCAACCAGCAGTTCAGCCCCCGCAGCGTCCAGCGCATCGAGTGACTGCGGCGACATCAGGCAGTTACACAACCATGGCCAGAGCGCGCCGATGGCCGATTCCAGGAAACGTCGCTCGCAGGCAAAGCGCCGTATATCTTCCCGATCATCCGCTGTTAATGTCAGTGCGCTGTCCGGCGCACGACGCATCAATGCGATTACCAGTGGCGTTTCCAGATCCCGCAGACTATCAGACAGCTGGTGTGGGAAATGCCGCAAAAAACGTTGGCGCGCTGCAGTAAACAAGCGTTCACCGCGCTCGCTCAGCGATTTCATGACGACCACGGAGTGATACCCGCTGCTGGCGCTGCGCCGTTCACTCACCCGCACGGGTTGCAAACCGGCCTTGTCCCAGAAACGCAGCAAACGCGCACTGGCGCCAAAGCTTGACCCCAGGTAGTCGTAACCCGCCTGTCGGCTTGCCTCGCCAATGTGCGCCAGTAACTGTGAACCCAGCCCCCGGCCCTGCACCGCCGGATGCACGGCAATGCGCATCACCCGTGCGGCGCGCTGCAACGGCGCTTCAACCCTGCCCAGGTGCACGGCGAGTGTTTCCGGTAACAGGTGGCCATAGGGACGACGGGTGCCGGCAACAATCGCCTCGGCCTGCTCACGGTCGAACCCGCCTTCATCGGCGACCAGCGCCACGGCGGCCACGTGGCCGTTCAGGCGCAACAGGGTCACCGACAGGTTCGTGGCATCCAGTAACTGGCGCAGGTCCGACGGTTGGGTTTTATAGTGTGCCAGCACCAGCAGGCCAAACAACTCCCGCAGCAGCACTTCATCCTGTGCCAGCTGATCTCGTTCAATGCATTCGATACTGGCCTCACGGGTGTCCGACTCGCGCAGGGCCTTATCCGGCGCAGCCGCCGCATCCAGCATCAACAACCG
Source organism: uncultured Thiohalobacter sp. (assembly GCA_964469575.1). GTDB lineage: Bacteria > Pseudomonadota > Gammaproteobacteria > DSM-19610 > DSM-19610 > Thiogranum. Next base: position 25,292 of record CAYYAP010000015.1, read on the forward strand.
AAAGGTCAGCGCCTCCAGCGGGTCGTCCGGCGCCCAGCGAATCGGCGTTTGCAGCGTTACGTTTTTCCAGCTGTTGGAGAGTCGGTCCAGCACGGCGTTGAAACGCAGCGCAAACCCTCGCCCGGTGCCTTCATAACCATGAACAGTGGTGGCAAACGCCATGCGTGGGTAGTGTTTAAGCAGGGTTTCCAGCAAGGGCGCAGGAATCGCTGCCGCCTCGTCAACCAGTAACAGGTCGGCGGGTTGCGGCTGTTGCGCCAGAACATCCGGCGCCACAAAACACAGCGAGGCGCACTGCGCAGGCGATAACATCGACCTGGTCTGTTGCATCAACGTATCTACCGCACGACGTCGCGCGGCCGTCACCAGGATATGTTTGCCCTGTTCGGCAATGAGGCGCGCGGCGGCAATACCAAAGGCTGCTGATTTGCCGCGTCCCCGGTCGGAAAGCAGCACTACCGGGCGGCGCCGATGGCCGGAAACCACGTGCATGACCTCAGTCACTGCCAGCTGCTGGTCAGCGGTCAAACACGGACCATCCTGATGATCTGGTTTGCCACCAGTGGATGCCGGCCTGTGCCGGCACGACGAATCCGTGGTGAGGCCCGACGTCTGCCGCACGACCCCATCTTCGATCCATAGCACGCCAGGTGCCTCCGTCAGCAAGGTCGCGAGGCGTTGCAGGTAGCGTCGTGGCGGTTCGGGCGGCTGGCCTGCCGTGATGCCCTGACGTTGGCTGTAGCGATCCGGCTGCTCCGGCCACGCCTGCCGCGCTGGCGTCAGCAGGTACAGGAGGCCGCCGCCTCGTAGCGTGCCGCTCAATGCGCCAAAGGCATCAGGCTCAAAGCCGCTGCGAGCATCAAAGACCAGCGCATCACACTCGGCGCCAAGCCAGCGCGAGACCTCGTGGGCTTCCACCGGGGTTGCCCGGTCCGGCGCGTCCCCGCCTGTCCACAGGATCACGCCGGCCTCATCCTTCAGCAAGTCGTCGAGCACACAGCCCACCTGCGCTGGCTCACCCGACAACCACACCAGGCCACGGTGATCCGCCAGGCGTAACGGCGTACGGAACGCCTGCACGGTATCGCGTAGTGATATCCCGGCAACTCCGACGCCGCCTGTATCTTGCTGGGCCATAACTGAATTATGTCTGAAAAGCATAAGTTGCGCGATCTGTCAGATTAATTAAGCGGTAGGTTGGGCTGAGTGAAGCGAAGCCCAACAACCTGCCCTGATATTCTGTTGGGCTTCATTTTATTCAGCCCAACCTACAGTTTTTCCGCTGCAATCGGCGGGGAATTAAACCCTCAGAGATTAAAGTCGCGGGGAATTAACCCGATAGTATGGTGAAGGCCGCCGAGGCGCGCACCAGCAGACCAGGCAACGGATGCAAAAGCTCTCCCTGACACGCGTATTACTTACCCTCCTGCTTGTTCAAACCGGCTTGCTCGGCGTCATCGCCTTCGGTTTGTGGGATTCGGTCGAAGAAACAGGTTTACTCTATGTTTTGCCTGCGCTGGGCCTGGCTACGGCAGGTGCTGCCGCCTTGGTACTCCGACGATTTCTGGTCAACCCCGCTAAACAGGCTGCCGAAACCATACAATCCTTCTACACAGGCGATATTGACCAGAGCACACGCCTGAACTTCGGCATTGCCCGTGAACTGAAGCCGGTCGCCGACGCCTATAACGGCCTGGCGGACCAGTTACAAACCGTCCTGTCTATCCTGACCGATTCGGCGCAACAGTTCTCCGGTGCGGCCAGGGAAATTGCCGCGCACACCGAAAATACCATCCAGCACATGGCGCAACAGGGCGATGAGACCGCTAATATCGGTGATGCCGTCACCAGTATGGCGTCTGCCGTATCCCAGGTCGCTCATGAAGCCCAGGATGCCGCCAATCACGTGGCGGAGTCCGATAAACTGGCCCAGGAAGGCAAGGAAGTGATGACAGAAGCCATTGGCGCGTCCATGGCGCTGACGGCGGACGTTGCCCTGGCCTCAACGGTCATCGCTGACCTGGGTGAAAAATCCAAAGACATCAGCTCGGTGCTGGATGTCATCAACAGCGTCGCCGAACAGACCAACCTGCTGGCGCTGAATGCCGCTATCGAAGCCGCACGCGCCGGTGAAGCCGGGCGGGGTTTCGCCGTCGTCGCCGATGAGGTTCGTTCACTGGCCTCGCGCACACAGGAATCCACTGCAGATATTCTCACCACCATCCAGGCAGTGATGGATGGGGTTGAACAGGCATCCAATGCCATTTCATCCGGTAATGACAAAGCCGCCGCCTGTGAGGAGATGGTCGAAAACGCCACCATTACCTTCTCTGAAATTGTCGGTGCAGTAGGCAACCTCAAGCAGGCCAACCAGGGCATTGCCGATGCCGCTGGCAGCCAGAGCACAGCGGCGGACAATATCCGTCAGTCGATGGAAACCATTGTTGATGTAACCCAGAGTACGGGGGATAACGCCCACCGGATCGAGGGCTGGTGCGACGAGCTGTCCAAAACTGCCAGCCAGTTAAACCTGATTGTCGGTCAGCTGTGCCCGACGTCAGTTGCTGTGAACAGTCAGACTGATAGTACCCCGTTCGACTCCGGGATAGAACTTTACTAAGGCGCGTTAACACAATTAAGACACGTAAAAATATCTAGCTAAACCCTGATGCATTATCCCGAAAAACCCGGGAGCAGCACTGTCAAAATAATCAACGGTGGAAGAATGTAAAAATAGGATCGCATCATCCAGCGTATTACCCGTGGCGCTGATCGCAAGCCCATTAGCTGGTCTATGACAAGTCTTCCCTTAACAGCTGTTATCACGCCCACAAACACGATCATGAAAACGGATGCGTTCTCAAACTCCGCAATTGTTGCGCTTGTCGCCGTCAGCAACATAAGCGCAATCCATGCACCGGTAATTCTGCCCAGTTTCTTCATCGCAGGGGCCTACCTCAACACATAGAGCAGCGGGAACATTATGATCCAGGCCAGGTCTATCATGTGCCAATATAACGCGGCACTTTCCGGACCTTCCTGCTCACTGACTTCGTACGAATCAAATTGAATACGCAACGTTACCCACAAAATCGCACACATGCCTATCAACACATGCAGCAAGTGATTAAAAGTTAGATAGTAATAAAAGGAAAAAAACAGATCATTCGAAAAATGAACACCGGTATTAGCGTTCCAATGGTATTCCCACGCTTTCACTGCACAATAGGCCATGCCGGCGAGAATTGTCAGCCAAAACCACTTCAGGGATGCCCTGCTCTTCCCTGCCTTTATTGCATGAGTTGCTTTTGCGACAAAAAAACTACTGGTTACGAGTATAATCGTATTTGTCGTACCTGCCAGGGTGTTTAAATGCACCGGGCCTTCCCGGAACACATCCGGATAAACCAGCCTGGCAATCAGAAACACCACAAAAAACAGTGCAAATTCTGTCAACTCCGCGTAAATCAGTATCCATACCGCTACATTACCGGGTGTCTTTGTGTGAGTCTTTCCATCAAATTCGGCAGGGCTTGTCAGTACGTCACTTGCCATGGTTTGTACATCGGGATCAGCAATATTCGCCACGCCCGTGGCTGTTGACCCCATCACCCGAAATAAGCCCCTACCAGGTGATGGATGGCCTTGAGCGTCTGAACATCGTCCGTGAGTGGCTCAGCCAGACAGGACAGGCAGGCCTCCCTCTCTGTCAACCCGTCCTGGATCATCATAG